>NZ_WQPQ01000082.1:0-577 GCF_018785365.1 Clostridium sp. MCC344 | reverse complement strand
TCGGGGACAATGTCAGGTGGGGAGTTTGACTGGGGCGGTCGCCTCCGAAAGGGTATCGGAGGCGCTCAAAGGTTCCCTCAGAATGGTTGGAAACCATTCGAAGAGTGCAAAGGCAGAAGGGAGCTTGACTGCGAGACCGACGGGTCGAGCAGGTAGGAAACTAGGACTTAGTGATCCGGTGGTATGAAAGTGGGATTGCCATCGCTCAACGGATAAAAGCTACCCTGGGGATAACAGGCTTATCACTCCCAAGAGTTCACATCGACGGAGTGGTTTGGCACCTCGATGTCGGCTCATCGCATCCTGGGGCTGAAGTAGGTCCCAAGGGTTGGGCTGTTCGCCCATTAAAGCGGTACGCGAGCTGGGTTCAGAACGTCGTGAGACAGTTCGGTCCCTATCCGGCGCAGGCGGAGGATATTTGAGAGGAGCTGTCCTTAGTACGAGAGGACCGGGATGGACGGACCGCTGGTGTACCGGTTGAGCTGCTAAGCTCATGGCCGGGTAGCCAAGTCTGGCAGGGATAAACGCTGAAGGCATCTAAGCGTGAAGCCCCCCTCAAGATGAGATATCCCATTCG
>NZ_WQPQ01000081.1:0-645 GCF_018785365.1 Clostridium sp. MCC344 | reverse complement strand
GGATCTATCCCAATAAAATACAGCAGGAACTGTTTGCAAAAACATTTGGATGTGTCAGGTTCGTATATAACCGGATGCTGGCAGAAAAGAAGGAATGTTATGAAAAGACCGGAAAAAATCTGAAGGTTACTCCGGCAAAATATAAGGCAGAGTTTCCATGGCTAAAAGAAGTGGACAGTCTTGCTCTGTGCAATGCCCAGCTGCACCTACAGATTGCATATAAAAACTTTTTCAGGGATCCATCGTTTGGTTTTCCGAGATTCAAGTCAAAAAAGAATCCTGTTAAAAGCTATACCACAAACAGTGTCAATGGAAATATCCTGTTAAAAGAGGGGAAACTGAAGCTCCCCAAAACTGGCTGGATCCGGATCCGGCAGCATCGTAAGATCCGGAAAGATGCCTGCCTGAAAGGCGCATCCGTCTGTATGGAAGCTGATGGGCGGTATTATGTTTCTCTTCTGTATTTTTGTGAAGAAAAGCCGGTGGAAACAAGGAACATAAGGCAGGCCGTCGGACTCGATTTTTCCATGAAAGAACTATATGTAGATTCCAATGGAAAACATGTAGGTTATCCGCACTATTTCAGAAACAGCGAGGAAAAACTGGCGAAAGCGCAGAGAAAACTGAGTCATTGCCGGAAGGGGA
>NZ_WQPQ01000008.1:0-54106 GCF_018785365.1 Clostridium sp. MCC344 | reverse complement strand
TTCTGTCAGAATGATTCTTGCAAATTTGCAATCTGGAAAAACAACAAATGGTGGGCTGCCAAGAAAAAACAGCCGACCAAGGCTGTGGTGTCTGCGCTGCTGAAAGATGGCCGTGTCCGTGTAACGGGCCTATATTCGGAGAAAACCGGCAAGACCTACGATGCTACTGTGGTTTTGGAGGATGATGGACAGTACGCCAACTTCAAGCTGGAATTTGACCAGCGGAAAGGAGGCAGCCGATGAAGCTCTCTTTAGTGGAACGGGAAACCATTCTCCTCTATAACCAGGCAGAACCAATGGCTGAGGTCTACACCCACGATCCCCGCCTGATGGAGAAGCTGGAACTGCTGGCAAAAAAGCACCCCGACCAGATCACCCGAAAGGACGCCCATAACTTTACCGTCCCTAAGCGGTGTGTATCAGTCAGGGAGCCATACAGCGCAGAACGCCGCAAAGCTGCCAGTGAGCGTGCGAAAGCTGCCGGATACCAGCCCCCTGTGAGAAAGTCCAGCAGTTAAAGGCACATGGCAGAGAATGTATTTGAAGCAGTCAAGCAGTCGGTCAGCACCAAAGAAGCGGCAGAGTTTTACGGGATAAAAGTCAGTCGAACTGGCATGGCCTGCTGCCCCTTTCACGATGATAAGAACCCCAGCATGAAGCTGAACGAGGAATATTTCTACTGTTTCGGCTGCGGAGCTACTGGCGATGTGATCGACTTTACCGCAAAGCTCTTTGACCTCTCCCCAAAAGAAGCGGCGGAGAAACTGGCACAGGACTCTGGCCTGATCTATGACAGTCAGGCCCCTCCCCGCAGGAGGTATGTCCGGCAGAAAACCGAGGCACAAAAGTTTCGGGAGGACCGGCAGCGGTGTTATCGCGTACTGTCCGATTACTACTATCTGCTGAAAAAATGGGAGGCCGACAATTCTCCCCGGACACCGGAGGAAGAACCGCACCCCCATTTTGTGGAAGCGATCCAGAAGAAAACCTATGTAGAGTACCTGCTGGACCTTTTTCTTTATGAAAGTGAAGAAGAACAAAAGGCATGGATTGCAGAACACACAGCAGAAATCACACACTTGGAAAGGAGATTGAAAATCATGGCTGAGAATAAACCCACCAACCGAGAGCGGCTAAGGGAAATCACGGATGGCATCGAGCAGGGCATCAAGGAGCTGTTCGAGAGCGAAAAGTATATGCACTATCTGTCCGTCATGTCCCGCTTCCACCGCTATTCGGTAAACAACACCATGCTTATCTATATGCAGAAGCCGGACGCCACTTTGGTAGCCGGATACAATAAGTGGAAAGACCAGTTTGAGCGTCATGTAAAAAAGGGCGAGCATGGCATTACCATCATTGCCCCCACACCGTACAAGAAGAAAATCGAGGAGCAGAAACTGGACCCAGATACCAAGGCTCCGATTCTGGATAAAGACGGAAAGATTGTTACAGAGGAAAAAGAAATCGAGATCCCCATGTTTCGCCCGGTCAAGGTCTTTGATGTGAGCCAGACCGACGGGAAACCTTTACCGGAGCTTGCATCCTCCCTTTCCGGCAATGTGCCAAATTATGAGGCATTCATGGAGGCCCTGCGCCGCAGTGCGCCGGTGCCGATCACATTTGAAGCAATGGCCGCCGATACGGACGGCTATTTTTCTGCCGATCATCAGAAAATCGCCATTCGCCAGGGCATGAGCGAGGTACAGACGGTTTCGGCCACGGTCCATGAAATTGCCCACAGTAAGCTCCACAATCAGAAAAAAATCCAGATTGCCAATGACGAGCAATATCAGGAGATTGAGCTGTTTGATAAACCCGGCCTGTTCTCCAATGGGCGGATTGCCCGTGATGATCTGCCAGAGGGCGTTTACTGCTATGACCTGCGCGGTTCTGACGATGACCCTGGAGAGCCGATTTATGTAGAGAACCGAGTTGGTGTAAACCATGCGGGCGCTGTGATTCTGGCGGAACCATTAGACCTCTCAAAAGAAGGCTATCTTCGGCTGACCGAGGAAGAAGGGCTGAATTTTACCGGCGGCTTTTCTACCCTCGCCCAGTTTTTGCAGGAACAAAGGAAAGACCGTCACACGGAGGAAGTGGAGGCTGAAAGCATCTCCTATGCGGTCTGCAAGTATTTTGGCATTGAAACCGGAGAAAACAGCTTCGGCTATATTGCCAGCTGGAGTCAGGGCAAGGAACTGAAAGAGCTGAGAGCCAGTTTGGAGACCATCAACAAGACCTCCGGCACTTTGATCTCTGATATTGAGCGTCACTATAAGGAAATCTGCAAAGAGCGTGGAATTGACCCCAATACAAAAGCAAAGCCGGAAACCGCCCCGATAGAGCAGCCGACTGGCAATCTAACCTACTATGTAGCAGAGTGCATGGAGTTTCCAAACCTCGGAGAATACCACGATAACCTGTCTTTGGAGGAAGCTGTCCGCATTTATCAGGAGATTCCGGCAGAGCGAATGAACGGGATCAAAGGAATTGGTTTTGAGCTGAAAGACGGAAGCGACTATGAAGGACCGTTTCCGATTTTGACCGGGCAGACCATTGACCTGGATACTATCCAGGCAATCGACTATTACCGTGACAATCCGCTGGTGCAGAAAGCGGTAAAGGAACTGGCTGCGGCCATGCCGGAAATGGAGGTGCTGGGGGCGGACGCCAACCAGCAAGAGGCTTTGTTTCTGATCGACGATGCCACCTATCTTCATATCCAGCCCTGTGGCAGCGGCTGGGATTATACCCTTTATGATGCTGCGTCCATGAAAGAGATGGATGGCGGTCAGATGGATATGCCGGAGCTTTCCCGCATGAAGGCAGTTCTTCAGATTTGTGATGACAACGATTTGGGCAGAGACTCGGTAAAATACGCACCGTTGTCCATGATCGAGACCTTGCAGGAAGCTGCCTATCAGCAGATGCAGGCAGAGGCCAGTCAGATGGCTACTTCTTCCCAGCTGCCGGAAGCACAGGAGCAGGCACTGGATGAATACCCCATGCCCGATGAGCAGGTCTCCACACCGGATATGCAGGAATACGGATACTCCTATGATGGGATGCTCCCTGTTACCAGAGAACGGGCGCTGGAACTGGATGCCGCCGGTTTGACTGTCTATGTGCTGCATGAGGACAATACGGAGAGCATGGTGTTTGACCCGCAGGAAATCATGGATCATGGCGGTCTTTTCGGCGTGGGCCGTGAGGAATGGGAGAAAAGTCCTCAGTTCCACGAAAAGGTCATGGAGCGTCAGGAACATCAGCAGGAACGAGAACAGGCATTTCTCTCCCAGAACAGAGATTGCTTTGCCATCTATCAGGTAAGCCGTGACGATCCGCAGAATGTGCGCTTTATGAATCTGGACTGGCTAAAGTCCCGTGATATTTCCATAGACCGCAGCAATTATGACCTAATCTACACCGCTCCGCTGAGTGAGTCTGGCACTGTGCCAGAGCAGCTGGAAAAACTCTATCAGCAATTCAATCTGGAAAAACCCGTGGACTTTCACAGCCCCTCCATGAGCGTCAGTGACATCGTTGCGATCAAGCAGGACGGTAAGGTATCCTGTCATTACTGTGACAGCGTTGGTTTTACCCAGATCCCTGGATTCTTTTCGCAAAATCCGCTGAAAAATGCGGAGATGACCGTGGAGGACGATTACGGCATGATCGACGGTATCATCAACAATGGCGCAAAAGAGCCTACGGTGGCAGAGCTGGAACAGCAGGCCCGAAGCGGTCAGCCCATTTCCCTGATGGATCTGGCAGCCGCCACCCATCGGGAGGAACGGGAAAAGAAGAAATCCGTTGTGGATCAGCTGAAAAACCAGCCCAAAGCAGAACACAAAAAGACAGCACCCAAAAAGAGTGCGGAAAGGGAGATTTGATTATGGGAAACTTTACTTTTGAGGAAATGAACCTGATGTGCATTTACAATACCGGCAGCCGCACCGGATTGATCAACAGCCTGCGTGAGATGCGCGGCGAGCTATCACCGGAGGAAACGGAACTGAGGGAGCTGACCGACAGCGCCCTTACGAAGCTCTGTGCGATGACCAATGAGGACTTTGCCCAGCTGGAGCTGTACCCGGATTTTGACCAGTAAACACCATAACCGCAGGGATGGGGTGGCAATTTGCCACCCCACCTCTTTACCCCAAAACCGAAAGGAGGACAGAACACCATGCCAACCAAAGCTGAACTATATGCACAGATGGCGGACAAGGTGGCAACGCAGCTCACGGGGAGCTGGCAGGAATGGGCAGGGTTTCTCACCACTGCTTCCCGACTTTACAAATACCCGTTCCATGAACAGCTGATGATCTACGCCCAGCGACCGGACGCCACCGCCTGTGCAGAGTACGATTTGTGGAATGAAAAGATGGGCCGGTATGTAAGGCGCGGTTCCAAGGGGATCGCGCTGGTGGACGATTCCGGGGACAGGCCCCGCCTGCGCTATGTCTTTGACATTTCCGACACCGGAACCCGTGAACATTCCCGCACCCCCTGGATGTGGCAGCTGGAGGAGCGCCATCTGGATTCCGTGCAGGCTATGCTGGAGCGCACCTATGATGTTTCCGGTGATGACCTTGCCGGACAGCTCACTGAGGTAGCCGGAAAACTGGCTGAGGAATACTGGACGGAGCATCAGCAGGACTTCTTCTATATCGTTGACGGTTCCTTTTTGGAGGAATATGATGAGTATAACATCGGAGTGCAGTTCAAGGCAGCCGCCACCGTCAGCATCACTTACGCTTTGATGTCCCGCTGCGGACTGGAGCCGGAACGCTACTTCGACCACGAAGATTTCATGGCGATCTTTGATTTCAACACCCCGTCCACCATCGGGGCGCTGGGAACAGCGGTCAGCCAGATCAACCAGCAGGTGCTGCGGCAGATCGGCGTTACCGTCCGAAATGCAGAGCGCGAAGTCAACCAAGAAAGGAGCAAACAAGATGAACAATCCCATGACCTATATCCAGAACGGAGACTATCTGATTCCCGACCTGAAGCTGAGCCAGCAGCCGGAGAAATCCCTGGGCAAGTACGGAAGGATGAGGAAAACCTACCTGAAGGAACACCGTCCCATCCTCTACAACCAGATGCTGCTGAGCGAGAAGCTGTACCCGCACCTTCTGGAGATCGACGAGACCGCCCAGAACAGACTGGAGCAGATGATGCCCCAGCTGGCGAAGGAAGCGGGAGCCACCGAGGAACTGAAAGCCAGCGATCCCATGAAGTGGGTGGGGCTGATGAACACCTGCAAAGCTCAGGTCGAGGAAATCCTGATGGCAGAGCTTATCAACAGCTGACCCTAAACCTGTTCCTCTCCGAAGCAGAACAGATCCAATCCATAGATGAAGCAGAGAATGTAGCGCATACATCCTCTGCTTTTTCTTTTGCTCAAAATGATATTGACCATGTGCTGCGTTTGGGCGGCAATACAGACCGCCAGAGGGAGCGTGTGGTTGCAGCCTTTGAAAAGCAGAAAACCACCGCTGAGATTGCCGAGATACTGAAAACGCTGTACCACGGCGGCAACGGCCTTGGCAGTGTGAGCGCATGGTATGCCGAGGACGGTATCCATCTTTCCCACGGGAAGTCCGTCCGTTATGACAGGTCTGCCCAGGTCATTTCCTGGGAGAGCGCCGCAGAGCGTATCGGGGAGCTTTTGGAGAGCGGCCAGTTTGCCTCCAATGTGGAACTTGCAGAAGCGGCAGGCTATGAACGCTCCCTCCTTGCCACAAAGTTCTGGAACCTATATCACGATCTCAGTGAGGACGCCAGAGAAGCCGGATATTTGTCCTGCCTGTCAGAGATCAAAGGCAATGGGTTCCCGGAGGAGACCCACCGCCTGACGGAGCAGCTGAGTGACCCGACCTTCCGCCAGACTCTCAAGGAAGAATACGCTGCTTTCTGGACTGCCTATCAGCAGAACCGTGACCTGTTGCGTTTTCACTATCATAGGCCAAGGGAGATCTGGGAGAACCTGAAAGACCTTGACCTGCCACGCAGGACCTTTTCTTCGGATCTTTCCCAAGTGCCAACTGTCCAGCACTTCATTACCGAGGATGAGATCGACGCCGCTATGACCGGTGGCAGCAGTTTCGCCGGAGGAAAAGGTCGTATCTATGCGTTCTTCATGGCAAACCATACGGATAAGGAGAAAGTGAGATTCCTCAAAGACGAGTATGGCATTGGCGGACGCTCTCATGCCTTGTCCGGAGCAACACACAGCGGCGAAGATCACGATGGGAAAGGACTGCACTATAAAAAGCAGGACTGCCCGGATGTTCACTTGAACTGGGAAAATGTTGCCAAGCGCATTACCTCTCTTGTTCAGAAAGGCCGCTATCTTACCGAACAGGAACAGGCGCAGTATGACAAAATCCAGGCTGAAAAGGAACTGGCAGAAGAAGATGCCATCCAAGCCCAGCAGCCGGAGGTGGAGGAAGAAACTCCAAAGCCTACCCTTCGGGAGCAGTTTGAGCAGTATAAGCCTGTTGTGACTGCCGCCATTTCCGAGGATGCCGCATACCGCAATGCCTGCGGTCATTCTGACCGTGAAAATGCTGTCATAGAGGGTAATGCCGCTGTGCGCCGTGCAGTCCTTGGTTCTAAGGATATGGAGCTGATCCGCCTTTATTCTGATATACCGGAGTTCCGCCAGCGTCTGCACCGGGAAGTGATCGACGAAACCTATCCAAAGCTCCATGAACTTCTGCGCCCTCTTTCTCAGAAAGATATTGATACTGCCCTTTGTGCATGGAACGGCAATATTGAGAGTAAACACGCTGTCATCCGCTATATGAAAGACCATGCAAGAGAGAAAGATACCGCTGCATGGCTGGCTCAGGAATACGGCGGCAGTAACAGCAACAGCCTGTTCATTACTCGTGCCGGCAGCCCGGAGGAAACGCAGCTGCCCTGGCCGAAGGTACAGCGCAGGCTTGCCCAGCTTATTCAGGAGGACCGGTTCTATACCGAAGAAGAACAGGATCGTTTTGACAACATCGACCCCATCGCCATCCGGGAAGCCCTGGAGGAAAGAGGAATCGTCAATGGTCAGGTGGCAGACCCGGAAAAACTGGACAATGACCCGTTTATCCAGCAGGTGATGTCGGATGCAGAGCAGATCGCAGCTGCCGAGACAGAGCAGACTTCCGAAGTTTCCATTTCCGATGAGGAATATGATGCCGTTCGCAGCCCCATTCCACAAAGAACCTCCTATGACCCTGCCGCCCCGGTTTATGCCGTGGGCGATACCGTGTATATCGAGGATGACGCCTATCAGATCACCGAGCTGCTGGATGATACCGTGCAGCTTCTGCCCACCGGTATGGTATATCCCATCTACCGGGCAGAGCGCAAAGAACAGTTCGAGCAGCTGCTTCGGGCAGATCGCCGCAATGCTTACTATACCGAGTTTCTTCCCGTTGACCCGGACAAGGCAGATCAGGACCTGCGGGATGTATTGGTCCATGGACTGATGGATGAAGCGGATAAACAGCAGATTTCCACGCTGCTGCAATCCGGCAGGAGCAACAGCGAGATCGCCTACTGGCTGAGTAGAAACTATCCCCGTGAGATCGAGACCCTGAATCTGGAGACCGGCGATATTGCCGATTACCGTACCACGGCACAGGGCATGGAGCTGGAAGTCCTGGACGCAGAGGAAAAGCGTCTGGCTGTGCTGTATTTCCGCTGGGATGAAGTTGCGCCTTTGCTACGCGGGATGTATGTCCGTCAGCTGGATGGCTTTGGACAGGAACGCCCCGAACCGGCTGCCGAATCTCCGACTTTCCATTCCGAGACCGTGGCCGTCTATCCGGGAGACAAGAACAATCTGCCTTATGATGTGGTGGTGGAACGGCTGCATATCGAGGAGCCGGAGCCACCAGCCCCTGTGACTGAGCCGGAGAAAACCTTTGAGGAAGTGCTGGATGAACACCCGGTTTCCATTCAGGTCAACGGCCAGTGGCAGACCTTCCCCAATGCCAAAGCTGCCGAGGAAGCCTCCTATGAGGAATACAAGGCAAACCTGCGCCGCAATGCACAGAACTTCCGTATTACCGATGAGCATTTGGGTGAAGGCGGTCCGAAAGCCAAGTTCCAGGCAAATATCGAGGCAATCAAGCTGCTGAAATACCTGGAGGGAACCACCGGACAGGCAACGCCGGAACAGCAGGAGGTCCTATCCCGCTATGTGGGCTGGGGCGGTCTTGCCGATGCCTTTGACCCGGAAAAACCGGCATGGGCTTCCGAGTATGCCCAGCTGAAAGAGCTGCTGACCCCGGAGGAATATGCCGCCGCCAGAAGCTCTACCCTCAACGCCCATTACACCAGCCCTACGGTCATTCAGGCCATCTATGAAGCGGTGGACCGTATGGGCTTTGAGACCGGAAATATTCTGGAGCCGTCTATGGGTGTGGGCAATTTCTTTGGTATGCTGCCGGAGAAAATGCGAAACAGCCGTCTGTACGGCGTAGAGCTGGACCCGGTTTCCGGGCGCATCGCAAAGCAGCTTTATCCCAAGGCGGACATCACAGTAGGCGGCTTTGAGACCACCGACAGGCGTGACTTCTTTGACCTTGCCATCGGCAATGTACCTTTCGGTCAGTATCAGGTCAACGACAAAGCCTACAACAAGCTGAACTTTAGTATTCACAACTATTTTTTCGCCAAGGCACTCGACCAGGTGCGTCCCGGCGGCGTGGTAGCTTTTGTGACCTCTCGATATACCATGGACGCCAAGGATTCCACCGTGCGCCGCTATCTTGCCCAGCGTGCTGAGCTGCTGGGAGCTATCCGTCTGCCGAATGACGCGTTCAAAAAGAATGCCGGTGCCGAGGTGGTATCGGACATCATCTTTCTCCAAAAGCGGGACCGCCCGCTGGACATCGTGCCGGAATGGACCCAGACCGGACAGACGGAGGACGGTTTTGCCATCAACCGGTATTTTATCGACCACACGGAAATGGTGCTGGGCAGACAGGAGCCGGTAAGCACTGCTCATGGTATGGACTACACTGTGAATCCTATCGAGGGACTGGAGCTTTCCGACCAGCTGCATGATGCTGTGAAGTACATTCATGGGACTTATCAGGAGGCAGAGCTGCCGGAGCTGGGCGAAGGCGAAGCCATTGACACCTCCATTCCTGCCGATCCTAATGTGAAGAACTATTCCTATGCCATTGTAGACGGGCAGGTGTACTACCGGGAAAACAGCCGCATGGTGCGCCCGGATCTCAACACCACCGCAGAAGCCCGCGTAAAAGGTCTTGTGGGACTGCGCGATTGTGTGCAGGAACTGATCGACCTTCAGATGGATGCAGCGGTTTCGGACAGCACCATTACCCAAAAGCAGGCGGAACTGAACAGCCTCTATGACAGCTTTTCTTCCAAATACGGTCTCATCAATGACCGTGCAAACCGACTGGCCTATGCAGATGATTCTTCCTATTACCTGCTCTGTGCGCTGGAAGTCATTGACGAGGATGGGAAACTGGAACGTAAGGCAGATATGTTCACCAAGCGGACCATCAAGCCCCATCAGGCGGTGGCTGTGGTGGATACGGCAAGCGAAGCACTGGCGGTGTCCATCTCAGAAAAAGCCTGCGTGGATATGGACTATATGAGCCAGCTTACCGGAAAAACAAAAGAAGCACTGGCCGGAGAACTGCAAGGCGTGATCTTCCGTGTACCGGGACAGTTGGAGAAAGACGGCACACCCCATTATGTGACTGCTGATGAATACCTTTCCGGCAATGTACGCCGCAAACTGCGTCAGGCGCAGCGGGCGGCACAGCAGGACCCGGTTTATGCAGTCAATGTGGAAGCTCTTACCGCCGCCCAGCCCAAAGACCTGGATGCGTCGGAGATCGAGGTGCGTTTGGGTGCTACCTGGATCGACAAGGAATATATCCAGCAGTTTATGTATGAGACCTTCAATACCCCGTTTTATCTCCAGCACAGTATCGAGGTCAACTATTCGTCCTTTACCGCTGAATGGCAGATCAAGGGGAAATCTTCCGTATCCTACAACGATGTGGCAGCCTACACCACCTATGGGACCAGCCGCGCCAATGCCTACAAGATTCTGGAGGATTCCTTAAACCTGCGGGATGTCCGTATCTATGACACCATAGAGGACGCAGACGGAAAAGAGCGCCGCGTGCTGAACGCCAAGGAGACCACCCTGGCTGCTCAAAAACAGCAGGCGATCCGGGAAGCCTTTAAGGACTGGATCTGGAGAGACCCGGAGCGCCGCCAGACTTTGGTGCGCCAGTACAACGAAGAAATGAACTCTACCCGTCCCCGCGAGTATGATGGCAGCCATATCACTTTTGGTGGCATGAATCCGGCCATTACCCTGCGGGAACACCAGAAAAGCGCTATCGCCCATGTGCTGTATGGCGGTAATACCCTGTTGGCACATGAAGTGGGCGCGGGCAAAACTTTTGAGATGGTAGCTGCTGCTATGGAAGCCAAACGCCTGGGCTTGTGCCAGAAATCTCTCTTTGTGGTTCCCAACCACCTGACCGAGCAGTGGGCGTCGGAGTTTCTGCGCCTCTATCCTTCCGCCAACATCTTAGTTACAACCAAAAAGGACTTTGAAACCCATAACCGCAAAAAGTTCTGTGCCCGTATTGCGACCGGTGACTACGACGCCATCATCATGGGACACAGCCAGTTTGAGCGTATCCCCATCAGCCGGGAGCGTCAGGAACGGCTTCTCTATGAGCAGATCGACGAGATTACCGAGGGCATCGCAGAGGTGCAGGCCAGCGGCGGCGAGCGGTTTACCGTCAAGCAGCTGGAGCGTACCAGAAAGTCTCTGGAAGCCAGACTGGAAAAGCTGCAAGCCGAGGGGCGAAAAGACGATGTGGTAACCTTCGAGCAGCTGGGTGTGGACCGATTGTTCGTGGACGAGGCCCACAACTATAAAAACCTGTTTCTATACACAAAAATGAGGAATGTGGCAGGCTTATCCACATCGGACGCGCAGAAATCCTCCGATATGTTTGCCAAGTGCCGCTATATGGATGAGATCACCGGAAACCGTGGCGTGATTTTTGCCACCGGCACACCGGTCAGCAACTCCATGACCGAGCTTTACACCATGCAGCGTTACCTTCAGTATGAACGCTTGCAAGAGCTGAATATGACCCACTTCGACTGCTGGGCTTCCCGATTTGGGGAGACTGTCACAGCATTGGAGCTGGCACCGGAAGGCACCGGCTACCGGGCAAGAACGAGATTCAGTAAGTTCTTCAACCTCCCGGAGCTGATGAACCTGTTCAAAGAAGTGGCCGACATTAAGACTGCCGACCAGCTGAATCTGCCTACCCCGGAAGTGGAATACCACAACATCGTGGCGCAGCCTACCGAACATCAGCAGGAAATGGTCAAGGCCCTTTCGGAGCGCGCATCGCTGGTACACAGCGGAACCGTTGACCCGTCCCAGGACAATATGCTCAAAATTACCTCGGATGGCCGTAAGCTGGGGCTTGACCAGAGGATCGTCAACCAGATGCTCCCAGATGAACCCGGCACAAAGGTCAATCAGTGCGTAGAGAACATCATGCAGATCTGGCGGGATGGCGAAGCTGACAAGCTGACCCAGCTGGTGTTTTGCGACATTTCTACACCACAGGCAAAAGCTCCTGCAAGCAAGGCGGCGAAAACACTGGATAATCCACTGCTTCACGCATTGGAAGGCGCTGTGCCTCTGCCGGAGCAGGAACCGGCATTTACGGTATATGACGATATTCGTCAGAAACTCATTGTCCAGGGGATGCCTGCCGACCAGATCGCTTTTATCCATGAAGCCAACACCGAAGTGCGGAAAAAGGAGCTGTTCTCTAAAGTCCGTACCGGTCAGGTGCGTGTGCTTATGGGCAGCACCGCCAAGATGGGCGCAGGCACCAATGTGCAGGACCGTCTGGTGGCACTTCATGACCTGGATTGCCCGTGGAGACCGGGAGACCTTGCCCAGAGAAAGGGCCGTATCGAGCGCCAGGGCAACCAGAATCCCCTTGTCCATGTGTACCGCTATGTGACTGAAGGAACCTTTGACGCCTACCTCTGGCAGACGGTGGAAAACAAACAGAAATTCATCAGCCAGATTATGACCTCGAAATCGCCTGTGAGAAGCTGCGACGATGTGGATGAAACGGCGCTTTCCTTTGCCGAGATCAAGGCCCTGTGTGCCGGAGACCCCCGTATCAAGGAACGCATGGATTTGGATGTGGAGGTATCCCGCCTGAAGCTGATGAAAGCCGACCACCAGAGCAAGCAATATCGTCTGGAGGACCAGTTGCTCAAATACTTCCCGGAGGAAATTGAAAAGCACAAAGGTTTTATCATAGGCTTTGAATCTGACCTGGAGGTTTTGGCAGCTCACCCGCACCCGGAGGACGGTTTTGCTGGTATGGAAATCCGCGGCGATCTGCTGACCGATAAGGAGAACGCCGGCGCAGCCCTTTTGGATGCCTGCAAGGAGGTCAAAACCTCCGATCCGGTGCAGATTGGCAGCTACCGGGGCTATGCCATATCCGTGGAATTTTCCGCTTGGAAACAGGAGTATGCGCTCCTGCTGAAAGGACAGATGACCCACCGGGCAACCCTTGGTACAGACCCTCGCGGAAATCTTACCCGTATCGACAATGCCCTCGCCCAGATGCCCCAGCGTCTGGAGGCGGCAAAGGCCCAGTTGGATAACCTCTATCAGCAGCAGGCTGCCGCAAAGGAGGAAGTCGGAAAGCCATTCCTTTATGAAGAAGAACTGCGAAGCAAAAATGCCCGTCTGGTGGAACTGGATACCCTGCTCAACATCGACGGAAAGGGACAGGCACACGCCGAGGCTGTTGTTGCCAAAAGCACACGGACTTCGGTGCTGGACAGCCTGAAGCGTCCGGCGACGCCCCGCAGTACAGACAAGAAACCAAAACAGCATGAGGAGGTGCGATAACATGAATACCAATAATCTGAATACGGCCCTTTATGAAAAGATGGCCACTGAGCAGGAAAAATATAGGGACTGGCTGAAAAGCCAGCCCCCGGAAGAAATCCTACACCACACCTATGAATATACTGTCCGTGAGGATATTGTGATGGCGATGGAGGAGCTGGAGTTGACCGACACCCAGGCTCAGGCACTTTTGGAATCTCCCTCTCCGTTGGCGGATGTGTACCGCTATTTTGAAAAGCTGGAGACCGGCTATATGGATGTGATCCGGGACAGCATTGAAAGCCGAGCCAATGAGGTATGCAGAGAACCAGAAGAACTTAATCCTATGGTAGTTTATCTTCATTCTGCTTCATACTCGACTAAGCATGGAGAAACAGACGCATATTGGCTGTCTGACCAGGCGAATTTTTCCTGTAAAGTTGCCATTGAGCAGGCAATCAGCACCCACTACGGAGACAACCGACTGGATACCGCTTCTGCGGTGCAGGAGGTCATGGAGAAATTCGGACCGGAGCGAATGAACTTTATTCTCGCCAATACCATTCAGCATAAGGATGCAGATGGGCGGATCTCCCGTGACAACAAAGCATGGGCAAAGACCATTCCTATGCCGGAGGACAAAGAATCGTTTCGCCGCAATGCTTATCTGGTAGTAGATCAGGTCAATCCGGGACTTGTAGACCTGTTTACAAGACAGGCTCGAAAGACCGTTCAGGAGAAAGAAAAAGGCTCTGTCCTGCAAAAGCTCAAACAGGAGCTACCTGCCCATAAGCCTGCCGCCCCGAAGAAACAGGGTCCGGAGAGATAACCATGGCAAAGCGCAAGAGGGATATGCAATTAAACTTTAGAGTTTCATCGGAGGAGCTTGCTGTAATTGAGCAAAAAATGTCTCAGCTTGGAACCTCAAACCGTGAAGCCTATCTAAGAAAAATGGCACTGGATGGGTATGTGGTCAAGCTGGAACTGCCGGAGCTAAAGGAACTGGTCTCCCTGATGCGCCGAAGCAGCAATAATTTGAATCAGCTGACCCGTAAAGTGCATGAGACAGGGCGGGCTTATGATGCTGACTTGGAGGATATATCCCAGCGGCAGGAACAGTTATGGGAGGGTGTGAAGGAAATCCTTACCCAACTTTCCAAACTTTCATAACAGGGATAGATACTCCATTTGCGGAGGGAGGAACGGCATTACTTCGCTGCTCCTCTCTCCGCTTTTTCTTTTTATCGGTATCCTTGTCTTTTGCCTGTCCATACCAGATAATATGAGTAGAAAAGATACCGAGAACGCTGCAAGGAGGAAATGATATGAAGATTTTGAAAGGGCTTTTGATGATTATAACTGCGCCGGTCATTTTGGTGTTGACGCTTTTTGTTTGGCTCTGCATGGGTCTGATCTACATATCCGGTCTGGTGCTCGGCCTGCTTAGCATGGTGATTGCTCTGCTTGGCGTGGCTGTGCTGCTTACCTATTCCCTGCAAAATGGTTTGATCCTTTTAGTCATGGCATTTTTGATTAGCCCTATGGGGCTGCCACTGGCTGCGATCTGGCTGCTGGGCAAGGTGCAGAGTTTGAAATTTGCGATCCAGGATTGGGTATATAGTTGATTTAGAAGAAAAGCTTCTTACTTTTGTGCTACATTCGCGCAGGATGGTAGCACGAAAGGAAGGCATGGACATAACAAAAAGAGACGCAGGATGATAGAGTGTATCTCCAAGATCCTGCGTCTTTATTTATTCGGAATGAACTGTGATATACTTTTGGTTTTTGCTTTTGGGTTTGTCCGGGAGTGTCATTTTAAGACTTCCAGCATCAAGCAACGGGCGCAGATACCTATTTGTAAAATTCTTTGTGTTTTTATAACCACAATGTTCTGCGATTTCTGCTTTAGAATGAGGCGTCATACAAAACGCAAGAATTTTATCATGGGTCTTATCATGGGTTGCATCATGGGTCTTATCATGGGTTGTGTTGTGGGGTCCAACCTTTTCAACAGCGATTGGTGTCAATGGAATGATGGTGCGGAACACATCGTCCTCTATAAACTCTGGTGTGCCGCCGGAATAAAGCTGCGTATATTTATAGGTGTTTCTCATTCCAGACCCTAATTCATCAGCCAGACCGATTTCTCTAAATACTTTTGAAATAGGTGGATTTTTGGCATAAGGTTCAAAAGAGGACAAATGCAGCGCACCATGACCATGAGAACGGTTGGCATTTTCTGTATACAAGCGATCTTTCTCAATGACAAACTTAGCAACATATCCGCTGGAGTAATCTCTATGAGCCAAACTGTTTGAGAAAATCTCTCTGAGAATATGGTCTCTGGCACTGATACTATGAATCCCTTCTTGAACAAAAGGATCACTTAAATGTTTTTGCCCAAAGGCTATCAGGCGGTCATAAGTTTCCAAGAGGTTTGTGATGATAACATCCCGATCATCATACCGATCCAGATTTTCTACACGAAAAATAGCGTCCGTCTTATGCTGTGGAAGAACAGACATAATGGTGGCATCTTTTCCAAAAAGAAGAATTGCAGCCAGAGTGATTCCTTCTATTTGTTTTTCTTCATCTTTTAAGATCAGACCAGCACTACGCAACAGTTCTTCATCAGACATGGACTTCCATGGATGGTTTGCAGTGCGGCTTGTTGTCATCATTCTTGCCCGTTCAATCAAATCTGAGCGGAGATCACTAAGTTGAAAGCGGGTTACTTTATTGACGAAATAGCTTCCGCTTTTTCTTGCATAGAGTTGATATACCATATCAGAGTTGTCCGTAATGTCAATATCTGATTCATGGCTTCGATCAAAGATGCGGCCATGATGCCGACATACCTGACTGCTAACAGGAACCTGAATGACTAAAACAGTTCGTTCATCTATCGTATATGTTTCTGGTTGTAAGTAAAGCGGTGGATTGATTTTTTGACCGTTGTTAATAGAGGTTACAAAATCTTTTTTGATCCGGTCTATTGCATCAGGATCAATTCCTAAAACTTCTCCATTATCTTTTACACCCAGGACGATAATTCCTCCTTCGCGATTGGAGAAAGAACAGACAGTATCATATACATCTTTTGTAACATCATTCGTGGATTTCTTAAACTCTACACGGATGTTTTCTCCACCGCGTATAAGTGTCAAAAGTTCTGTTTCTGTCATAGGAGCAATAGCCTCCTTTCAGTTAGAGTTTTCAGTTTTTATTATACGAGATTTTACAGATAATATCAAATTTATTTCTGCTTGAGGGAGGTGTTTCTTCATGGCAACCACAAGAATCATGCCGCTTCATGTCGGCAAGGGTCGCACAGAAAGTCGGGCGATCAGTGACATCATCGACTATGTGGCCAATCCAAAAAAAACAGATAATGGCAGGCTCATTACCGGCTATGCGTGTGACAGCAGGACTGCGGATGCAGAGTTCCTTCTGGCAAAGCGGCAGTACCTTGCCGCGACCGGACGAGTGCGCGGTGCGGATGATGTGATTGCCTATCATGTGCGCCAGTCGTTCCGCCCCGGTGAGATCACACCGGAGGAAGCCAATCGGCTGGGCGTAGAATTTGCCAAGCGCTTTACCAAAGGCAATCATGCCTTTGTGGTCTGCACTCACATAGACAAGTCGCACATTCATAATCACATTATTTGGTCATCGGTCAGCTTAGAATATGACCGGAAATTCCGAAACTTTTGGGGCAGCACCAAGGCAGTCCGACAGTTAAGTGACACCATCTGCGTCGAAAACGGACTGTCCATTGTGGAGAATCCGAAACCTCACGGAAAGAGCTATAACAAATGGCTGGGAGATCAGGCAAAGCCCTCTCACCGAGAGCTGCTGCGTGTAGCGATTGACAACGCATTATCACAAAGTCCTACTGACTTTGAGGCGTTGCTGAAGCTGCTGCAAGAGTCCGGCTGTGAGGTATCAAAACGAGGGAAATCGTATCGCTTGAAGCTCCCCAGTTGGGAGAAAGCCGCCCGTATGGACAGCCTGGGCGAAGGATATGGATTAGATGATTTGCAGGCGGTTCTCTCCGGGAAGAAAGCGCATACCCCACGAAAGAAAGTGGTCGCACAGGCAGAGCCGCCGAAGGTCAATCTGCTGGTGGACATTCAGGCAAAATTGCAGGCAGGAAAAGGTGCTGGCTATGCTCGATGGGCCAAGGTTTTCAATCTGAAACAAATGGCACAGACCATGAATTACCTATCAGAGAACAATCTGCTGGAGTATGCGGTTTTGGAAGAAAAGGCTGCGGCTGCCACGGCACATCACAATGAGCTTTCGGCGCAGATCAAGGCGGCTGAAAAGCGCATGGCAGAGATTGCTGTTCTGCGTACTCACATCGTAAATTATGCCAAGACCCGTGAGGTCTATGTGGCATACCGCAAGGCCGGCTACTCTAAGAAATTCCGGGAAGAACATGAGGAAGAAATTCTGCTCCACCAGGCTGCTAAGAATGCCTTTGATGAAATGGGAGTCAAGAAGCTGCCTAAGGTCAAAGAGTTGCAGACAGAGTATGCGAAATTGCTGGAAGAAAAGAAAAAGACCTATGCCGAGTACCGGCGTTCCCGTGAGGAAATGCGGGAGCTTTTAACGGCAAAGGCCAATGTGGATCGAGTGCTGAAAATGGAGGTAGAACAGGATGTTGAAAAAGAAAAAGACCACGGCCAGCGATAAGCTGGTCCTGGTCAAAAGTGTTCGCAGAACGCGCAGCCACAGAATGAAATTCTGTGTTCAAAGGGGCTTGGGGGCACTGCCCTCAACAAGCAGTTTGTGGCGAAATGGATAGCCACAAGCATTGCTTGCCACAATATGCTGCGCATAAAATGAAAAAACTAACGACGGGACGCTTACTGCCTCCTATCGTTAGTTTTCTGTGTTTAAGCGACTTATAAAACCAATCAGCATAATCAGATCGTCATCTGACATCTTTCTCATTCCGTCCAAAGCCTTCTTGATAAGCTGAGGGTTATTCTCCTGTGCATCAAAAAATTGAAGCGGCGTGATTTCAAAATACTCACAGATGTTGAGAAACTGCTTCATAGACGGCATAGAACGCCCGGAAGAAATCGCCTGAATATAGCTTCTGTTCTGCCCTAACTCCATGCTCATCTGATATTCTGAAACGCCTTTTTTCAATCGTAATTCTGTGATTCGATTGCGGATAAATTCTTCGTCCATACGCTCACCTCTCTGCTCTTTTAGCATAGCAGAAAGCAATTCTTGATACTTCGTATGTGTTGTGTTATAATTTTGTAATATAACCTTTATACGCATTATTATTTGCGTTATTTTTGCTTTATATGCGTAATCAAGGCAGTTATCAAGGGTGATTTGTATGAATCAGTATGCCTGTGCCATTACCGGCCACAGACCAACAAGATTTTGCTTTGGATATAATGAGGAAGATCCTCTATGCCAAAAGCTGAAAGAATGTCTCCTGGAGCAGTTTCGCATACTCCATGACGAGAAATTTGTCCGTACTTTTTTTGTCGGCGGTGCTCTTGGTGTGGATATGTGGGCTGGAGAACAGCTTCTAACATTGAGAGCACAAACAGGATACGAGGATATTAAAATTATCGTTGTAATTCCCTTCATCGGCTATGACTCTAAATGGCCGGATCAGAGTAGACATAGATTGAAAAAGCTGATCCAAAACGCAAACGATTCTATTGTTATTTCACATTCTGCGGATGTTTCCAGTTATAAAAAAAGAAATTATTATATGGTCGATCATGCAGAGTACATCATCGGTGTGTTTGATAATCAGAAAAAGCTGCGCTCAGGCACAGCACAGACAGTCAATTATGCCTTACGAAACGGAAAAGCAATCACTCTGATCCATCCAGATACTATGGAAATAACAACCCCTACGACTTAACAAATTCACAAAAATTTTTCATTGGCATTTCCAACAAAATATTTTCATTGAAGGAGTGCTGTGATATAATAAGATATAAAACTACGCTCAGAACAAATGGTGCCGCTATGAACAAATATATTGGACAGCAATTTGCTGCTTTAAGATACGAAAAAAATATTTTGGTTGTTGAAGAAACTACATCCGCTGGTGGATGCGGCTCCTTCAACGCGGCTTCTTCATGTCCTGCGTCAGCCTGTCTTTATGACAGTGCGGCGTGGGGCTTTTTTATTGCCTGAAAGGAGTATGAGAACATGAGTCTGAAATATACCTGCCCCAGCTGTGGAACCCCATTGGGTTATGAGGGATTGTGTTGGAAATGTAAGTGCGAGCAAGAACGGCAAGCTGCTCTGGCCTGGACGCCGGAACAAATTGTCGAAAAACAAAGAAACTTGATACAGAACATCCAGAGGCTGGCTGATATGGAGGACCCAGAGTTCGCCGACTTTTGGCAGCTGCTTGGCTACCATGATGTCATCACCCCAGAGATTCAGCGGATGGCACTGGCCGCAGAGGTGTTTTGGCCCTGTGAGATCTATTATCACGCTCCCGCCGATGTGCGAGATGGTCTGATTCATGCGCTGTTGTCCGCGGAAAATTCCAGCGCGGCCTCCAACCTGATGAGTTGCCTTGCTATGCAAGGAGATGACAAGGCAATGGAGACTCTGCTGGAGCTGGAGCGAAATCCCCGGCCCTGGCGCAAGGGCCTCTATGTAGACCCATCCAGCTATGCGCAGATCGGAGGCTGGACCTTCGACAAGGAGGGCCAGAAAATCCAACTCAACTTCGACACCTGCTATCCTATGGTCAAGGGAACCACTGGCGAGAAATCTCCCGTCTGCATTGGCCGAGAACGGGAAGATACCTGTCCCCACTGCGGCGGACGCATGGTGGATATATTGGTGCTGGACGGCCGGGATGAGCGTCTGAAATTTCTGGGGTTGGATGGTATCCTGACTGCCACCTGCTGCCCCAGCTGCGTGGGATTCCTCAAAGGCCCCGCCTTCAACCGGTTTACCCTGGATGGCGGCGTGGAGGTCTTTCCCTCTGAGCTATTTGACGGCGCGGAGAAGACGGATTGCTATGTCAGTCCCGAGGAGTACAAGGCCCTCACGGAAAATCCCTTTGTGCTGGGCGAAGCGCCTGTGCCCCTGTTTTACGGCGCGGCCTGCCAGGATGTGAATACCATCGGCGGCTTTGCCAACTGGGTTCAGGATGCGGAATATACGACCTGTCCTCACTGCGGTAAGCCCATGAAGTATCTGGCGCAGGTTCAGTGGGATACGGTGTTTGACTGTGCGGAGGGCACGCTCTATGTGGAATTCTGTCCAGACTGCCAAATCATATCCATGCAGCATCAGCAGACCTGAGAGGAGACGCTGCTATATGTGTGAGCACTACCGAAACATTCAAACATGGAGAAAATTTGATGCGCCCAAGGACTACCTGGCCTGTATTGCTTATATTCAGCAGTTGGTGGGACAAGGCCAATTTGAACTGATGGCAGAGGAGTCCACCTGCCCGCTGGAGGAGGTAAAGACTGAGGATGGATGGGCAGACGAAATTATGGCTCACATGATTCGGTGCAAGCACTGTGGTCAGATCTTCACCTGTGTGGTCAACACCTGGCGAGGCAGTGGACACTTCAAAAAAGGCAAGGGATAACACAGAAAAGGCGGTGAAACGATGAATCGGACAGAAGAAATAGAGCTGCTGGAGCAACTCGAACAGTGGAATAGCAAGGACGAGTATTCCCAGTGCATCCAGGCCATCGAAGCTATCCCGGAACAGGAGCGGGGCTATTTGCTGACCGTCAAGCTGAGTCGGGCTTACAGCAATCTGGCGGTTCTGGGAGATCATGGAGTGCATGGGACCGACGGTGAAGTGGACGGGGATCTCATCCGACACGCCATTGATCTGCTGGAGTCCGTCCGCACCCAGGGAGAGAACGACCCTTACTGGAACTCCCGGATGGGCTATTCTTGCCTGATGGCATACCGCTCCGCAGCCACCGCCTATGAATACGCAAAATGCTGGCTGGCCCTGGCCCCGGATGCCCCAGCCGCTCAAAAGCTGGTTCGGGACTGCGAGGAATATCTGGAGGAGGAAAAAGCTCTGGAGCTGGATTTAAAAGAGCGGGAGGAAATCATCCGAAAGGAAACTCCCGATGATGTAAAAAAAGGGGGGTATCTGTAAATGAACAGTGAACAGATCACAGCATTTTTGCAAGAGCATTGGTACATTGCCTCGGTGCTCATCGGGGCCGTGATTTTAATTGGGGCGATCCGCAACTGGAACTGGCTCTGCGACCCCACTGGTACGCGGGATGCTCATCGACACAGCAGAGGATACCGGCGTGTGGTTTTCTTTCTGCTGGGTGTCCTCCTGATTGTGGTGAGTATCTGGGGATTTGTGCTGAAGTTGAAATAGGAGGAGCAATCCCATGACCCAAGAAGAACAAATCCGACTCTATCGGCTGATGGAAAAACTCAACTGGTTTTTCCACCAAGAGATGCACTACCTGAATAGAGATATTGCGGAAAAGACCGCACGGGAGTGTTACCCGGAGATTCGGGATTTTACATACGATATTTTGTGGAACGACCTGCCCAGAGAGGTGCAGGGACAACTTATGAACGAGGATGAGACGCTATGAATACTACGATGACTTTAGAACAACTGCCTCCCAAGGGTGTAAAGCGAGAACAGGCCATTTTGGCGCTGGGCAAAGAGGAAGCAAACGGCGAACTGTTTCTCCAGCTTGTGAATACAGAAAAGGGCAAGTGCAAAACGGCTGCTCAAAAGGCTTTGGCGCAGCTGGAGTATGCCCCTGCTGCCCCACTGTGGGCCAAGCTGGTCAAGGGCAAATGGATGGGCAGCCATATCATGTCGGATGCCTGCTCGGATTGTGTATCGGAGCAGATTGCCCCAGTCATCCTGAAAACCCTCTCCCTGCTGTTGGATGAGGCGGATACAAAACCGCTGGAAGAGGGACAGGTGGAACAGATGAATTTCTGTTTTCATTTGATGCTGGGCAAAGCCTCCCCCAAGATGTTGGAGGTGTACCGTTTTCTGGCGGAAAATGCGGAACGGATCGGCCATCTCAAGCACACCCCCTTTTATGATGGTGACAAATGCACTACATGGCACATTTCCCAAGGACTGGGGCTCTATAAAGTAAAGCCAAAGGAAATGGAGAAGATTCCGGCTTTGATTCTGACCGCCTCCTTGATTCGAAACCCGGATACACGACTACAAGCACTGGCCGATGAACTATATGAACGCTATGGCGGCAGTTGGCTGATTCCAGTCTTTATGAAAGCAATTATCACCCAGCCCAAGGAACAGGTGTATGAAACCTATTCGCTCCTGCTGGGAACTCCCAAAGAAATCTACCTGTTCAATGCTCTGGGGATGCTGGATTACCGCTGTTATCCGGAGGACTGGATCTATGAACGCCTGGGGCCTGATGGAATGACTGCGTTCATCTTTTGGGGCCATGAACGCTACGGGTCCTATGACACGACCTTTATGTTTGAACGCTATGTGGAGCTGGATGAGCGGTGGCTTTTTGATCTGGCCAAAGACCCTGAAGGTCGAAAGCCTACGGTGACTTGGCAAAGTTACAACCGGAGTGGTGTTCTGTACGAAAGCTACGACGAAATGTTCATCAGTTTGCTGCCCCGCAAGGTGGAAAACCCGGAACTGAAGCACATTCTACGGGACTACTTCCGCATCCGAAGCCAGAAAAAGAAGGTTGCCAAAAGCATCACCGTTTACCAGGATGCCGCCGAGCGGTTTGGCGATTAAGCAGGAATGGAGCGACTGGCATGATCGGGACAGATGAAAACCGGGCGGTGCTCTATGTGGAGGCCATCTTCTGGAGCGGCAAGCGAAAGACTCCCCCCAGTCTGATGAGTGGAAATATTGTCCCCATTTTGTCGTCAAAGGAACCACGGAATATCTGGGGGTATGCTTTCTGGACGGAACCGAGTGTACATTTGATGAACCGGCCTTGGGAAATGCCCAGCCCCTCTACCCGGATGCCGTGGACTACGGCCCGCTGGAAAATAATGCGGGAGCCAATGCCGTTGGCAAAGGCCGGGTGCTGGGCCGGACCGTTCCCTATCAAGTGAAACAACAACGAAAGTAGGTGTCTTATGTACCAAATTGCATATATTGGCCGCTGGGAGACCCTCCCGGAAACGGCTGCCGCCATCTGTGACCATGACACTTCCAAGCTGGAGGCGCTGCTCCAAGGCGGTCTGGATTTAGATGTTCCCATCCAGCTCAGCGAATACATCAAGCTGATGCCGTTGGAGATTGCGGTTTTTCGGAATGATGTGCCCATGATCCACTTCCTGCTGGAGCATGGAGCTGATTCCAGTCTGGCAGAGGAACAGCCCCTGCTGCTCACCGCCGCCCGCTGTTGTGGGCCGGAGGTGGTGGCGCTCTTTGCTGGACAGGCCGCAAAACTCAGCTCGAAGCAGAAAGAGCGGGCCTTCCAGGAAGTACGCTGGGGCAAGCGCCCGGAGAATATCCAGGTGCTGGAGCAAGCCGGGATTACAGTGGAGAAGTTTGGCGGCGAGGCATTCCGGGCCGCTGTGTCCGAGGGCAATACCAAACTTGCCCGGCTGCTTCTGGAAAAAGGGGCAGACATCAATTATCACAAGCCGGACATGGTGTTCCCTTACGCCTCCACCCCTGTCACCGAGGCCGCCCGCTCCAACAATTTCCCTATGGTGCGCTGGCTCGTGGAACAGGGGGCCGACATCACCATTGCTGACAAATACGGCGACCGGCCTTACACCGTGGCGGTGCAGAACAAAAATCAAGAGCTGGCCGACTACCTGAAAGCTCTGGAGCCGGAGGAATGGCACAACGAGCAGGAAAAGATCCGGCAGCTCATGCCCTACAAGCTGCCCGCCAAGCTGGTGGAATACTTGAAGACCGGCCCCCTACGGCTGGAGTTCCCGGATCAAAAATGGGTGAAGTGGGCGGAGCTCTACTCCTTCATGGATGTGCAGGAGATGACCTGGAAACGGAAGAAGCTGCTCTCCCTGATGGTGCAGATGGATAACTACAGCGACTATCTGTTGCTGTGGAGCCCCAGGGACAAAAAGCTGTGGTATCTGGATATCGAGCATGAGGAATTCCACCCTCTGGCCAAATGGGATGACTTCATCGCAGATCCCGGCCGGTATCTGAACGGGATGATCGAGGGCGAGTTTGAGGAGTAAAGCCATGACATCAATAGACTTTCTGAACAAGGTACATAAAAGCCTGGACTCGCAGGAATATAACCTCTCTTATTCTCCGGCCAAGTCCAAGAATTATATGCTGTACTGCAACGGCAACTTCATCGGTGGCCTGTTCGATGAGGAGCTGTGCTTCGTCTACGCCGACAGTGTGAGTGAACTGCTGGGGCAGCCGGAACCCGTTTGCCACGGCTACTCCAGCACCGCCCAGCACAGGATGCTGGTGATCCCGGAGGAACATTGGGCGAAGGCGCTGAAACTTCTCTATGCCGAGAAATTTGATTGGAGCCGTTTGGTGTACGACATCACATACACCAGCATCGGCGCGGCTGTAGTGGAGGACTTCTACGACGAGAATGTGGTATTCCTGCGCTTCTGCTTTGAAAAGGAACTGCTGAAAAAGAACCCTCTGGACCGGCAGGGCCGTATCCTGCGGATGGTCTATATCAATCAGGATCTGACAGAAGCAGGCAAATATCTATTCCCCAGACTGATGCAGAAGTTCCTCGTTTTTACAGATTGCAAAGGAAAAACCAGTCTGGAAACTATGCTGAAACGGTGGTACACCGCGCTGGAGAAGGAGTACCGCAACCAGATAACAGGAGGATAACATTATGAAGCTGAACTGTAAACGCATTGATTTTACATATACACCCGGCGAGGAAATCTTCAACTTTCCCGGGGAATCGGGACTACCCTTTATCTTCGATGTAGAGGAAGAACTGACCGGCGATCCTGCTGCCATGGATGCGGTGGGAGAAATGCTGGATGAGGCGGAGAAATTGGCGGAGACGGCCAAAGCCGCCATCAAAGCAGCACTGGCGGACGAGGATAGCCGCTACCATAGCGTTGTGACATTTTTCATGGAGTTCCACCGGGACGATGTAGGCCCGGATATTGCGGCGGAACTTTTTCCGGGAACCGACCCATCCAAGCTGTCCTTTGCCGAGATGGTGGACTTTTTGAAGCTCAAGCGGTTCGGCAGTCTGGTGGATGACGAGATGGATCAGCAAGTTTTCATTCTGGACCTGTCCTTCAATCCGGAGATTACTGACGAACTGATGGTGACCTACTTTGACTTGAACAAGGAGATTTTCTGTATCACCCATGAGAGCTGAGCGTGACTGACATACACGAGGAAAGGAGCAATCCCTATGAAAGCATTTGACCCCAATTACAAGCTGCTGGACGAGATATATCAAGACGATTACTATCCTGCTTTTTTGGTGGACAAGGTAAAGGACGAACTCCAGAAAGTCATCGACCTGCTGGAGAGCGGCGAAACCAATACCGATGCGGTGCAGGAGACGCTGGACGAGGCGGTCTGCGACATCAATGATCTCCAGGAGGAGTTTGACGAGCACGACAGCGAACTCGAAACGGTGGCACGGGAATGTATCGCGGCAACCGTGGCCTACATTCTGGAGTGGTTTGGCATCCCCATTGACACCGAGGAGTCCATCCGGGAACGGGACTGGTGAACCCTATGGCAGAAAAAGAACTGGCCGTTTGTGATGAGTGCGGAAGCCTGTTTTTCAAAGGCTCCTCACAGATGATGGGGCTGTGCCCGGAATGTGCCCATGTTCTCTATGGCTACCCGAATTGTGACCATCATTTTCAGGATGGCCGGTGTGTGAACTGCTACTGGGATGGCTCAAAGAGCGTGTACATCAAGAAACTGAATCAACAGGAGGAAACTGATATGCCTACAACTGAATGGCTGAACAAATACGAAGCAATCAAGGATAGACTGACCTGTAAAGATGACTTAGAGGCCCATTTCACAGAGAAAGTGATTGGGAACATGGCGGTGGATGTGCTAGACATCGGCGCCGTCCATTTCCCCACCGGGCAGATTTTCGCCTGCGATCCGTTGGTGGAACTGGAGGACACGCTGCCGTTCCTTCAAACGATCCCCACCGGAACTTATCCCGTGAAAATCTGCGTGGTGCCCAGTGAGAAATATGGTGACCGCTATGCCTGTGTCAAGGTGGAGGTCAGCCAGGAAAAGCCTGTCCGCTATGAGCTGGGCATGACGGGCAACGAGGAGTTGGACGCGGCGCTGGGAGATGACGACTACTTCGGTTTCGGCGTGGATGCCGGAATGGGCTGTGTTGCGGACATCCAGACCCAGGCGGCCTTCAAGACCTACTGGGCCAAGCGGCTGGAGGAGGACCCGGACATCGACCCCTACAACGACCTGTTCTGCGATCTTCTGGAGGAAAACGCCAAAGCCACCCCCAAATATCAGGGGGACTATGGCGACTGGCTCAACTGGACAGTGCCGGACACGGACTGCAACCTGCCCATCTTTGCTTCCGGCTGGGGTGACGGCTACTATCCCGTCTACTTCGGCTATGATGCAAAGGGCGAAGTCTGCGCCGTGTATGTGCGGTTCATCGACATTGAAGCCAGTTACAAAGAGCAGGAATAAGGAGGCGCGCTATGGAATTACCAAAACGGGCACGAACAGCGGATTGGGAAAACGGTGTCCTAACTTTAGATGGAGAAAAGAAATTTGATATTCCGGAGCTGACCACAGAGATCATGGAGCAGCTGGCCGGTTACACCCTGGTGGGCTTCCATGTGAAAAGCTATCCGGTGACGGATGAACTGCTTGCCCCTTTTGCCGGACATAAAAGCATGGCCAACTTCGGCGTGGAGGACGGTGCGCTCACTGACGCCTGTTTCCCCGTTTTTTCCGCTATGCCCAAGCTGCGTTATCTGCTGCTGGACGGTAACGCCGCCATCCACGGCAGCAGTCTGTCCGCTCTGCAAGGCTGCAAGCTGGACCTTCTGACGCTCAACCGTACCGGGCTGGATGATGCCGGTCTGCTCCAGGCGGCCTCCATCCCCAAGCTCTCCCACATCCAGATCGACCATACCGCCGTTACCTATGAGGGCCTGCTGGCCATCGCTGGCAACAACCGCATCGAGCCAGTGGCCCATGTGCAATTCACCCAGGAGCAGATGGAACACTTCTTCCAGCTCCAGCGGGAAAAGGCCAAAAAGCCCGTCCAGCTGGATGAGCAGGCGGCGGCGGAATGCCGCAGGGTGCTGTCCGCTTTCTTTGCCGAGATGACGCAGTGGGAGCAGTACATGGAGCAGGCCGGGTTTGAAGGTGCTGAGGCAGTGCCCCGCCTGCTGACGATCTGGGAGAAATATGTGAGCGAAAAGCCCCGTCCGGGCTATCGACCTCTGGGCCTCTCATACAGCGCCCAGGGCACCTACAACGGGGAAGAATTCCTTGACGCAGAGCAGATCACCAAAAACAAGCTCTACATCTACACCAGGGAGAAAAACACCGGCTTTGACCGCCGCTTTCTTATGAAGCGTGTGGGCGAAGGCTGGAAGATTGATGCGGTGCAGGAGCGGCTGAACGGCTGGCAGCGCACGGAAGTGTGAGGCATCACATGGCTTGGGAATATGAAACCTTTGGCCCGGACGGTCAATGCAAATTGTTCGGTGTGAACATCTTTGACTACGACTGGCAAACCACCGGCAAGCGGGTAAAAATCAAAGACCCCATCTATCACCAAGACCATACCTTCGAGGTCTGGCAGGTAGAGATTGATGGGCAGATCCACCGCTTTGCTGCTGGAGAGTTCTCCAACTGCGTATGGGGATTTTATTTAGAGAAAGACGGATGAAAGGAGTGTGTGGGCGCATGAGCCGAATCGTCGATAAACCCTACTTTACATACAGTGCATACAACGCCCTGACCTCCGGCATTCAGGTGAAATGCCCCAAGTGCCACGGCGCGGGTGTGGTGACAGCGGATGAGGATAACGCCTATTTCCGCTGTTTGAGTTGCGGCCATCAGGAGACCCGCGACCGGACGATCTACCGCTATGATGTCCATAACCAGTGCAAAAACTGCGGCAGATACTATCGGGTGGATATTGAAGATGAGGCAAAGCAGCAGTTTTCCGTTCTCCATGTGGCCTGTCCCTATTGTGGAACAACCATGTCAGGAGAAGTTCATAAAACAGCGGAGGCGTTTTCATATATTGGCGAAATCAGGGATGGGCGAGAACCTTATTTCAGGTTGGAACTATGGTTTTTGACCTCCTTCCAGGGTAAGTCGGTCTGGGCACTCAACCGGGAACATCTTGCCTATTTGATCGGCTATCTCAGCGCCGACCTGCGGGAAAAGCCGCCGGGAAGAGCGAAAATGACCCAGGCTGACCATCTCCCCACCTTCATGAAAACCGCAAAGAACCGGGAGCGGATCGTGAAGCTGCTGAGGCAAATGCAGGAGAAATGAGGATGGAACAGAAAGTAATTTACAACGGCCAAATTCTTACGCTGACTCACTTTTGGGCAACGGGAGAACCCTGCCTGTGGATTACCGACCCGCAGCAGATCGGGATGCCCAAAATGGAGTTTGTGGGCGGATACCCAAATGAATACTGCATTTTCCTGAAGAATCTGACGGAAACAGAACTGTCACAGATCACATCTCTGGACGGCGCTCCACTGGATGTAAAAGAAGAACGAAACGACATCGAATGAGGAGAACACTATGAAAGACCTTTGCCAATACGGAAACCGACCGGAGGACGAATGGGAAATCTTGCCCTGGATACCCGATCCGCGTCCGCCCTTCAAAATCTGGGTAAAGCCGGAGCAGATCGCGCCATTCTTTCTCATTCCCCACCACCCCTATGCCATCTCCCTTCTGCTGAAGATCAGTGACGGGTTCCGGACAGAAGAATTCTGCCGGCTGGGACTGACCGGCAGCAGCGGAGACTGGGAACGGCTGGTCCGGGGCGTGATCCGGGAGTTTGAGAAAAATAACAGCGGCATGGATCTGTTTCACTTCGACTCCGACGAGGATGTGTTCTGCGTCTATTCCCAATACATCGACGATTTGATGATGCTGGCCAAAATGATCCGGGCGGCCTGTGCTGATGAAAAAACGATGCGGACTTATCTTGGCAAGACCGAGTACATCAAGCTCTTTTGGGAGGGCGCACCGGAGGGAGAACCACCGGTCATCCTCTATGAAGTGGATACCGAAAATGAGCGGCTGGCCCTCCGCTCCATCGACATCTTTGCGAATGGCCGCACCCGTAACATCCCTGACCTTTACGACGGCGCCATCGAGATCACGCCGATCCCCACCGTGGAGGAATTGAACGCCCATGTCTGGGGCGAGGAATTCCACGCCTGCATCATAGAGCAGGCGGAATTTGAGGCCATCTGGGAAAGCCGATTTTATAGCGGAGCGTTTTGAAAAGCGAGGAATGACAATGGTTGAAATCAATCGCGTCTGGCTCAATGTGGATACAGACACCAACAAAATCACACTATTCGGCCGCCCCCGTGTATCCATCCATGTGGATGAGTACATTTGGAGTTTGATAGAGGAACATATCGTGAAGCCCCATAAGCTCATGCGCAGCGAAAAGCACAAGTATCTGCTGAAAATTGCCTTTGGCCGATTTGATCCGGTGCGGCACCAATATTATCCGCTTTCCCCGTATAATGGGCCGCTTCTGGAAGGCGTCAAGCCGGACAGCGCAAACGGATGGTATCCCCGTGAGAATTTTGCAGACACTGAGGATCGCACCACCTGGTTCTCTCCTGATAAAATCTGGACAAACTGCGGCAACAAAGTTCTGGATGTCAATGTTGACGCTGCCAATGTAAGCGAGAGCATCACCCCCAGAGAATACGCAGACTTGCTGTTCGATGGAATCGGGGCAGCATTGGTATTCAACTTCAAAAGGCTCAAGTGCGAGGAGTTTGATGGGCTGAAACCCAAGATTGACTGGAGCGTGGTAGAAAGTTTCCCCTTCCCTGCATCCTTTGAGGAGCAGCAGTACATTGGGGACGAGGGCAAAATTCATGTGTATTCCTGGGATGGCCGACAGGAAACAACCCTTGTAGGTCCTTATTCCGTGCGGGAATTGTATCTGGAACATTTCGGAGAATAGTGAGGTGAGCACATGGCAAAGGGCATTCGTGAACGCCTGCTGGAGCAGGTAGGAAAATTTCATCAGTGGCAGGAAATCACTTATCCCGGAAAAACCACCGAGGAGATCGGCGGTGCATGGGAGGTCGATTACCCTGCGTGGAATGATATATTTGATGCCTTTTGCCATGTGTTGACCCAAATGGATGCAGAAATGGCAGACAGCATTCTGCTGGATGAGATGGTCTATTTAATTGCCAGAGCCAACGAAGCGGAGGGATTTATACAGGAAACCACTTCCCATCCCAAATGGTTTGAGTGCCTCTGCCGCAGGGCCGCAGCCTCCAATGAGAGTGAGGCCAAGTGGCAGTTTGCCGCCTATCTGCCGGAATGCTCATGTAGTCAGGAAGTCAGGGATATAATTCTAGATTTCGCAAAGGACCCCAATGAATATGTGAGCCGGCGGGCGCTTTTGGCGATGCCCGCTCTGCGTCCTGACTGTGTGGAACAGTTCGCTCCGCTGTTCTGGGAGCGCAACTGTTACTCTCCTGAACTTCAGGAATACCAGCGGATCGCCGTTCTGGTCTCACTGGACGCCATCCATTCCGACCTGCTTCCACAATACTTGGAACGGGCCAAGCAGGATGGTCGGAGCTATCTGCTGGAACACGCAAAACGAATCGAAGGAGAACTTACTATGAACGAAAAACTGTCTCGTCCCCAATTCAATCAAATGGATACAACCGAGAAGCAGACACTGATGGAAAGCCTGGCTGCCCGTTATGATATGACCTTTCTCGGTCTACATACTTTTGACCGCTGGGGCCAGAGCTGCACCACCGGCATCTTCAAGAAAGATGGTCGGGAGTTCGTCTTTGTCCCCGGCGATACCGTCACCCTGGGCTGGGAGCAGTTTGCCGAGGGACTGAATCAGGAGAGCCGGGAGGAATTGGAGTATCTGTTCCGGGAATGGGAAATGGAACCGCAGAACCCGGAGGAGATGATTCGGGAAAGCATGGCTCCCGTTCGGCAGGCGGCCATTGGCCCCATGCTGGTGGGCCGGGAACTGGAGGAAATTAACTGGGAGCCAGTCAAAATGGACGATCCCAGGCTGACTGCCCACCCTGACTGGCTGAAGGAATTCCGTGATTTTGCCTGGAGTGACAGCAGCAGTCTTACCTTGCATCAGTCGGCCCGCATTGAGCGGACGGAAAAGGGCTTTCAGATCTGTATCTATAACCGCACAGACTACGATGCGCTTCTTGCCATGCTGGAAAACAGGGGCTTCTCCCTGCCCACGGCGGACGAGTGGGCCTACCTGTGCGGCGGAGGGTGTCGGACCCTGTTCCCATGGGGAGATGGGTTAGACTACTCCATGCGTCTGCGCTGGTTTGAGGATATGGATGAGGATGAGAACCGGCCTTATGACATGGAGGAACCCAACTTCTTCGGCCTGTCCATCGCCTACGATCCCTATATGCGGGAAGTGGTGCAGGCTGATAGGCTTACCACCTGCGGCGGCGATGGCGGATGCAATATCTGCGGTGGGCTGGGCCCATTTCTCGGTTTCCTACCCTGTTCGCCCCACTGTAAGCCGGAAGTGCAGGAGGACAATGAACTAAACGGAGATTATGACTTTTATCGGCCTATCATTCGGCTGGAGAACTATGATTGACAATAGAAGCTTGATACAAAATAAAGAAAGAGAGGTGCCGACATGGGAGCATGGGGCATAAAAGCATTAGAGCGTGACGAAGGGCTGGATGTACTGGACATCCTCAAAAATGAATATGTACCGGAGCATCCGGTAATGGATCTGGGCGAGATGATCGAACTGATGAAAGAGGAAGTCATGCTGGGATCTGACTTCTCACAAATCGACTTCCTCTTTGACAATACTGCGATGGCTCTGGCGGAGCTGTATTTCCAATGGAAGGATAACAGCAAACTGGACTACGATCATGAAGAAGCTATATGGGATAAAGTCACCGGTTTCACAGCATCCAAAGAAGCCCTTGCTTTCCTGCTGCGGCAGCTCACCGACATCAAAAACGAGGTGCCGGACGAGGACGGCATCCGTGAGATTGTGGATCTTTGGAAGAACGAGGACAGCGGTGAGATCGCTCCTGCGTGGTTGGAACACTTGAATCAGCTCATTGATCGACTGGATTCAGAACAGGAGGCACGACAAATGTATATCAAAAAATACTGGGGCAACTTTATCGGAGGTTCCGATGACAGTCTGAACCTTGTGGCATTTTTAGAGGATCAGAAAAAGGAGGAGATCCCCCTCAGCGAGATTTTCGCCAAGATCGGTCTGGACAAGCAGAACTGGGACTTCCGCCAGACCGTGGAGTACCTGGAGTTTACACATTCCGATGGTGTGGAGATGGACTTTCACTTCGCCATTGATGTGGTCACCGACCTGGCCGCCATCCTGCTGGAGTGCAGCGTCAGCGGCAGTGTAAACCTTCAGGATCTGGACGAGTACAACACCCCTGCCCGCCACATCCGCATCACCGTCACGCCAGAGGAGCATGACGCCATGAACAAGGCCCTCGCGGATTTTGCCCATAATCCGCTGGAATATGACCTCAGTGAGATGATGGACAACGAGGAGATCCAGGAGATGGCTCGGGATGTGGAGTCGCTGCGGAAGGAGCTGTACGAGGCCGCTGGCCGCAACCGGGACTACCATGTGAAAGCGGAGGATGTGAAATCTCTGCTCCCTGACTGGGAGGGCGCCGATGGCTGTATCGCCACCAACCGCATTACGGTGGAGGGCTACAAGGTTGGCTACTGCTACCGGGAGAATCCGGACGGCGGCTGGGACAGCGGCTGGCGCTTTACCGCCGGTGACGAGAGCGAGGCGTACATGGACGACCCCAACAATGCCGGGATTTACAAGCTGAACACAATTTGCAACGACGATCCCGACATCATTCCTCTGCTGAACACCCCCGCCCCCTGCGCCTTTGAGCGGGATGAGAACGGCGTGTTCCAGCAGATCAAAGACTGGAAACCAGATGAGGACGAGGAGGACCCGGATATGGATATTTTGAAGCAGTGCCAGAAGTGGCATGAGGAGGACAAACACCAGAAAATCGTTGACGCACTGGAGGCAATCTCTGCCGAGGAGCGTACCCCGGAAATGGATATGGAGCTGGCGCGAGCCTACAACAATCTGGCGGACCCCAGCGAGCCGGAGGGAAAGAAGCTGCTTCACCGGGCGCTGGAACTGATGCAGTCCCACGAGGAGGAACTGGGAGATACTTATTCCTGGAATTTCCGCATGGGGTATGCCTATTATTATCTGGATCAGGAGGGCCGCGCCCTGCGATATTTTGAAAAAGCCCTGGAACTGCATCCCGGTGATGATCCAAAACTCAACACCCAACAAGACATTGAGGATTTGATCGACTGGTGCAAGAAAGGCATTTCTCTGCCGCAGTTCTCGGAGTGCTTCCGGGAAAGGACAGAGGACTGGTGGGAAACCTTTGCCGAGATGGAATCAGAATTGCGCCAGATGATGGATGAGGACAAAGATCACACCCGCGGCGCAGAACTCGTGTCCCAAATGCAGGAAACCCTGAATCTGGTTTTTGATGAAATCTCCTTCGAGATGGGTTTCAACGGCGAGAAGTACGAGCTGATCCTCACCCCGGAGGGCGACAAGGTCAAGCTGTTTGAGCTGGTCTACTTCCAGAAGCACGCCCCCAAGGAGGTGCTGGAGCAGTGGAACATCCTTGTGGGCCGTCAGCCCCTCCAAAACATCGGACTGCGCACCGACGATGGCTGGGACATCTCTGGGGAGGATGTGCAGATCTGGCTGGAGGAGCAGGGTGAAAACAGCTTCGCCATCTCCGCCTACTGTGAAAAGCTGCTGCCTATGCTCCGGGAGGAAGAAGGCCGGGCCTGGTGGATGCTCACCACCCTCACCGACCAGGTGCTGGGCGAGATCCCCCACATGAGATACATAGACAGCTTTGATGTGCTGGAGGAACCCAAGGCAGAGCCGTCCTTCCTCCTGTCCCAGCTGCCCGACAAACTGCGGGAGCAGGGCCTGGAGCTCTCTACCGACCCGGAAGCCTATCTGGAGAGCTATCTTGGCTACAAAATGGAACCCAATGAAGATCCTGACGCCGATTGGCGGTTGGATACCATGGTGGGCTCCACTTGCTGTGTGCCGCTCATCAACGGCTATCTGAATACCGACAATGACTTCATGGATGATCTCCATGCCGACGGCACGGTGGCGGGCTTCTTCTGCTATCCCCTGAATACCCTGCGGGAGGAGGAAGGCAGTCAGAAAATCTTCGACTTCCGGGACAAGCTGGAAGAAGTGTTTGCCACTGATGAAGGATCGGAAGTGCTCACTCTCACCGGCGGGGCAACCGGCCTCTACTGCGGCTATGTGGACTTCATCGCTTGGGACATCCGCACGGCGCTCCAGATGGCAAAGGAGTTCTTCGAGGGCAGCGACATCCCATGGGCCATCTTCCACACCTTCCGCCGTGAAGCAGGTTCTGTACCTCTAAAGCAACAAGATGATGGGCCAGAAACTGAGAATCAGGATGACGAGTTGAACGAGACGCTGACAGGCATGGACTATATTCCTTATACCCAACAGAACGCCGAAGCATTCTTCGCTCAGCTGGAGCAGTGGAACGACGAAGACGAGTACACCCGCTGTATCCAGGCACTCAATGCCATCCCGGAGGATTGGCGAAACTACCGCACCGCCTACGCCCTGGCCCGTGCACTGGAGAACTACGCCATCATCGGGGACCATGACGAAGGCACTTTGAAATCCAAGGGAGACAAAGCCCTCCTGAGGGCCATTGAGGTGCTGGAGTCCGTCCGGGAGGAAGGCCAGGACAAGGCAGAGTGGAATATGCGGATGGCCTACGGCTATCAGTATCTCTATGAGCAGGAGGCAAAGGCCATTCCCTACGCTCAGCGGTGGGCGGAACTGGACCCGGAGGACGAAAATGCCCCGGCGGTAATTCGGGAGTGTAAGGCGGAGATCCGGAAACGCCAGCGCAGCCGGAAGAAGAAGGCCAAATTCGTGCCCGGTGATACCCCCTTTGAGGGCTTTGACCTCACCAACTTCTGGGATGATAATTGGTATGCACTGAAAGAATATGTCAGTGATCCGCCTTCCGATGAGCTGATTGCCAGCGTGGAGGAGGAACTGGGCTACAAGCTGCCCGCCGCCTACATCTGGCTGATGAAGCAGCACAACGGCGGTATTCCGGTGAACACCTGCTATCCCTGCGATGAGCCTACCTGTTGGGCAGAGGACCATGTGGCCATCACCGGAATTTTCGGCATCGGGCGGGAAAAGAGCTGCTCCCTCTGCGGGGAATTGGGCAGCCAGTTTATGATCGATGAGTGGGAGTATCCTGCCATCGGCGTGGCCATCTGCGACTGTCCAAGCGCCGGACACGATATGATTTTCCTGGACTACCGGGCTTGCGGTCCCCAGGGAGAGCCTGCGGTAGTCCATGTGGATCAGGAAAATGACTATAAAATCACCCATCTGGCAGATAGCTTTGAGGAATTTATCCGCGGACTGGAGCATGAATCCCTCTATGATCCGGATGAAGATGTAGAGGATCTTGAGGATGACGCTGACGAGGAGGAAACTGACCATAAGGGTTCCTTTGCCGGATCTGTGCTCCTCTCCAAAGCAGAGTGGGACAAGGAGCAGTTGATTCGAGATCTGCGGGAAGAATGGGGCATCGTAGATGAGGAGCCGGATGAGGGCGACGAAGATGTTGAGAACAGCGATGACGCTGTGGTAATGCGGGTCGGCAATATGATGCTGATTGTGACACTATTCCACGGTCACATCCCGGACAATGAAGCAGAGATCAACGCCGAAAACAACTATATGTGGCCAGAGGCCGTAGAAGTGGCCAAGGCGCACAAGGCCCATATCATGGTGGCTGTGTTGGGCGAGGAGGAAAAACTGCTGGAACGAGGTAAGCTGTTCACCAAGGCGATGGCAGTGTGCTGCAAGCAGAAATACGCCACCGGTGTCTACACCAGCGGCGTGGTATTTGAGCCTCGTTTCTATGAGGGCCTTGCCGATATGATAAAAGAGGACGAACTGCCCATCTTCAACTGGGTTTGGTTCGGCCTGTACCGGAGCGAGGGGGGCCTAAACGGCTACACCTACGGCATGGATGTGTTTGGCAAGGAGGAAATGGAGGTGTTGAACACCGACGCTGAGCCGGAGGAACTACGGGACTTTTTGGCAAGCCTTGCCTCCTATGTGCTGGCGTGTGATGTGACGCTGCAAGACGGCGAGACCATCGGTTTTTCTGCGGACGATAAGCACACCATCACCCGCAGCCCCGGTGTCTCTCTGCCAGAGGAACAGATGACCCTGAAGATCGGTTACGAGCCTATAAAGGGAGATCCGGAGGATGACGATGACAGCATAGGAATGGATGATGTTTCCTATCATATTGAGAGCATTGAGGAGAAGGAGCTTCCCATTGACCCCATCAACGCCTACAACCACATGGCGATTTATTTGCGCTGGTGCATGGAGCATGACCTGATGGGCGGGAAATTCCTGGCGGAGCATGGCGAAGTGGTAAATCAGGTCAAAGCCGATCCAGGCAACACAGACCTACGAACATTCATCCGGGAGGAGCTGTTCGGCTGTCTATTCTCGGCTCTGTTCAATCAGAAAGGCCGTGCCTTTGCCCATTATTACTATGGAGAAAATGATGCGCCCTATTATCCTGCCGACATTGATGACTATGCCCTGAAATATTTTGGTCCGTCCCGGTACCACTCCAATGAATTTCAACAGGAGGCATACTTATTCATCCCATTTGATGAGAAATACTATCAGGCTATGGCAGAGGTGATCGAAGAACGCTTTGAAAACTGGCAGGGACAGGACTTCGACGAGGACACGCTGGAGCCTTCCGAAGTGGCTCATGCCATCATGGAGTATCTGGACTGCGAGTGTACCTATTTCCCATCCATGGCAGATGATGACCCCATCATGTCGGCATACAGCTACGCCCAGCGGCTGGGGGTACGGGAGGGCTTTGTTCCCGTGCTTATCCAGGCGGATGATGAAACGCTGTTGGAGTGTCTGGTAATGAACGCCGATTCGGAGCATGATGCGGACTTCTATGAATTTGACCTCAAAACCGTAACGGAGTACCGGAAGAAGGTGCTCTCCGCTCCCGTCAAGGACGGAAAGGCGATTTTGGAGGAATTGACTGGCCAGCGCAAGGAAGAAGCCGAGGACGATGATCTGGACTGGGATGAGGAAGTCCTGGACGAGATGGAGGGCGGAGAACCCAACGACCGCTTCGCAAACTATTGGAACGATGGTACCGGAATGACATATCCGCTCATTCTGGCTAAAATTCCGGTAAAGAACCCCTGGGAGATCTTCGCCTACCTGCCCTTTGGAAATTGGAATGAGTGTCCCGACACACCGGACCTGATGGCAGTGGCGAAATACTGGTTCGAGCAACATGGTGCCATCCCTGCCGCCATGAGCCACGATGAATTGGAGTTTGAACTTCCAACTCCGATCTCCAAGGAAAGAGCTATGGAGGTGGCTGTGGAGCAATATGGTTTCTGCCCAGATCTGGATCAGAATGAGGATGGAAGCATTGGCTCCTTGGCAGATGTCCTGTGGCAGTCCACCGTCTGGTATTTCTGGTGGGATTGATGAGAGGTGCGACCAATGACAGAATATCAGAAAACCTATATCGAACTAAAAAAACAGTTTGTTGCGACCAATGAAGGTCCGGACAGTGTCCGCGCTCTATATACCTTCAAGGAAGAACTTGAGCAGAGTGAGGATCAGCAGGCCAAGGAAGTGCTGGTGGATGTGTATGATCTACTGGACTTCAAGAAGGATGCCTATGAACTGCTCTGCCAAATCGGAAATCGTTCCGATAAAAAGACCCTCAAGCGGCTGGGCACGCTGAAGGACTATGCGGAAAACTGGGGCAACTACTATGCCATTCCCAAACCAAAAACGCCAAAGGAAAAGCAGAATGAGAAGGAGCGGCGGGCCCGGCTGGGCCTGCCCACCTTCCGGTATCACCCCAATCCGCTGGAAACCGGCGCTTTTGAGGAGTCCGCAGACGGCGTTGCCTGCGACTGCTGCGGCAAGACCACCCATATTTTCTATACAGCCCCCTTTTACGCTGTGGAGGATATTGCATATCTGTGCCCAGAGTGCATCGCCAACGGCGAAGCAGCCCGGAAATATGACGGTAGTTTTCAAGATGATTTCTCTGTGGACGATGGTGTAGACGATCCAGAGAAGCTGGACGAGCTGATCCACCGCACCCCCGGCTACTCCGGCTGGCAGCAGGAATACTGGCGCGCCCATTGTGGTGACTATTGTGCCTTTTTGGGCTATGTGGGTGCCAGAGAACTGCGGGCCCTGGGTGTGCTGGAGGAGGTGCTGGACGATCCCATGTGGGACGAGGAGCAGAAAGATATGATCCGGGAATCCATCAATGGCGGGCACCTGCAATGCTATCTGTTCCAGTGCATCCACTGCGGAAAGCACCTGGTCTGGATGGATTTTGATTGAGGTGGCAACATGGAGAAGAAGGATTTTCCCAAGGGAACCAAGCCCCGCGAGATCTTCGTCTATACCTGTGAGCGGATCGCGAAGCCTTTGATCCCGCTGGGCTACAAATACCGTAAGAGCAAAAATGACATCTACAAAAAAGACGGCATCTTTGTGTTCTCCTTTTACTTTTCCCCCTCTATCCGTTTTGGCTCCACCACTTTTACTGCCTTCTTTGATGTGAGTTCCTCGGTGATTGCCCAGTGGCGCAGTGAGCAGGAAGGGACTGAGAAAACCTATGATGGTATCGTGGGCACCTCCATCGCCCGGCTGACCCGCCGGTATGATGACTTCCCCCGCTATGAGGTATCTACTCTGCTGGAGCGGGAACGCTCTATCCAGGAAATTTCCGGGCAGATCCAGGACTATGCTCTGCCGTTCTTCGCCCGGTTTTCCGACTTGCCAAAGCTGCTGGACGATGTGGAACGGGAGGGGTTCTTTCCCCATCGGAAGGGGTTCGATGTCCCAAAGCGGAATCGGGAGTTCATTGAATGCTTCCGGGAGTATCTCCAAAAGCAGTAGGATTCAGCAGAGAGGAACAAATGCCTATGTCAAACAGCCGAGTATCCACTTGGAGTGGGATCAGAAACAAATTGGAGAAAGACTACCTGTGCCCGGCGCTCCGGGGCCACATCCAGTATTTTGCCACCAGTTACAGCAAAAGCGCCGACCATGAGGGCCGGGCAGCCATTCGCATGGATGGCGAGGAAGTGCTGCGGAGCAACTACTACACCTATTTTGGAAATGTGTGGACGAAATTTCATCATTTGCGGTCCACAACGCTGAAAGATTGCGACTCCGCAAAAGATGCCATCGACCAGGCTCATGCCTTTGCGCTGGAGCAGGGCACCTTTGACCAAAAGGTGTTCTATGAGGCGTTTGGTATCTTTGACAACCAGAGCATTGAGAAAAGCCTTGTCAGCCAGAATCCTCTTGTCCGCATCTTTGCCCTCCTGGACCGCAGGCTGGGAAAGCGCCGCCTGCTGGCTTTGGAGAAATCCTTGGAGCAGGAACTGGACTGGGTGCGGGCCTTCTATGTGACCCGGATGCAGGCAGAAGGGCTGATGGACAGAGAATAACGAGGGTTAGGAGAATTGTGCAGCATGAATTTTTCGGATATTGTCCAAGGTGAAGACGGTTTTTTGGTAGAACTGCGTTGTAATAACACATTTCAGGTGCAGTTGTTTGGAAAAATAAAAGCCTATCTTCTTGAAAATCAACCAGCATGGAAGGCAGCAGGAGCGATCCCTATTCCCGATGCAGTTGCTATGTTCAATCTGATTGACCAGCTGGCTGGTGGAAATCGGTATTGGAGCGAGGAAACAGGACGCCAGGCAGAAGATGCTCTTTTTGAATTACAGGAAATAATCGATTCGTTAGAGGAAACATAATTTCGGTGAGGAGGAATCACCATGTCACAGATCGCATTCTTTTATCTTCTCAAAGACGGCCAGCGGCAGGAACTGTCGGGCGGCGACTGCTCCGGCGCGGTCTATATGGCCATCTGGGACTGGTGTGAGAGCGAGCTGGATCTGGATGTCCGTTTTCCTGCTCCCCAGACGGAGGACACCCTGGACTGCGCTCTGCTGGAAGGAGAGATGGCGTCTAATGTGCTGGCAGCTCTGCGCGAGCAGGACCTCCCGAAGCTGGCCGCTGAAATTGCCCCTGACTGGGATCTGCCCGCCGAGGCGGTGCAAAGCGGACTTGAAACGCTGCGCTCCCACCTGGAGCTGGTGCAGGGCGACGCTGCCCTGCTGTATGAAATGATATAGACAAAAAAGGAGAAAAACTTATGGGACTTGACATCTACGCCGGAACATTGACCCGGTACTATTCTCACAACTGGAAAACTGTTGTTCAGCAGTGGGCGGAGGAAAACGGATACGCCTTTAACCGGATCACGCCGGATGGAGAACCTGCTGATAAAGAGGAAGAAATGTCCACGGCAGAGGTCCAGGCAGCGGTGGAGAACTGGCGGGATCAGATCTTGAGCGCCATTTCTCAGCCAGATCAGCCCCCCTACGCCCCCTGGCCGGAGGATAATGAGAAGCCCTATTACACCGACAAGCCGGATTGGGATGCCTTCGGCGCTATGCTGCTGGTGGCCGCCTGCCATACATACAATGAGCCGGTGCCTTCCACTGTGGAGAAGGACTGGAACTTCGGGGAGCATCCTCTGGTCGCCCGTCTTGCATCGGACGAGGAGCGGGTGTGGTCCCTGCTTCGGGGCGCGACTTGGTGGCTTCCCCTCACCGACAGCTTTCTGTTCCAAGTCCCTCTGCCCACCGATGACACCGCCGTTATCGCCACCTTGGGCGGACTGCGGAAGGAGCTGGAAAAGCTGAACCAGCTGGCGTGGCAGGCCGATGAGGACACCATTCTTGATTGGGCATACACTGAGGGATACCCGATAGAGGGAACCATAGACTCAGATGGACAGTACAGCAAGGCGGACATCCCGGAACACACCCAGTATGACACCCAATCCCTTGCCAAGTTTGCCTTCTCCATGTTCTGGCGGGCCATGCAGTTTGCGGAGGAACAGCAGGTGCCCATCCTGCTTGATTATTAAAGAGGATTTGTCAGGAGGTGGAACTAAATGGGCAATCAAGTTTTCCAGCAAAACCTGGATGACAAAAAAGGCCCCCAGCCCGGTGGCCCCTATCTCATTCAGCTGCTGTTCAAAGAGCCAGTAGAAATGCCGGACAAAGAAAAAATGACTGCCGTAATGAAGAAGCACATCGGATCAACAGAGTGCTTCTGTTATGATAAGAAAATGGCTGGCTTTGCCGCCCTGGATCATATAGCGGAATTTCAGGACGGCAAGTGCCCGGTACAGCTGATGGTGATGAAATGCGACAAGTTCAAGGGCAAAGGCTTTGATGCCTTTTTGTTGAGTCAGATGTGGGACTGCCAGGAGGACCGGGAGCGGATCTTCCGGGAGTGTCGGTATCATGTCGTGGCCACTGATATGCTGGCGGGGGCGCTTCCGGCGCTGGAGCGGGCCAACCTGGACGCCGACTTTCTTGACGCCTTGGCGGAGCTGTACCCCACCTGCGAGGCGTTCTACTTCCAGAACTGCGGCAAGCTGTTTCTGGCGGATGATGTGCGTTCCAATCAGATCGAAGGCCCGGATCGGTTCATCCGCTTTGGCGTCAATGTCCGATTCTTCAACATTGAAGGTACGGAGGATATGCTCATCGACACGGTGGGCATGAGCACCCTGTTTCTGCCTGACCTTCAGTACCACTTCCACGGCATGGACCCCAACTGGGTGGTGAACCACGCCTACAATGTGGCGTCCTATATTCTGGAGCATGATAACCCCATTCAGGATGGGGAAACCATAGATGGTGTGGCAGATGGCCAGATGAGCCGGGAACTCCAGTGGAAGTGCCAGTATGAGGATGCCATGATCCAGCCGCCCAGAGGGGTTCTGGACATCAACATGGGGAAATACGCCTCGGGAGGCCGCTGAATGAACGGCGTTGTGCTCCTGGTGGGCGGACTGCTGCTTGTGGCGGTAATCAAGCTGATTATGGATCGAAATTGGCTGGGCCTGCTTCTCTGTGTTGTTGCCCTGCTTCTGGTCTTTGGGGCTGGACACCATACAAAATAGGCCATTTTAAGAATCGAGGAGGTGAAGTATGCAGAATTCAACAAATATGCGGATACTGGAATTACTCCGGTTTCTCTATGAGCGGACCGATGAAAACCATCCCGCCACAGTATCTGACATCATTGCCCATCTGAATGGAAAAGGAATTCAGGCAGTGCGGCAGACTGTTTACGCGGATACCAATGCGCTGATTGATGCAGGGATTGATATTGTGGTGGTCAAGAGTACCCAAAACCAATATTTTATGGGAAGCCGCCTGTTTGAGTATCCAGAACTGAAAATGCTGACAGATGCAGTAGCTTCCTCGAAGATCATTTCTGCCAAGAAATCCGAGGAACTGGTACAGAAATTATGCCGTCTGACCAGCACACATCAGGCAGAGCAGCTTCAAAAATTTGCTGCTTTATCCAGCCGTGTCAAACCGCATAATGAAAAGGTTTACTATATCATTGATAATATCCAAACAGCGATTGGAAACCATCAGCAAATTCGGTTCCAATACTATGAATATACTCAGAAAAAAAAGAAAATCTTAAAGCACGATGGATATTATTATGTCGTAAATCCTTATGCGCTTGAATGGAAAAATGACCACTATTATCTGATTGGATTTTCTCTGAAGCATCAGAAAATTGCTCACTTCCGTGTAGATCGTCTAACAAGCATAGAAAATCTTGAAACTTGCTTTATACCGATAGAGGGATTTGATGTAGCCTCCTATACAAACAAAATGGTTGATATGTTTACATCGGAGCCATCGAAGGAAGTAACCCTTCTATGTGAAAACGAATTGATGAGAGTAATCATAGATCATTATGGAGAAGATGCCCCTGTTGAGAGATATGATGACGCGCACTTCACAGCAAAAATTGAAGTGAACCCCAGTGGAACTTTTTATGGCTGGATATTCAAATTTAAGGGAAAAATAAAAATTCTATCCCCAAAAGAGTGCATTACAGAAATGCAGCAAATCGCTCAGGAATTTATATAGCGCAAAAGAGGTGTTATTGATTTTTAACACCTCTTTTCAAATGAAATTTTTATCCTTGAAGTGAACAGATGTTCGATATACAATATAAGCAAGATGTTCGCAGTTCGTCGAACAAATGAGAGGTGAATGCTGTGGGCAATATAACTTTTGGATCATTTATAGCCGAGAAACGCAAGGCGCACAAATTCAATTTACGCGATACAGCCAAGCATTTGAATATTGCTTACGGTTATCTGTGTGATATTGAACAAAGCCGCCGTCCTGCACCCAATGGAGATTTTGTGGAACGCATCTCCGCCTTTCTGAATTTGGATAAATCAGAACATGAGTTGCTTTTGGATCTGGCTGCAAAATCACGCAATACAGTATCTGCTGATTTGCCAGACTATATCATGGAAAAAGATATTGTTCGGGCAGCCTTGCGTGTGGCAAAAGAAGTAGACGCTACCGATGAAGAATGGCAGACATTTATGAAAATGCTAAAGGAGCGTAAACGATAGGGGGGAGAGCTTTGTCAATTCCACAAATCCGTACAGAAGCAATCGAGGCGGTAGGGCGAAAAATCCTGATGGAATATGATCCCTCTCTGCTATCCGGGCAACCATGTCCTGTGCCAATCGAAACCATTATCGAGACAAAGTTTGATCTAATCCTGGAGTTTCATACACTAAGAAAAAACCCCAAGATATTAGGGGAAACAATTTTCGATGACGGTGCCGTTGTTTTATATGACCAGATACAGAGACAGTATCGAATGATTGCAGTAAGAGCCGGTACAATCTTAATTGATGAACGGCTTTGTGATCCGTCAAAATTAGGGCGGCTCCGTTTTACCTGTGCCCATGAGCTGGCTCATTGGGTACTACATAAGAAGTTGTACTCTGGTACTGGAGATGTTGCTGCTTATAACGGAAATGTTTCTTCCGACGAAAGTCATGGCATAATTGAGCGTCAGGCGGATACTCTGGCCTCTGCTCTGCTGATGCCTTTACCGCAGATCAAAAAATGTTTTTACCGGCTTAGAATAGGCCGGACAGATGAACAGCTCATTGCTGAAATGGCAAATATTTTTGAGGTTTCCAAGCAAGCAATGCAGATTCGTCTAAAATCCAGGAACCTGATATAACCAAAGGGGGGAATAGAGGGAGGCACTGCCCTCTCTCACTCTCCTCTGCTATGCTATTTTGTACCTAATATGTTCGCAATATTGCGAACAAGGAGGGATGTTCTATGAGAAAAGAAAGTACAACAATCCAAAAATGTAACAGCAGGCTAACAGCTTTGGGGCTTAACAGCGATGCTGCGTTTCATAGAAGTAAGCTGATTCTAAAGATTTACCGTGATGTAGTCTGGGTTCTGAGTGAACGGGCAGAAGAATTACAAGAAACTGCTTGGATTATGGGAGAACAAGATATAGAGTCTGGCCTCTGCTATCTTGAAAATTTTGCACCAGATATTGAACTGCAAGCCTTTGAAGAAAAAGTTTGCTGCCTTGTTCAAAATCAAATGCTAGTCAATATTATTGACCGTGCACTCCTTCGTCTGAAACGGTATCCGGATCGAGGAGAACTTTACTATGAAATTTTGACTAAGCAATTCATCTATCGGTTCAACAGCACAGAGAAAGAATTGCTGGAAGAACTAAATATAGAGCGCAGTGTCTTTTATGACCGAAAACGAGAAGCCATCTATTTATTTTCTGTTTGCTTGTTTGGATATTCTATTCCAGAAGTCCTGGAGGAGCTGCCCCGACTAAATCCCGACTAAATCCCGACAAATCCCCGACCTAATCCCTACTCCCTTCCGACTTCCGACCTGCTATACTTGTTATAGTGGCAGGAATGCGCTAAATTGAATACTTTTCTACATAAGGCCCGGCATTAACCGGGCTTTTTTCATTCCTGCTGCAATATGGCGGCAGGAACATGGCTGGAGGTGAAAACACTTCCGGCCTTTTTCTTTGCCCGGTATTAGGAGGCCGGTATGCGCTGGGAGGCGTACATAGCAAAATATCCATGACACCGTTTAAATTCGCTGACTACCAAGAATTTGAACGGAGGAAAGGATATGACGAGAGTATTCATTTGGAAAAATAACAGCCCACAGGAATGGGAGGAAATCAGTTTTTCAGCGTTCAGTAAGGCACGCCGCAATGGTTGCTTTACTGGGCGCTTTTTTGTTGAAACAGTCAAAATGTTCCGTGATGAAGATGACCGCATTATCATGGAATGTTCTCGCAAAGATTTTGAAAAATACCAACAGGAGGACCGCCACAGCCGCTATCTCCAGGAACATGAGAAAAGTCGCTCTATATTCCCGGCTTCTCATGTGGGAGATCGTGACGGCACAGAGGAAGGTTATCAGGATACAGATTTGTTTGTGGATGAATCTGTTGATACTGCGGAACAAGCAATTTGTAATCTTCTTATGGCCGATCTGCACCGTGCTTTGCAGCAGCTGAGTCAGAAAGAACGCTCTTTTATCTTGGATTATTACGGCATGGAAAAGCCAAGTACACTGCAATTAGCCAAAAGATATGGCATTAGTCAGCCCGCAGCTCATAAGCGTCTGAAAAAAATTGAAGAAAAAATAAAAAAGTTGGTTATAGATTTCTAAAAAAAGTGGCAGTAGCAAGTGAAAGGGAAATCCTTTCACTTGCACCTTGACAACCTCATATACGAATCATTAAGTTTGATCCTCTTTGGGCGTAATAGCCGCTACATCAGCGGTATATTTTCTGAGAGCTGCCACTCGCATAACAGGCCAACCCATTTTTGCTGTATAGATGAGTTTTCGGTTTATCAGAAATATATCAGGCTGGAATACATCGGATGGCATCCGGTCATGGCATAACAAGGAGGAAAGCTCTCTTACAGCCATAGTCCGAGCGTGATAATAACCGTCGCAGGCCATGGGTAAGACCAAACGAAGTGGAGGTGAAACTCCTGAGAAGCAGGCCAGCCACCTGCGGCTTAATGATTACCCAAATCCCTGGGGTGTCGTGGACAAGTAAGGGATAAAACAGGCGCTAAATTGAAGGAGACTCTGTAATTTGCAGAGCCTCCTTCTTACATAATCAAATCTCAAAACATAGGAGGATGAACATGAAAGAAGATTGGATTTATAAGCGTGGGGATTTATATTATGCCAATTTGAACCCTTATTTTGGATCAGAGCAAGGCGGCACCCGTCCTGTCCTGGTTCTTCAAAACAATGTGGGGAATTTTTTCTGCCCCACTTTGATCGTAGCTCCACTCACCAGTAAATGGATTAAGAAAAAGGAGCTGCCCACACACTATGCACTGGAGAGCGTTCCAGAGCTTGGACTGAAATCTGTTGTTCTGCTGGAGCAAATTAAAACGATTGATAAAAGGCGTGTTTTATCGTACATTGGGCGCGTATCTCGCGAAGAAATGAGAGCGATTGATGATGCTCTGCAAGTTAGTTTAGATATTCATATTCCGGAGGAAATGGAGGCTCCGTAAGGCCACTTACCGGATAAAGGAGGCGTTTTTATGTTTGAAGCAAGAATTGCGGAATTGAACCGCTTTAATGAACAAAATCCTGTCAGCTATGACAAAAGAACCTATACGGTCGATGAGATTCAGGACATTCTGGGTATCAGTCGTCCCACAGCATATAATCTGGTAAAACAAGGTGTATTCCACAGCGTCAGAGTCGGCGGTCATATCCGCATTTCCAAAAAGAGCTTTGATGACTGGCTGGATCACACAGATGAATGATTTGTCAAGGATGCCGATCTCCAAATCGACATCCTTAACTTTTTTTCTGCTTTCTCTTACAATGAGGCCATAGCAAGAAAAACTTTATAGAGGAGGCAAAAGCCATGCAGAAACAAAGAGTAAAGACCAGTATGTCTGTACCAGAGATGGGCAAAATGCTTGGGCTTGGTAAAGTAGAATCCTACTGGTTGGTTAAAAAGAACTATTTCAAAACAATTCAAGTGGCCGGACGAATGAGAGTTATGCTGGATAGTTTTGAAGATTGGTATGCCGGCCAGTTCCACTATAAAAAAGTGGATGGTACACCGCCCGGAGAGAAATGGCGGCATACTACGATGTCAGTACCGGAAATGGCGGATCTTTTGGGGCTGAAATCTGGCACAGCTTATGACCTTGTTAAAAGGGGCTATTTTGAGACGACCTTGATTGATCGAAGAATTCGTATCATTACCAGCAGTTTTGAAGCCTGGTATCAAAAGCAAACTCATTATGTGAAAATCTCAGAAAGGAGCAATGAAAATGGCATCTATCGTGAAGCGTAAAAGCAAATATTCTGTGGTGTATGATTACACAGATGAAAACGGAAAACGCAGACAGCGTTGGGAAACCTTCAGCACAAATGCAGAAGCAAAAAAACGAAAAAAGCAAATTGAGTATGAGCAGGACTCTGGAACCTTCTTTATTCCTACGGCAAAGACCCTGAACGATCTGCTCGATGAATATATGTCCATCTATGGTGTAAATACCTGGGCAATGTCAACATATGAAAGCCGCCGTGGTCTGGCGAGAAACTACATAACTCCTATTATCGGAGATATGTTACTATCCGACATCACTCCAAGGATGATGGATAAGTATTACCGCGATCTGCTCTCTGTGAAAACGGTAAGCGTCAACAACCGAAAACCCACAAGCGAATATCTGACCCCGCATACAGTAAGAGAAATTCACAAGCTACTTCGCAGTGCCTTTAATCAGGCGGTGCGTTGGGAACTAATCAGCCGTAACCCTGTCCTGAATGCGACACTTCCCAAAGAAGAACATAAAGAACGGGATATATGGACTGCCGAAACTCTGAGCAAGGCTATGGAAGTCTGTGATGATCCTATCCTCTCCCTTGCCTTAAATCTGGCGTTCTCCTGCTCTTTACGCATTGGCGAAATGCTGGGCCTTACCTGGGACTGCATTGATATTGCACCACAGAGCATAGAAAATGGTTCAGCTTATATATTCGTCAACAAAGAGCTGCAACGGGTTACACGAGGTGCATTGGACGATTTGAGCGACAAAGGTGTTATTAAGAAGTTTCCACCTTGCATAGCCAGTACCCATACTGCTCTGGTTCTGAAAGAGCCTAAAACCAAAACCAGTATTCGCCGTGTGTACCTGCCGAAAACAGTTGCCTATATGCTGGTAGAAAGAAAAAAAGAAATTGATGAGCTGATGGATCTGTTTGGAGATGAATACATCGACAATAACCTGGTCTTTTGCTCCAGCAATGGCCGTCCGATGGAAAGCCAGGTGATTAACCGTGCTTTCAATAAACTTATCAAAGAAAACGGACTGCCTCATGTTGTATTCCATTCTCTCCGTCACTCCAGTATCACCTACAAGCTGAAACTCAATGGTGGCGATATGAAATCCGTCCAGGGCGACTCTGGTCATGCTCAGGTAAAAATGGTTGCGGATGTCTATTCTCACATCATCGACGAGGATCGGTGCATAAACGCTCAGCGATTGGAGGAAGCTTTTTATTCCTCCAAGACTCCTGATCCTGTTGAAGATACAGAGGCAGAAACTTCGGATACTATCGTCACTGAAAGCAATGAAAGTGATGCAGCGAAGATACTGGAACTGCTTAAAAATCCCGAAACTGCCGCACTGCTCAAGCAGCTGGCAAAGGCTTTATAAAGTCCCTCCCTCAGAAGAACGCCTCTCACTTTGTGAGAGGTTTTCTTCGTTTGAACCACTTTGCACAGTGACCAAACACTTTTTTTGTTAGCAAGGTTCTGAAGGCATTTTTGAGCGATGTTAGCAAATTCGCGATTTTGTTTGCAACTTCCTCTGATTTCTGCTAACAAATGTTTGCAAGCTCTTTTGGTAAAAATCGAACCTCTGACTTACCGCATTTCTTAGCAAAAGACCAAATCTCGTTAGCAAATGTTAGCAAACCAAGGTTTTTTGCAAAAAAGCCACAAAAGCCGCAGAAATAAGAAAAGCCGAAAACCCTGATAAATCAAAGGTTTTCGGCGTGTTTGCTGGCGTCCCTGGCGGGATTCGAACCCACGGCCTTTCGCTTAGGAGGCGAACGCTCTATCCTGCTGAGCTACAGAGACATCTATTCAATTAAAATTGGTAACGATCACTTTTCATCGTAAGGCGGCCGGTAGAGCATAACCTTAGGAGGCGTGTGCTCTATCCAGCTGAGCTATATGGACGTGTCTGATATATGATTATAGCCCGATCAAGGTCGAACTGCAATCCCTTATTTAGTTTTTTTGAGGTGACCGTTGTAACGCAACCTTAGGAGACGAACGCTCTATACTACTGAGCTACAGAGACATGCAGTCTAAAAAACTACGATATATATCTTACCAAACAGAAGCCGGAAAGTCAAGGAATCGCAACTTTTAGAGAAGTATTTCTTCAGGTTTTATTTCATTGTTTCAATCCACAGTCGGTAATTTAACGGAGACTGACTGTGATTTGCTTCGTGTCAGTGGGGGATACCGATTTCTCTCCGCCCACCACTGCCATTAAGTTTTCCATTGGCAATTCATCTTACCACCTATAGAGGTGGGAGAATTCTTGCTGTTGTTAGTTAAAATAAGGTCATACAAAGCTCTTTCTGCTGCCTAGAAAACTTTCCTATTTTTGACTCTGTTTCGCACGATACGGTTCCAGCTTTAAGGTTCCCTGCATCCAGATCTGCCCTTTGAACCGGCGTCCGGGCTGGGGTTCTCCTAAGAGATCTTTACTGTTGATACAGATCACAAACTCCAGGTCATGGCTCTCGATCTTCATGTGATAAATTTCTTCTTTTGTATAAATATTTCGTACTTTCTCGACTTCTTTAATTTCTCCAATAATAGAATACTGATCACACTCCACGCCACACGGCATAAAGCAGGAGTCGATAATGGAGTAGAGATCCTCTTTCATCGCTCTTCTGGAGATCTGTGAGTAGAGATCAATATCCTCGATCGTCAGCGTCTCCATCGCTTCCTCGTCCCCGTTCTTTGCGGCCTCGATCAGACTGCTGCGATCTTTTGCTGCAACCTTCGCCTTCTGGATCTGTTTCTGACTTTTTTTGATCGGAAGAAGGATCTTTCCTCCGATGGACATACCGGAAAAGCAGACGGATCCGATCTTTGAGTGATGCTCTTTATCCAGCATTTTTTCCCGGAATTCCAGGAAATTTTGGATATAAAAGATCAGTGTAATGCCGACTTTATTCTCGTCCACCATTCCGGAGTATGTCTCTTTCTCCGTATGCCGCTGGACTGAACACTCTTCCGTTGATCCGACAATGTTGCCCTCCAGATACGGGAAGTAAAATTCCCGCTCGAAGTCTCCATCATCATTCAGTTCCCCGACGATCGAGATGCCAAGTCCCGGGGCCACTTCCGTCCGCATTTCGCAGACATTGCTGTCCTCATCGACCTGGACACACTTCGTCATCGACGGCTGCCGTTCCAGCAGATCCAGAAGCTTTTCAATATCTTTTTTCTTTGTATACATGCTGAAACCAGCTGCACGTAAAAATTTATGCATATGGATCAATAATCTCCTTTATCCTCGCCATCGGGATCGTCCGGCAGTGCATCGTAATCCTCGATGGTATCTGTCTGGATCTCGACCTCTTCCACATCGTATGCGTCCGCATACCGTTTTACACGTTCTTCTTCATCTTCACGGCGCTCTGCCTGACGTCTTCTCAGCTCTTTCATGCGCTCGCTCTTCTTCCGCTCGCTGCTCGGAACCTCGATATCCTGCTCACCGGAACCACCTTTTCTCTCTTTCTTCTTTCCGGCTACAGCCTTCTCTTTCTGGGCGATCCGTTCATCCATCGTCGGACGTTTTACATATCCCAGGGCCTGCTCCAGCGCCTCCTGTTCCTCTCCGCCGAGGAGAACTTCCGTCGCTCCTTCCTCTACCTCTTTTAAGTAGATATAGCAGCCTTCACGGCTGTGAACGACGTCCAGTACGAAACCGCTGTTGTTGTTATCCAGCATTGCGATGACAAAGCTCAGATTTCCGCCCATGCCCTTAAACGCGTTGTACTTGACGTATCCGAATTTCTGGAATGAGGACTTGATCTGCTTTGAAAGCTGCTTCATCGCATCCCGGCTCACCCGGTCTTTTTCCTGAAGTTCTTCCATCTCGTCCATGATGTCCATGATCGTATCTTCCAGTGTCTCCGCGTCTTTTCCGCGCATGAACATGTCATATCTGCGGTACAGTTTATTGAGCTTCACAATACAGATGATCACCACGATCAGCAACGCCACTGACAGGATTGAAAATCCTACGATCAGCGCCATTGGATCAATGGGAAGATTGTATAACATACTGTTTTCCATATTCTGTTTTCTGTCCTTCCGTTTATGTCTGTGCTTTTATGATTTTAAAGATTCCATGAGTTCGATCAGTCTCTCTAGCTCTTCCTGGGAGTAATACTCGATCTCGATTCTTCCCTTATTTTTATCCTTCTGATTGATGACAACCTTGGTTCCCATGATGGATTTTAATTTGTCCTCAACCTGACGGTAGATCAGATCAATATCCGGTCCTTTTTCCGGTTTCTTTTCCTTCGGCGGGCGGTTCATCATCTTGACAAGTTTTTCCACGTCACGGACGCTTAATTTCTCTTCAACGATCTTCACTGCAACCTGGTACTGACGTTCTCTGTCCTCAAGTCCTAAAAGTGCTCTCGCATGTCCGCTGGAAATTTTTCCTTCCGCCAGCATATCCTGCACTCTGGAATCAAGTTTCAACAGACGCATGCTGTTTGTGATCGTCGCACGGTTCTTGGAAACGCGGTTCGCGATCTCCTCCTGAGTCAGATGAAACTCCTGGATCAGCTGTTGGAAAGCCTGTGCTTCCTCGATCGGGTTTAAATCCGCACGCTGGACATTCTCGATCAGGGCGATCTCCATCGTCTGCTGTTTGTCATACTCGCGGATCAGTACCGGAACATCCGTGATCCCTGCAAGCTTTGCCGCGCGCCAGCGGCGCTCACCGGCGATGATCTCGTAGTGACTACCCTTTTTCTGGACAATCAGCGGCTGTAGAATTCCATACTGTTTGATGGAATCAGCCAGTTCCTGAAGACTTTCTTCGTCAAAATTCTTTCGCGGCTGCTCGCTGTTCGGCTCGATCAGATTGAGTTTTAAGGTCTGCTCGACAGGTTTTTCTACGATCTTCTCAACCGGCTTTTCAACCACTTTCTCAACGATTTTTTCAACTGGCTTCTCGACGATCTTTTCTACGATCTTCTCGACTGGTTTCTCGACGATCTTCTCAACGATCTTTTCTACCGGTTTTTCTACGATCTTTTCGATGATGATTGGTTCATTTGCCTTCTGTCCGTTTGCGGACGGCGCATTTCCGGAAACACCATTTTTATTCTTTCCCTGGTTTTCCTGGTTCTTCACCACGCTACTCTTTCCCGCATCTCCGTTTCCGGCTATCCCTCTTTTTTCTGTATTCTTAGCTGTATTTTCCGGCTTTTTCTCAGCCGTTTTTCCCATTAACTGTTCTTTTCTTTCACTTCTGCTTACTTTTTCTCCAGAAGTTTCTTTCGTATTTGCAACCTCTTCTCCAAAAAAAGCGCCAAGTCCCTTTCCTAATCCACGCTTTGCCATTATATCTCTTCTCCTCTGCTGATGACTTCCGCTGCTAAAAGTCTGTAGCTCTCCGCGCCTGATGACCGGCTGTCATAGAGATTGATCGGCATACCATAGCTCGGTGCCTCCGCCAGTCTGACGTTTCTCGGAATGATCGTCTTGTAGATATTTTCATTCAGATGTTCTTTTACATTCTCTACGACTTCCAGAGACAGATTTGTTCTCGAGTCATACATCGTAAATACAACGCCCTCTACTTCCAGCGCCGGATTTAGTTTTTTCTGAACAAGATTTACTGTTTTCAACACCTGGCTTAATCCTTCCAGTGCATAATATTCACATTGGATCGGGACAAGTACCGTATTGGCTGCTGTCAACGCATTGATCGTCAGAAGGTTCAGAGACGGCGGGCAGTCGATAATGATAAAATCATACTTACCATTTAATAGCTCCAGATTTTTCTTCAGGATGCATTCCTTTTCCTCCATATCAAGGAGTTCGATCTCCGCTCCTGCAAGATCCACATCCGATGGCATTACATCAAGACGTTCCTGAACGCTCGGATTGATGCACTCTTCCACCGTGCATTCTCCCATCAGGAGTTCATATACAGTATTGTCAATATTTCCTTTTTCCAATCCAAGTCCGCTTGTTGTATTTCCCTGCGGATCAAAGTCCACAGTCAGCACTCTCTGTCCTGCTTCAGCCAGGCAGGCCGACAAATTGATCGCGGTTGTCGTCTTTCCGACACCACCCTTTTGATTTGTAATTGCAATAATACGTCCCATACCTCTATCCTTTCCGCAGGTCAGCTCTACCTATTTTTATCGTTACTATTTATATTCAAAACTTTAGCGAAACTTAGTATAACACAATTTTCCCTATTTTCCTATTGATTTACCCTATAAAATTAAAAATGTTTCACGTGAAACATTTTTGCAATTCCTACAAGGCATAGCCGCACAGCTTCTGATCGTGCGTTAGTGCTTTGTTATACAATGTTTATAACGTATCCATCGCAGTATATGTTTCACGTGAAACATATACTGCAATTTACAGCTCGCTTTCCTTTTTCTTGTAAAGCGGACATTCGCAATCCGCTTCGCTACTTGCTCTGAACGCAGTCGCTTCGCGATCTGTCAGTGGGAGCTTTCAACTCCCACTGACATAAGCATCCCACTCACCCACCGCTTAG
>NZ_WQPQ01000080.1:576-37209 GCF_018785365.1 Clostridium sp. MCC344 | reverse complement strand
TATGCATGAGTAAATATCAACTGTGCAAGAGTAAACTCCACCGCCCTTTGGAGAAGTGGAATTTAAATTTTCATTTTAGGTTGATAGAATAGAAACCCAACCGGATTGATATGCCTCTCAAAACATGGTATAATAATGTGCAGCTTGCAGAGAGGAGACCAAGATGAAAAAAACATATTTGTACATGAGCATATTGGGAATGAGCGTTGCTCTGGCGGCTGGCTGTCAGAAGGCAGATACGGCAGAGACCACGGTAACTGTGGAAACAACAGCAGAACAGAGTACGGAGACAGAAAGTACGTCTCCTGCTGAGAGTGAGACATCGGATGACGCGGAGATACTGAAGAATTATCATCTCCTTCAGGGTGTCATCGTAAAGACGGATTCTGAAAAGGGCACTTTCACCGTAAAGACTGATGACGGTGCGGAATATACGCTCGCAACGGAAAATATCCATGATGTGGAGACGGAGATCGCGGATGACAGTGTTGTAGCGATCGGATATATCGGAGAGGAACTTCATGACAGCGATCAGCTGGAAGATGTTGAGCTGGTGATCGCGGCTCCGGGCGATGATGACTGGACGATCGCATATGCGGAAGGAACAACGACCGCCAACGCGATGAGCACATTTACCATGGTGACAGCGGATGGAACCGAGATGGGATTTATGAAAGATGGCTGCCCGATGGATGAAGATGCTTTAGGCGGAGACAGCGGTGCGAAGGTTGGAGTTGTCTATATGGATTCCGAAGATGTGAGCTTTCCGCTGGAGATCAAGAAATTAGAGGAATAAGGCTGAGGCGATCAGCGACAGGTAAAGTAGGATCGATAAAAGCCGGAAATAAAAAAGGCGGATATTTGCTGCTTTTCATGGCGGGAGTCTTCAGATTCCCAAAGTCTGAATGATACTGTCATGGCAGCGAATCATGCCGATGATATAACAGGAAAGAAATGAGGTCTTAAGATGGCAGATTTATTTCACCGTGTAAGTATTCGAAAATTCAAAGACGAAGCAGTTTCCAGTGAGGATATCGGATATATCCTGGAAGCGGCGATGGCAGCCCCGTCGGCAAAGAACCAGCAGCCGTGGGAGTTCTATGTGATCCAGAACCGTGAGGTATTAAAGAAGCTTGGAGAGTCCAGCCCGTTCTCGGGTCCGGCAGGAAACGCACCGGTTGCGATCGTGAGTGCATATCGCGAGGACTGCGAATTGCCGGAGTTTGCACACATCGACATGAGCATCGCGATGGAGAACCTGTGGCTTGCAGCTGATGAGATCGGACTCGGCGGCGTATGGCTCGGTGTTGCACCGCGTGAGGACCGCATGAAAGAGGTCGAAGAGATTGTCGGGATCCCGGAAGGACAGCGCGCATTCGGAATCTTCGCAATGGGCTATCCGGCTGAGGAACGCACCCAGCAGGATCGGTTTGATCAGAGCAGGATCCATTATGTGAGATAATTAAGAAGAAACGAAAAGGGGACAGCCTGAAGAGGATATTGCCTTAGAAGTCAGATTTTAAAACCTGACGCATGAAGCACAGTATACTCTTTGGACTGTCCCTTTTTTATATACGGGCTAATCTGAAAACCGGAGTAACAACGTTTTGGAAATCAGACCATCATCGGGCAGACGGGAATGGAATCGAGTTCTTCCTGTTCAGACAGTTTGAGATTTCTGATATCGATATCGGTCTGGATATCCAGAAAATATTTGTCAGACACACCGAAATACTTGGCGAGGCGGAGAGAAGTATCTGCGGTGATCTTACGGCGGTCATGCAGAATGTCCTGGATCCTGGAGACAGGGACATGGATATCCTGCGCGAGGCGGTAGGCGGAAATGCCGTAGGGTTTCATAAACTCTTCGATTAAAATTTCGCTGATGGTTGGAGTTGTGATATAGTTTGGCATAAAAAGATCTCCTTTCATTTTAAACTATGTGATGATCATGAATGGTAATCAACTATTTCGAGGTCAAAAAAATCATTTCCTATAATTCTAAAACAGATGCGGTATTGTGCATTAATTCGAATGCTGTATTGCCCTTCGCGATTTCCATGAAGCAATTCCAGATGATTGGCAGGAGGAATTCTTAAATCTTCTAGGGAAGTAGCATTGTCGATCATGATTAGTTTTCTCAGAGCAATTCTCTGAATGGACTGTGGTAGTTTCTTTGAAAATTCCTGATTATAGATTTTTTCAGTTTCTTTATCTGCGAAGTTTTTTATCATATTTATGTACCTCAATTATACCTGTTTTGCATGTACATGTCAAACAGAAAACAAATGTTATAAAGTGACTTTGATAAATAAAGTGAAATAGATAATACGGATGTCATGTTTAGAAGTAATGATTGTATAAAAAAGAAATTAAAAGGAATGTAGAAAATTTATGCGATACAAGATTATAGGACCAGAGGATTCAGAAGATGGTGAGCAATAGTGTAAGCTACCCTGATAAGAATTGCAATAGAAAACGAAAATGTTTAAGAAACATTTTATATGTGTTATATGTAAAACTGAAATGCAGGAGACTCCTGCATTTCAGCCTTGCACATTTTACAGATTCTTCTCGAAAAACTCCTCCGCATTCCGGAACAGGATCCCTTCAGCCAGTTCTGTTGACATCCCCTGATCAAGGAAATATTCGTACAGTGCAGCTGCTTTTTCAGGACTGTCCAGGTATGTAGGGAGAGTCGCGCCATCGAAATCGGAGCCGAGGGCGAGATTTTTGTATGCACCGAGCTTGAAAAAGTGCTCGATGTGGCGATAGAGGTCCTCCGGGGAATCGCCGGTGCCGCCGTCGGTGATGAAGCTTTTACAGTAATTGAGACCGATCAGGCAGCCGCGGCGGACCATTTCGCGGATCATGTCGTCCGTGAGATTTCTCTTGTGGGAGCAGACAGCTCTGGCGTTGGAGTGGGTCGCGACGAACGGACGGCGGGCGGTCTCAAAGAGATCGGCATATCCGGCATCATTTAAGTGGGAGACATCGACGAGAATTCCGCAGTCTTCCATCTCATGGACAGCCTGTCTGCCAAAATCTGTCATGCCGTGTGTGGTCGTATGACCGGAACCGAGTTCGTTTTCGCCGTTCCAGGTGAGCGTCATGCAGCGGACGCCATCATCCGCAAGCTTTTTTACGCGGGTGATGTCACCGGCAAGCGCGGAGCCGTTTTCGATGGTCAAAAAGGCTGCGGTTTTGCCGGAATTCCACGCAGCCTTCATATCGGAAGCGGTGTGGCAGGGAGTGACGCGGTCACAGAATTTCTTCATCTGCCGGTTGAAGTTATCCCGGTTCGTCTCATAGTAATCGATCGCGGCCTGCCCGCGGTATTCGTCAGGAATGAATACCGCGTAGAACTGTGCCCAGTGGACATCGGCCGGGATCGCGGATAAAGAGAGAACACGCCCCGGGTCATCCAGAGTGTCCGGGTCGGAGTTCTTGTGGATGCAGTCGGTGAGAGTGTCACAGTGCAGGTCGATCAGTGCGTAAGAATTCATGGAAGATTCCTCCTGAAAATGGATTATTTTAAGCTAAAGTCGGTAATTTTGCGGAGCCTAACATAGCAGCGCTGGATGATCGTGGCTTGTAGTTGATGATTTTGTAAAAATGCTTCAGTCAGGTGCTGTTGCATTGATATTTTGGCAATGGCCGCCTAAAATCACGCTGAGAGCTGAGAGCTGAGAGCTGAGAGCTGAGAGCTGAGAGCTGAGAGCTGAGAGCTGAGAGCTGAGAGCTGAGAGCTGAGAGCTCTAATTCTGTCTTCGAATTTCGCCCTTTAAAATGATCGGGTAGCGGATCAGCTTCCCGGAATCAAGATTTTCCTTGTTCATATCCACCGCCGTGATCTGATGATTTTCATAAGTTGTATAGTAATAAGTTCCGGTCTCCGCGCTGCAGCAGGAGGTGTAGATCGTGATCTCATACTTTCCTTCCGCGACCTCACAGCATCCGCGCTGCTGGTCCACAGACCCTAAAATGTGGAAAAACTGGCTGACGCTTTCTTCCTCGCTGTCACCGGAGACAGAGTGTGCACGGGTAAACGCCACACGCGCAAAGCGGGACTGGGAGGAGAGATCGCCCGGGAGTCCGAGGGCACCCATGCCGCGGCTGTAGGTGGAAAGCGGTGCATCCGGCGCGAAGTGGTTCTCCGGCTGGCGCGGGGAGAGACTGAGGTAATTATTTAAATGGAACATCTGCATATCAAACGGCGGATTGTTTGTCAGAACTCCGACCGGATCGTCATGAACATGGAGTCCGTCTTTCATGGACTCGACAACGATCGCCTCGTCTTTGTCTGCGATGATCCAGTGAAGGCTGGCCGCCGGCAGCTGGGGATTAAACGGGGTCCCGACAAGGTTCATAACGGCGAGTTTTTCTTTCGCCTCGCTGACGGTCGCGCACTGGCTTAAGATCCACGGAATAAATTCGAACTGGGCGACATTTTCAACCCCGTCTTTCATATCCGCATATGCCGCATTGCCGACAAAGTTGAGTCCGGCCATGCCGAGCCCTTTTTCGTTCATGGCATCGTAATATAACGGATAATCCCCGGCGATATGTGCCATGCCGATGATCGCATAGTGGGAGTCGTGCGTGCCCATATGGCGGAACGGGATCGGGTAATTGCGCGGGGTGATCGTGATCTCTTCTCCATAGGAAAATTCATAGTCTAAGGTTCGTCCGAAGTAAAATCCTTTTGTTTTGTAAGTTGCTGCTGTACACATAAGAGAAAACCTCCATTCCTGTTGTGAACAAAGAACTGTCGTAACTGTGAGGGTACTGAGCAGTTACGAATTGCCAATAGAAGACTGCACAGATGCCCGGACAGATACCGAACTGTCTGCCAAAGGTGCAGAATGGACTGCATGTCTTCTGAAATGAGTTTCGAATCAGTAAGAAATCGTCTGCAGCTGCTGATCCGCCTGGACTCGAACGCGAAATGACGGCAAAAGCGGCTGCACGTGTGGACAAAGAATGCCCGTACTGTAACAGTATACCGCATTCCCTGAAAAAATTCATTAAAAAGAGCTTTACAAAAACACTTTAGTATGGTAACATGATAACACGATGAAAACAGAGAAACAAAATCGAATAAAAACGCGACATTCGGTTTTAGGATAGGAAAAAAGTCAACGGAAACCGCCTGATCAAGGGCAGGCAGATATGAGGAGGACAATTATTATGAAGAAAAGATTATTAAGCGCAGTTATGGCATCCGCAATGGTACTTTCTCTCGCAGCATGCGGAGGAGCAAAGACAGAGACAACCGCAGCAGAGACATCTGCTGAGTCCAAAGAGGAGACAACCGCAGCTGATACATCCGCAGCAGAGGAGACAAAGACAGCAGGCGGCACACTGATCGTTGGTTTTGACCAGGATTTCCCGCCAATGGGATTCGTTGGTGATGATGGAGAGTACACAGGATTCGACCTTGACCTTGCAAAGGAAGTTGCAAAACGTCTTGGCTTAGAGTACAAGGCACAGCCGATCGCCTGGGACTCCAAGGATATGGAGCTTGAGTCTGGAAATATCGACTGCATCTGGAACGGATTCACGATCACAGGCCGTGAGGATGATTACACATGGACTGAGCCGTATATGGCAAACAAGCAGGTATTCATTGTAGCAAACGATTCTGATATCAAGAGCCAGGCTGATCTCGCCGGAAAGAATGTGGAGGTACAGGCAGATTCTTCCGCTGAGGCAGCATTAAAGGAAAATCCGGACCTCACAAACACCTTCGGACAGCTTTTAACAACGGCTGATTACAACACAGCGTTCATGGATCTGGAACAGGGCGCTGTTGATGCCGTAGCGATGGACGTTATCGTTGCAGGATATCAGATCAAACAGAGAAACGCAGATTTCAAGATCCTTGACGATTCCCTTTCCGAGGAAGAGTACGGTGTTGGCTTCAAGAAAGGCAACACAGAGTTAAGAGACAAGGTTCAGGCAACTTTAGAGGAGATGGCAGCAGACGGAACACTTGCAAAGATCTCTGATGAGTGGTTCGGTGAGGACGTTACAACGATCGGAAACAAGTAAAAACACGCTTTGCGAGTTTCCCCTTGTTATCGCGACAGTCGCCAAGGTCCCGCGTAAGCGCGGACTTTGGCTCGTTGTTCGCATAAATAAATGATATTTGACACATATGTCAATATCATATAAAATGAATGCAGGACTCAGATTACGGGAACCGGTTGACAGTTCCCGTAATTTGTCTTGTTAAAAAAAAAACTTTACAAAAGCACGGTCAGATGATATGGACCGTGAAACCATGAAGGAAAGCAGGTAAGATCGTATGGGTAAAATGACAATCGGGCAGATGATCGCTCAGCTCGGAAGCGGTATGCTGATCAGTACGCAGATCTTTGTGATCACGCTGCTGTTCTCCCTGCCGCTCGGACTTGTTGTAGCGTTCGGGCGCATGTCGAAAAACCGCGTGATCAGCATGATCGTAAAATTTTATATCTCGATCATGCGTGGAACTCCGTTAATGCTGCAGCTGATGGTCGTTTATTTCGGACCATACTATCTGTTCCATATCAAAGTCGGGAGCAGCTATCGTCTGACAGCGACATTCATCGGCTTTGTGATCAACTACGCCGCGTATTTTGCGGAAATCTACCGCAGCGGCATCCAGTCCATGCCGGTGGGACAGTATGAGGCAGCACAGATCCTGGGCTACAATAAAGCACAGACATTTTTCAAGATCATTCTGCCGCAGGTCATCAAGCGGATCCTGCCGTCGATCACGAATGAGGTTATCACACTTGTGAAGGATACTTCTCTGGCGTTCACGCTGAGCGTTGCCGAGATGTTCTCGATCGCGAAGGCGCTGGCGGCTTCCCAGACAAACATGATCCCGTTTGTGGCAGCCGGAATCTTCTATTATGTGTTCAACCTGATCGTGGCGGTCGTTATGGAGTGGATCGAGAAGAAACTGGATTATTACCGGTAGGATGGAGGTGTTCGGATCATGAATCTGTTAGAATTAAATCATGTGGAAAAATCATTTGAAAATTTATCCGTGCTGAAAGATATCTCCATCAGCATCGGTGAGGGCGAGATCGTATCCATCATCGGACCATCCGGATCCGGAAAATCAACGCTGCTTCGCTGTGCGACGATGTTAGAAAAAATGGATGGCGGCGAGATCGTCTATCTTGGGAAAAAGGCTGCATGGACAGACAAGGACGGACGTGTCGTCTATGCGGACAAAAAGGAAATGAAGGAGATCCGGAGCCAGTATGGCCTCGTATTCCAGAACTTTAACCTGTTCCCGCATTATTCGGTCTTAAAGAACATCACGGACGCACCGATCCATGTTCAGAAGCGCGATAAGGAGACTGTATATAAGGAAGCGAGAGAGCTTTTAAAGAAGATGGGTCTGTCGGACAAAGAAGATTATTATCCGTGCCAGCTGTCCGGCGGACAGTGCCAGCGTGTGGCGATCGCAAGAGCCCTGGCGCTGAACCCGAAGATCCTGTTCTTCGATGAGCCGACCTCTGCGCTCGATCCGGAGCTGACGGCGGAGGTGCTGAAGGTGATCCGTTCCCTGGCAGATTTAAATATCGCCATGGTGATCGTCACCCACGAGATGGCGTTTGCGAGAGATATCTCCCACCGCGTGATCTTCATGGAAGGCGGAGTGATCGTGGAAGAAGGAACGCCGGAGAAGGTATTCTCCTCTGACAATGAGAGAATGAAGAGTTTCCTCGGAAGATATGGGGAGATCCTGTAGGACCTTGCGATCGGGAATGTGAAACATCGGGAAAACCCACCTATAGGAAAAACTGAAAAATATGATTTACAACCGGAGATAGGTATTGTATAATCATCGACGGGAATGAAGTTCTCCCATGGGAAACCAGAACCGCTTATGATGAGCTGATGACTTCTGTGATGACGGGCTGTCCGGGACGGCGCTTTTTAGCGTGTGCTGCGGGGCTTAAGTCACAGGAGAGTCAGCTCTTTTTTTGTGCAGCAGGAAATTCCGATGGAACTTCCTGCCGCGCAAAAAGGCACATTTTTTCGGGAAAATATTTTCTCATTAATAAAATTGGGAGCAATCGTTTCGGATGGAATAGGAACTTTAAAAATGAAATTTTGAGTAACAGTTTCCCAAATAAAAGCAGAATTGTGGAAGGCACGTTTTTGCAGAAAAAAGGAGAAAAATTATGTTGACATCACTTGCACTAATCTTTCTGGTGGGACTTTCCGCGGCGGCGATCTGCGGATATCTTCACCTGCCGCGCATTATCGGAATGCTGTTTACCGGCATCATCCTGGGACCGCATGTCCTGGGACTTCTCGATGATAAGATCTTATCGATCTCCTCGGAACTTCGCCAGATCGCGCTGATCATCATCCTGTTAAAGGCGGGACTTTCCCTGAACCTTGCGGATCTGAAGAAAGTCGGGCGTCCGGCCGTCATGATGGCTTTTGTACCGGCGAGTTTTGAAATCTGTGGATATCTTCTCTGCGCTCCGATGATCCTGGGGATAACGAGAATTGAGTCTGCTGTCATGGGTGCGGTCCTCACGGCTGTTTCCCCGGCGGTCGTTGTGCCGCGGATGGTACAGCTGATGGAAAATAGATATGGAACGGAAAAGAGTATCCCGCAGATGATCCTGGCCGGGGCATCGTGCGACGATATCTTCGTGATCGTCCTGTTTTCCACATTTGCCGGCATGGCACAGGGAGGAACGGCAGATTTTACGCAGTTTTTGAATGTTCCGGTGTCCATTGTGCTCGGAATCCTGCTGGGCGCTGCTGTCGGGTATCTTCTCAGCCTTTTCTTTGAGACTGCTTATGCGAAGGAACATTATGTGAGAAACAGCATGAAAGTCATTGTGGTCCTCGGGCTTTCGTTTCTCCTGATGGCGGTGGAAACATGGGCAAAACCGTATGTCTCCGTCTCCGGACTTCTTGCGGTTGTCAGCATGGCATGCGTCCTCAAAATGAAATGTCCGAAATCAGTTTCCGGAAGACTCTCAGAGAAGTTTGGAAAACTCTGGATCGCAGCGGAGGTAGTCCTGTTTGTGATGGTCGGCGCTGCAGTGGATATCCGGTATACGGCGACTGCAGGAGGCGCGGCTGTGGTGATGATCCTGCTTGCACTTATTTTCCGGGCAGCCGGAGTCTGCGTGTGCATGGCGGGAACCGCGCTGAACAAGAAAGAGCGCCTGTTTACCGTGATCGCGTATCTGCCGAAGGCAACAGTCCAGGCGGCGATCGGTTCTGTTCCGATGGCGATGGGGCTTTCCTGCGGACAGATTGTTCTCTCAGTGGCGGTTCTCGCGATCCTGATCACGGCGCCGCTCGGGGCGATCGGGATGGATGTGACGTATCGGAGGCTGTTAAAAAGACAGGAATAGTAAAAACATCCAGAGAACATTTCAGGGTTCACAAAACGGGAATGATGAGATATAATGAATGGCACAAATATAGTAGGAAAATAGATGTTCAGAAACTGACAGGAGGAGAACAATGGATTTCGAAAAATTATGTGCAGAGAGATATTCGCTTAGAAAGTTCAGCGGCCGTCCGGTCGAAGCAGAAAAGCTGGAGAAGGTTCTGGAGGCAGGCCACAATGCACCGACGGCTCATAACCTTCAGCCGCAGCGAATTCTCGTGATGCAGAGCAAAGAGGCACTGGAAAAAGCGGAAGAGTGCACCGCGTGCAAGTTCCACCCGCCGGTGATCCTGGTTGTCGCTTATGATCCGGCGAAGGCATGGAACCGTGAGGGCGATATGAAGAATCATGGCGAGATCGACGCAACGATCGCAGCGACCCAGATGATGCTGCAGGCTGCGGATCTCGGTCTTGGAACCTGCTATGTCGGCATGTTCAGCCAGGAAAAGCTTCATGAGACATTCTCGGAGATGAAGGGACTCGTTGCGACAGCGATGCTCCCGCTCGGTTATCCGGCGGAGACGGCACATCCGTCAAGACTTCACGCAGATAGAATGCCGATCGATGAGATGGTGGTTCGCCTGTAGTTCTGATGTCCGGGATTCGCAGAATTGCAGAATGGCATTAGAATAAGAATACGAAGGAAAACAGGTCTGTCAGGGTGAAAAGTGACAGATCTGCCTGTTCACCTGCGTGTGCGCGTGAAGAAAACTTTTGTACGTATAAAAATACGCAGGAGGAGCTTTTTGTGGCACACTGGCAGATAGCATAGAACGACTGCCCGTGTGTGCACACGGCAGGACATTCAAAAAATGGAGGAACACAGATATGGAATACAAAGTTTCCGAAAAGGTTCAGAAGAAATTTGACACCCTGACAAAGGATGCAAAGGTCCAGAAAGCGTTACAGTTCATGGAAGAGGACCAGGATACCGTGATCGACAAACAGATCGAGCTGACACTGATCCCGGCTCCGACAAACCATGAGCAGAAGAAAGCTGCGAGACTTCTTGAGATGTTTAAGGAAGAAGGACTCACCGACTGCCATATCGACGAGTACGGCAACTGCGTTGGTATCCGGAAAGGTACCGGCGGCGGAAAGACAGTCCTTGTGGAAGGCCACATGGATACGGTATTCCCGCTTGACACGGAGCTTGAGATCGTCCGTGAGGACGGTTTTATCAAGTGCCCGGGCATCGTGGATGACACAAGAGGATGTGCGACGGTCCTCTCAACAATCCGTGCGCTGAACGCAGCCGGAATCCAGACAAAGGGAGATATCCAGTTCGTCGGAACTGTCCAGGAGGAAGGAACCGGCGCTTTAAAGGGAATGCAATATTATGTAAACCATCATCCGGAGCTGGATGCCAGCATCTCCGTTGACGGACCGGGATTTGAGGAGATCACCTACGAGGCAACCGGAATCCAGACATATGAGATCAATTTCCATGGCGTCGGCGGACATGCATGCGGAGCCTTTGCAAAGGTTGCGAACCCGATCCATGCGGCAGGACGCGCGATCGCAAAGATCGCTGAGATCCAGGTTCCGAAGGAGCCGATGACCACGTTTGCGGTTACAACGATGCAGGCAGGCAGCTTTGAGGCTGTCCATGCGATCGTTCCGGTCGCACAGATCCGCTTCAACTTCCGCTCCAACTCCCAGGAAGAACTCGAGAAACTTCGCAAGAAGATCTTTGATGCAATCGATGAGGCATGCAAAGAGGAGACCGAGCGCTGGGGTATGGACACCATCACATATGACGTAAAACATATCTGTGATGTCAATGCCGGCCACCAGGATCCGCATGCACCGATCGTAGAGGGCGCGATGGCGGCAGCAGAGTACCTTGGATGTGCGGAGCCGAAGCTCGGAAACGGTGGTTCTACAAACTGCAACCGTGCACTGGAAGCAGGACTTCCGGCCGTCTGCCTCGGAATGGGCGCAGATTACGATATCCATGCGCATATGCTGTCTGAGCAGTTTAAAGTCGAGGGAGCTTATAAGGGCTGCCAGCAGACACTGCTCCTGGCACTTCTCTGCGCAGGAACGGATGTAGTGGAAAGTATCATCGAGAAATAAGATCGTAACTGTTCAGTACTCTCGCAGTTACATAAGAATGTCAGAAAAAGGTACGGAATTGTTATATTCTGATCGAAACAGCGCAGGTTTGTCCTATATGGACGGACCTGCGTTTCGTTTTTGCGGAACAGGAAATCCAGGGATTTGTTCTGCAATACGGAATGAACTTTAGAGCCGCACTTTTGCCGTAGAAAAGCAAGGAAAAAGCAAGAAATAATCACCTTGACACCCTCTTATTGGTTAGCTACAATAGATGGTAACAGTTGGGATTGCGCAGATTTTTACCCGGAATTGTGTTGCAAGCTTGCTTGCATAAGCAATTCTGGGTGAAAAGCTGCATAAGGGCGACGCCCGGAGCTTCTTGAAGGCCGCAGGCATTCAAGAAGAGAGCAATCCGCCCCGTTGCAGGATGCTCAAGCAAGCTTGTTTGCATAAGCGCTTTTATCCGAAAAGATGCATAAGCCCAATTGTAAAAATAATAAAGGCAGGACAGAAACATGAAAAAATTAAGAATGCTTCTTCCGATCGGCGCTGTGATCGGTATGCTGGCGGTGGGAACAGCGTTTCCTGCAATGGCGGCTGTTGTTGATACGGACATGGCCAAGTTTGTGCGCGGCACAACGATCAATGCGGTAGATGTGTCAAAGCAGACAGCGACACAGGCGAAAGGCTATCTTGAAGGCTACTTCAACGAGCATTACGAGATTAAAATACAGGACGTGGACGGAAATCTGGAGACCTTAAAGGGAACAGATGTTGGATATCATCTGGATGTCACCGGCAGCGTTGATGATATTTTAAAGGAGCAGAATGACGCAGGAAGAAAGACAGGACCGGGCTCTGACCAGAGTTATACCGTGGCTGTGAAGGCGACGGTCGACGATGAGAAGCTTGCCGCAGCGCTTGCAAATCTGCACTGTGTAACGGCGGCAACACCGACCTCGAATGCGTATATCTCTGCTTATGAGGAAGGAAAACCGTTTACGATCGTTCCGGAAGTTCAGGGAAATGAGCTTGATATGGACAAGCTGAAAGCAGCTGTCAAGGATGCGCTTTTAAACCAGAAAAAGCAGATCAAACTGACAGATCATGACTGCTACAAAAAAGTCACGGTGAAGTCAGATGACGCAGCCCTGGTACAGCTCTGTGCGACCTTAAATGCGTATAAGGACATCAAGATCACTTATGATTTCGGTTCAAAGAAAGAGACTCTGGATGGTATGGAGCTGGCAAAATGGGTGACCGGGACAAATGGAAATGAGATTCAGGTGGACCGTGAGAAAGCCGCTGCATATGTGAAATCTTTAGCGGATAAGTATGACACTTACGGAAACCACAAATATAAGACGACATCCGGCCGCGATGTTGTCGTATATGGAAAATACGGCTGGAAGATCAATCAGGCTGCAGAGACGGATGCGCTGGTAGCGGCTGTGAAAGCATGCCAGACGACCGAGCGGGAACCGATCTACGAGAGCCGCGGTGCGACCCACGACAGATATGACTTCGGACAGACCTATATCGAGGTGGATCTTGCGACCCAGCATCTCTATTTCTATAAGGACGGAAAAGTGATCATCGACAGCCCGTTCGTATCCGGAAACGTGTCAAAGAATTATACGACGCCTCCGGGACTGTTTGAGCTGTATTATAAGCAGACAGACCGCGTATTAAAGGGAGAAGATTACGCGACTCCTGTAAAATACTGGATGCCGTTCAACGGCGGGATCGGACTTCATGATGCGAACTGGAGAAGCAAGTTCGGCGGTACGATCTACCAGACAAATGGTTCTCATGGCTGCATCAATCTGCCGCCGAAAGTAGCAGCGCAGGTCTATGAGAATGCGTATAAGGGAATTCCGATCATCTGCTGTAACTAGGGAAATTTGCAGAGTATGAGAGAGTGAGTGGGGTTTGAACTGAGAAAGCGGATCCTGCGCATCTGGAATTCGAAAAAATAATAGAAAACTGTTGGGATAAACAGCAGGAATGAAAACACCGGAAGGGAAAACAAAAATGGATAAACAGCAGGTTTTAAATCAGTTAAGAAACGCGAAGGAGATCTATGTGATCATGTCTCTGTGCACAAGAATGCCGTATGTGGTATGCGACAAGGAGACATTTGATGATGAAGTCCTGATCTACTTCACGGAGGAAGATGTTAAGCGCGAAGGTAAGCGCCTGGTTGAAGAAAAGATCCCGGTACAGATCGCAAAAGTGGATGCGAACCAGATGCTCCACTTCTACGGAAACCTTTACACGATGGGTGTGAACTGCCTGATGGTGGACCAGTACATGGATAGCGAATGCCGGATCCAGCTTCCGGAACTTGTAAGCCGTCCTGGCCAGAATAAGCCGGATACTCCGGAAGACGAGAAGAAGACATGGATCGAGAATCCGAGCCTTCATCTGACAGCCCTGTACTTCATGCAGGAGCTCCGCAGACAGAAATTTGAGACGATGCCGGAAGAATTAAAGGAAATGCAGGAGGAGATCCTTGCGGACTTCACCAAGGGAACCTACATTACCGCATTCCAGGAAGGCAGCGGCGTTCCGTTATTAAAACAGAAAAACGGCGATGCGTACCAGCCGATCTTTACAGATATCATCGAGTTCGGCAAATTCAATGCGAAAAACCAGTTTAAGGCGATCGCGGTTACAGCGAACAAGATCCCGAGCATCCTCGTAAAAGAGGCAAAGGGCGTTGTTGTAAACCCGTTCGGCGTAAACCTTCAGATGCCGATCACAAAGCGTACCGTGCCGAATCCGGAAGCGGCTGCACAGGCAGGCACACCGGAAGAGGTCCAGGCAACTCAGGTGGAAGTGAAGGCGGACAGCGAGAGAGCCGGAGCACAGGAAGAAGCCGAAGCTGAGAACAAGACTGAAAACTAAATAAAAGTAACGGTTCTGTTACGGGATCAGACTCCGGCGTGTTCGCGTCACTGGGAATAGTGCGCAGGATGCGGCGGAGTTTGTGATTGCGCGGGATGAGGAGGATGACAGCTGTGGAGAGCGACAGAAGGAAGATCGAAGAAGCATATTTAAAAGCGGTGGATATCGGTTATTCCTACCATCTGGCGAAAAAGATGGAGGAGTTTAAGAGTAATCCGGTCCTTGGTTACCGTACAGCGGGATCGAAAGCGGAATTTGATACCGGGGAATTTCTGAAAGAGGAAATGGAGCGGATCGGGCTTTCAGATATCCATAAAGATGAACTCTGCCTGGATTCCTGGGAGTTCGAGAAGGCAGTCCTGCGTTTTGCGGACCGGGATGGAAAGGAACATGAATTCCAGCTCGGTGCCTATCAGACGGAGTTTGTGACGGATGGATGGAAGGAATATCCACTGGTCTACGCAGGCCGCGGAAAGGAAGCGGACTACGACGGCGTGGATGTGACGGGATGTCTTGTGATGGTGGACATCAACCAGAGAGATGAGTGGTGGATCAACTATCCGGTCTATCAGGCTCATTTAAAGGGTGCAGCGGCGGTGATCGCAGTTCAGGATAACGGTTATGCGGAGATCGACAGCGAGGCGCTCAATGCCCAGGATATCGCGGGCCCAAAGGATGCCCCGGCATTTTCCATGTCAAAGAAAGATGCGGAGATCTTGAAGACTGCGTTAAAAGAGACTCCGCGGATTACAGTGCAGTTTGATGTAAAGTCTGTCGTGAAGGAAGATATGCCTGCCTACAATGTATGGGGAACGATCCCGGGAAAGTCGGACGATATGATCCTGCTCAGCGGCCACTATGATTCCTATTTTGACGGATTCCAGGATGACAACTGTGCGATCGCGCTGATGTTCGGGATCGCAAGGACGCTGTTAAGGATCGGCTATCAGCCGGAAAAGACCATCGTATTCTGCTGTATGGCGGCGGAAGAGTGGGGAATTGAAAACTCCAAGTACGACTGGTCGACGGGGGCATGGCAGCAGGTCTTTAAGATCCGGCCGGAATGGCAGGGAAAGGTGATCGCGGACCTGAATTTTGAGCTTCCGGCCTATGCGCATAATCCGTGGGATGCGATCCGGTCTACCTATGAATATGAGGATTTTCTGAAGGAATTTGTAAGAGAGTTTCCGGTGGACGCAAAAAAGGTCTACCCGGAAGGTCTCGGCGTCCAGTGCCCGATCGAGACCTGGTCGGATGATTTTTCCGTCGCGATCTCAGGAATCCCGTCGATGGTGAATGAATTCAGCAGTGCGGAGTTCATGGAGACACATTACCACTCCCAGTTTGATAATGACGAGTATTATAATGCGGATGTATTTCAGTTTCACCATGAGCTCTACGGACTTCTCGTCATGGCGTTTGACCGGGTAAAAGTAGCTCCGGTGAATGTCGGACGGACGCTTCAGGCGCTCCAGGAGAGCGTCAGACCGGTTACTGGCCGGGAAGATGAAAAGGGCATCAGGATCCTGCTGGAGCGGACGGCAGAGGCGAAGAAGATCGCGGATGCGGTATATAAAAGAGTGAAAGAGATTAATGAGATCTCCCGGGACGATGAATGCAATTTGCGGAATGTGGAAACCGGAGAAAAGAGTGTCGGATGGAGCGGCAAAGCTGCTTTCGGCAGCATGCCGGAAGCGGAGAAAAGAGAGCTGTCCGGTCCGGAAAATACAAAATATGCTGCGCTTCAGAGGCAGCTCCTGTATTTGTTCCGCAAATGCCAGGACTATTTTGTCCGTCTCAACTGGCACGATGAGGTCCTGTTCCCCCACGAGGCCGCCCAGAGCAATCTGCGCCATATCGGCGATGCAGTGCGCAGTCTGGAAAATAAGGACGTCAGAGGGGCTCTTGACGCCTTGTACCTGGTGGACAACAATCAGTATGCGTTTCAGTTTGACGATGAAGTATATCACTATTTTACGGAATATGTCCTGAACCAGGGAAAAGACCGGCTGCAGTGGGGAGCCGGACGGATCGTCCATCATGTGGATCTCTCGAAGGAGGTCAAGAGCCTTAAAAAGAAGATCGCCGAGGGCGGACATGACGTGTCGGAAGAGCTTTATGCACTGAAAAAAATGGAGGAAGAGCAGCTTGCCTGCTTTGACGATGACATAAGATATATGACCCAGGCCGTGGATACCCTGACGGACGGGTTAAAAAAAGCGAAAGAGGTGTTGGATTTTTAGTTATGGACAGCCAGATATTGTACCGGGTACAGAGAGAAGATCTGCCCCGGCTCCAGAAAATGCTGGTAGAATGTTTTGCCAGAGACCCGCTTTATGAGACTCTGATCCCGGATGCCGAGACGAGAAAGCGGCTGATGCCGGAACTTTTTGAGTGTGATCTGAACGAGTTTTATGAGACATGTGAAATTTTTGCGGACAGCCCGGAGTTAAACGGACTCCTGGTCGTCTCCGATGAGGCGGAGGAATATGATCCGGTCCGCTTTTACCTTACAGAAGCGTGGGCGTCCTTAAAGACAGATGAGTATCTGATCAAGGAGGACAAGAGCTTAAAGACGCTCTGGAACTTTATCAAGGGCCGCGACTACTTAAACTCCCATTGGACGGCCCAGCTTCACCAGGAAAACCGCTTACATATCATCTACCTTGCGGTGAGTCCGAGTGTACAGCATCACGGGGTTGCGGAAAAACTGATGGATGATGCGATCCGGTATGCCGGAGAGCACCGGATGATGATCTCGTTGGAGACGCACAATGAGAAGAATGTGGCGTTCTACGCGCATTTCGGATTTAAGGTGTTCGGGATCGTGGAGAAAGGCATGGGACTGAAGCAGTATTGCCTGGTGAGAGAAATTCAGTAACCTAAAGAGGACTTATCCGGCCATGGCGGCTCTGCGGTGCACCGGAAACGGTCAGGAAATTTCATAACAGATAAAAAATAAGGACCTCAGCGATTGGCAGCCGCTGAGGTCCTTATTTTTATGGTATATATTGAGGAATAAACTTGCCCTTATTGGCAAATTGGGCAACTATTTCATGATCGCATCACCCGATATACAGGTGATGCAGGATCAAAGATTTTGATTATCTCTGTACACGTCCGGATCCGTCGCCGCCAGCTAATTTCTTAACTTCGTCTACGGAAACCATGTTCATGTCGCCTTCGATGGAGTGCTTTAAGCAGGATGCAGCTACTGCGAACTCGATGATGCTCTGAGCATCCATGTCGCTTAAGCAAGCGTAGATCAGTCCGCCGCCGAAGCTGTCGCCGCCGCCTACACGGTCAACGATGTGCATAGCGTACTTCTTGCTGAAGTAGTAGTCCTTGCCATCGTATAACATAGCGGACCAGTTGTTGTCGTTAGCGGAGATGGACTCACGAAGCGTAATAGCAACCTTCTGGAAACCGAAACGGTCAGCAAGCTGTTTTGCAACGTCCTTGTAGCCCTCGTGGTTTACAGCGCCCTTTGTAACGTCTGTGTTGGAAGCTTTGATACCGAATACATCGGAAGCATCCTCTTCGTTTGCGATGCAGACATCAACATATTTGCAGAGCTCGCCCATAACCTCGCCTGCTTTTGCCTTTGTCCAGAGTTTGTTTCTGTAGTTTAAGTCGCAGGAAACAGTGATGCCGAGTTCTTTTGCTTTCTTACATGCTTCAAGGCAGATAGCAGCAACAGTGTCGTTTAATGCCGGTGTGATACCTGTGAAGTGGAACCAGTCAGCGCCCTCGAAGATCTTAGCCCAGTCGAAATCTTCCGGAGTTGCCTCGGAGATTGCGGAATGTGCACGGTCGTAGATAACCTTGGACGGTCTCTGGGAAGCACCCTTCTCAAGGAAGTAGATACCTACACGGTCGCCGCCGCGGGTGATAGTGGAAGTATCAACGCCGTATCTTCTTAACTCGTTTACAGCTGCCTGGCCGATCTCGTGCTTCGGAAGCTTTGTAACGAATGCTGCATCAAAACCGTAGTTTGCAAGGGAAACAGCTACGTTAGCCTCGCCGCCGCCGTATGTTGCGCCGAAGTTGTTAGCCTGAACGAAACGATAGTATCCCTCCGGAGCGAGACGGAGCATGATTTCACCAAATGTAATAACTCTCTTGGACATGAGGATTCTCCTTAAAATTAATATGATTTATAGTCATGGACCGCGCGGAGCAGGGAAAGCGGTTAGCAGAGTCCCTGGTTACGCGGTATAAATTACGATTTTTATAACGGAAGATGAAGCTTATTTCTGTACCAGATGTACTGCGAAGCCGCCGATCTCGTCTGCGAGATAGATTGCTGTCATCTTGTCGCCTTTGAACTTAGCGGACTCTTCGTTGAACTTGTAGCCCATCATCTCAAGGTAGTTCTTTGCTCTTACCACAGAGTTTGTAGCAACAGCGATGTGGCCCTTTGCGCCAAGTCCTTTGGACTTCATAGCCTCAACAGCTTTTCCTGCGAATACAGAGCTGTTGCCAACTTTCTTTGTGAATCCGAACAGACCGTCAAATGCATCAGCAGTCTTTTCAGCTTCAGCTTCGTTGTCGCAGTTGATTCCGATGTGAGCAAGCTCAAAGCCGAGCATTGTCTGAACAGCTTCCTTTGTGAGGTCGCGGATCTTATCGAACTCACCGGCAGCTACGAGGTCTTTCTTAACCATCCAGCTTCCGCCGCAAGCAAGGATCTTGTCAAATGCAAGGTAGGAGTTGATATTCTTAGCGTTGATTCCGCCTGTCGGCATGAATTTCATCTGTGTGTACGGAGCAGCCATAGCTTTGATCATGTTGATTCCGCCAGCAGCCTCAGCCGGGAAGAATTTAACAACATCAAGACCAAGGGAGATAGCCATCTCAACGTCGCTCGGGTTGGAAGTACCCGGAGTTACCGGAATTCCTTTATTTACACAGTATTTAACAACTTCCGGATTTAAGCCCGGGCTTACGATGAATTTTGCGCCTGCGTTTACTGCACGGTCAACCTGCTCTGTTGTAAGAACAGTACCAGCTCCGACTAACATCTCCGGGAACTCTTTTGCCATAATACGGATGGACTCTTCAGCAGCTGCTGTACGGAATGTAACCTCAGCGCACGGAAGACCGCCCTCGCAAAGTGCCTTTGCAAGCGGTGCTGCGTCCTTTGCATCGTCCAGAACTACAACCGGAACGATACCAATTTTCTGGATCTTCTCTAAAACTTCGTTCATGATTCCTGTCTCCTTTTGTTTTTATAAATTTAGGAAATTCAGTTTTAGTCAATAATCAAGTCATATTGAGTTTTAATACCGAGTTTCATAATGCGGAACCATGTTTCGCATTGCGGTATCATCTAAATTAGATTATACTCACGCGATTCAAATTGTCAATAGCGAAAAAGCCTAATTTTACTGGATTTTCTGAGTAAAACTGCCGAAAAACAAATCGCTTCATTTTATAATGGAAGTGTGGTAAACTATAAAAAGTAAAAAAGGCAGCTGCCTGATGGGTTTGTGTATTTAACACGCCGGCAAAAACAGCTGCGAGAGATGATGAGCAGGTTAGAAAGGAAAAAATAATAATATATGGATATACAGTTTCATAAGCTGAGCGCTGAGAATTTTGAGAAGCTCAGCAAGTATTACGGAAGACGCCACGACAATACATGCGACAGCGTGATGCTCGACAACTTCCTCTGGGCGGACTATTATCATGTCCACTTCTGCGAGAGAGACGACAGAGCAGTTCTCTGGACGATGAAGATCATGGGCAAGATGTATGCGTCTCTTCCGGTATGCGCGATCGAGGATATGTCCCACTATTTCAATGAGATCGAACGGTATTTCAATGAAAATCTTCATCTGCCGCTGGAGATCTATCTTGCGGATCAGGAAGCTGTGGACGATTTAAATCTCCCGGCTGAGCGATATTCCGTGACGGAACTCCCGGACGCGAAGGACTATCTTTACAGCGCTGAGGCGTTAAAGACACTGTCAGGAAAGGCACTCCACAAGAAGAAAAATAACCTGAACGCCTTTAAGAAGGCATATGACGGACGGTATGAATACAGGACTCTCTGCTGTTCCGACGGCTGTGAAGTATGGAAATTCCTGGACAAATGGAGAGAAGGAAAAGGACAGGAAGTCGAGGGACATCTGGATTATGAAGTGGAAGGGATCCATGAGATCCTGAGAAACTGTTCGATGTTATCGGTCCGCATGGGCGGGATCTATGTGGATGACCAGTTAGAGGCGTTCTCGATCGGAAGCTATAACAGTAAGGAAAAGATGGCGATCATTCATATTGAAAAGGCAAATCCGGAGATGCGGGGTCTTTACCAGATGATCAACCAGCAGTTCCTGATCCATGAATTCCCGGACGCGGAGATCGTAAACCGTGAGGACGATATGGGTCTTCCGGGGCTCAGACAGGCAAAGATGTCCTATGCGCCGATGGGATTTGCGAGAAAGTATCGGATTAAGCAGCTCGATTATCAGGCAGGAAGCGCGGAGTAAACTATGATACGGTATTTGGAGACAGAAGAAAAGGGAAGATGCCTGGATCTCTGGAGAGAGGCATTCCCGGAAGATTCCACGGAATTTTGTGATTATTATTTTAAGGAAAAGATGAAGGACAACCGGGTCCTTGTACGGGAGGAAAACGGTGAGATCGTGTCTATGATCCACCGGAATCCGTACCGGATCTATATGCGGGGAAATGAGGCGGTCTGTGATTACATTGTCGGTGTCTCAACGCTGGTTTCTGAGCGCCACAAGGGATATATGAGAAGTCTCATGCTGGCGATGCTGCGGGATATGCAGGAAGAGCGCATGCCGTTTACCTTTCTGATGCCTGCAAGGGAATCCCTGTACCGCCCGTATGATTTCCGGTATATTTATGATCAGCCGCGCTGGGTCCTCAAATATAATCCCCATATCCACAGGGAGCCATGTGATCTGAAGACACTTGGAGCAGATCTTGCGGAATGGCAGACAGCGTGGTTAAAGAGACAATATGAGGTCTTTGCGATCCGTGATGAGGCATATTTACAGCGGATGGAGAAAGAACTTGCCAGCGAGAACGGAACCTGCACACTGCTCTACGACGACGACTGGTTTATCGGAATGCAGAGTGAGTGGGGCTTAAAGGAGCGGGAGATGCGTTATCTCTATACCGGAGAGCACTACCGGAGTGAGGCGGGGCAGAAACCGGCGATCATGGCGAGGATCGTCTGCATGCCGGAGTTTGTGACAAATATCCACCTCTCAGAAGACTGCCCTCAGGACGAGGTGACAGTGGAGATCGGGATCAACGACCTTTTCGTTCCTCAGAATCAGGGGGCGTGGCTATGGCATCTGACGAAGTATGGTTCCAGGATGACGCAGGAATCCAGGTTTATCGCGAAAGGCAAGATGGAGGTCCTGACGATCTCGGAACTCACGGAGTGGTTGTTCGGATACCGGACGCCGGCTCAGGTAAAGAAGATCCCATATGGGGAATTTATCGAGCCGTTCCATGGAGTGTTCCTGGACGAAGTCGTGTGATACCGGACTCACGGGGGACAGGTGCGGAGTGATATCGGGCGGATATGTGAAATTGTGAACGGTTGATTGAGAATACTTTTATAATAGGAAGGAGAAGATCTGTCATGACAGAGCGGGAAACATTAAAAAAGTGGCTGGATGAGAGCAGCAACATTGTATTTTTCGGTGGGGCAGGTGTGTCCACGGAGAGCCATATTCCGGATTTCAGGAGTACAGACGGACTGTACAACCAGGAATACGATTATCCGCCGGAGACGATCCTCAGCCATTCCTTCTATATGAGAAAGCCGGAAGAATTTTACCGGTTCTACCGGAATAAGATGCTGTTCCCGAATGCGGAGCCGAACCGGGCGCACAAAGCGTTGGCAAAGCTCGAGGAGATGGGAAAGCTGAAGGCAGTCGTAACGCAGAATATCGACGGACTCCATCAGAAGGCGGGAAGCAAAGAAGTTCTGGAACTTCACGGTTCTGTCCTCAGAAATCACTGCACCCGCTGCGGAAAATTTTACGGTCTGGATGCGATCTTAAATTCCACAGGTGTGCCGAAATGTACCTGCGGAGGAACAATCAAGCCGGATGTTGTGCTCTATGAAGAGGGACTGGGTTCGGAGACGATCGAAAAGTCTGTAAATTATATCGCAAATGCGGATGTTCTGATCATCGGAGGAACTTCCCTGACTGTATATCCGGCGGCAGGACTGATCGATTATTACAGAGGACATAAGCTGATCCTGATCAACAAGTCGGTGACGCCGATGGACAGCCGCGCTGACCTTGTGATCAGCGGACCGATCGGGGAAGTGCTCGGGGATGCAGTCGGAGTCTGAGTACGGAAATCGGGGATACAAAAAATAAAGGACCTGAAAACAGGGACTGCAGGTGTTTATGATGGAATAGAAAAAGCCGGAAACATACATAAGGGATTCATACGATGAAAGGAAAAGATATGGTCCGGCAGGAGACGGGGAGGAGACAGAATGTATCAGGCAGCAGAAAATCGTTATGATTCGATGGAATATAAGTGCTGTGGAAGAAGCGGGTTAAAACTCCCGCGGATCGCGCTGGGACTGTGGCAGAATTTTGGACTGGAAAAGACGATCGCAGACCAGGAAGAGATCCTGTGCCATGCGTTTGACTGCGGGATCACACACTTTGACCTCGCGAATAACTACGGTCATCCGGCGAATGGACTTGCGGAGAAAAACTTTGGCCAGGCGTTGAAGGACTGCCTCGGTACATACCGCGATGAGCTTGTGATCTCCACAAAAGCCGGCTATGATATGTGGCCGGGCCCGTATGGCAACTGGGGATCCAGAAAGTATCTGATGGCGAGTCTTGACCAGAGCCTGAAACGCATGGGACTCGATTATGTGGATATTTTTTACCACCACAGACCGGACCTGGAGACGCCTCTTGAGGAGACAATGGGTGCGCTCAGTGATATCGTCCGCAGCGGAAAAGCACTTTATGTCGGACTTTCCAACTATAAAGAGGAAGAGACGAGAAGAGCGGTGAAGATCCTAAAGGAGAACGGAACTCCGTGTCTGATCCACCAACCACGCTACAACCTGTTGGAGCGCTGGGTGGAGGACGGACTGCTCTCCGCGCTTGATGAGAACGGCGTCGGCTGTATCTGCTTTTCCCCGCTGGCGCAGGGTGCGCTGACGGATAAATATCTGAAGGGGATCCCGGCGGACTCCCGCGCTTCGCGTGCAGGAACGACCGTCGCACAGAGATACCTTTCGGATGAACAATTAGAAAAAATCAGACAATTAAATCAATTTGCTGCAGAGCGTGGTCAGACGCTGGCGCAGATGGCAATCGCATGGATCTTACGCCGGCCGGAGGTGACGACGGTCCTGGTCGGAGCGAGCCGGGTTTCCCAGTTGGACAATAGTCTTGCGGCGTTAAAAAATACAGCTTTCTCCGAGGATGAGCTGAAGAGGATTGACGAAATTCTGGCATAGGCTGCTGGTCGTTACTTTTTCCAGTTACAGTGCGCGGACATGGAGTGCCCGTGTACTGTAACTGCTGGTCCGGGACGGAAAAAAGACAGGAGACAGAATGATGGTATATGAGGTAGGAGATATTGTAAAATTAAAGAAACCGCATCCGTGCGGCAGTCAGGAGTGGGAGATCCTGCGCGTGGGCGCGGACTTCCGCCTGAAATGCATGGGCTGCGGCCACATGGTGATGGTTACGAGACGATTGGTGGAGAAAAACACCAGAGGACTCCGGAAACCGGACGGGACGGAAGTGAAGTAAATGGAGACTGGAAGAGAAACACTAAAACAGCAGGCATACCGGATCATAAAAAATAAGATCTTATATTGCGAATATGCCCCAAATGAGGTCCTGAATGAAGAATTACTGCTTCAGGATACGGGATATAGCCGGGCGCCGATTCGAGACGCTCTGGGCCGGCTGGAACAGGAACATCTTCTGGTGATTATGCCTAAAAAGGGAATTCGCATCTCGGATGTGAATATGAATGATATCAGTTCTGTGTTTGAAATGCGATGCATGGTAGAACCATATGTGATCCGGATGTATGGAAACCGTCTGGATAAGGAAAAACTGAGGGAATATAAGAAAAAGTTCGAAACTGATATTACGCCGGAGAAAGTTATGGATGCGGCGAAAGAAAAACGATTGATCGAAATGTTTACTCTGGATGATGAATTCCATCAATATATTGTTCGGAACAGTCCTAATCCATATATGTGGATGTCGATGGAGCTGATCTATAATCAGAATACCCGTCTTCGCGTTCTTACAAGTCTTGACCTGAATCGATTGATGCAGTCAAAACCGGAACATGCGGAGATTATTGATGCTCTTCTTGAAGATCGATATGAAGATGCTGCAGATAAGATGAAAAATCATTTAAGAAAAGCAAAACAAGGATCTCTTGACACGTTTGCGTCATATGGAGACTGGCTCCGGAAGAAAGAGCAGGATCCTATCGGATTCAGACCATAAGAAATATTTTTTGAGACAAATCAGAAATAAAAGCGACTGCTGATCGGAATATACGATCGTGGTCGCTTTTTGCTTGACTGCATTTGTTTTGTGCATATCGCCAAATATGTAGACAAAAAATATGTAAATATATCAAATTGACAAATACAAAATGTGAGAGTATGATGAAATTATCTGATACATGTAACAGAAAGACGACCTGAAGGAGTTCTGACGATGAGCAAAATGGAAGATGAAATGACAGCGTTTCAGATTGATGAGCGGGATAATGTGGCAACGGCTCTGAAAGTGCTGGAACCGGGGACCGTAAGACTTCTTGGCGACAGCCGGGAAAAAAAGCTTTCAGTCAGAGAAGAGATCCCTGCGGGGCATAAGGTGGCATTGACAGATATTGCGGCTGGAGAAAATATCGTAAAATATGGGGTTGTGATCGGTCGTGCAACGAAAGATATCCGTCAGGGGACGTGGGTTCATCTGCATGTCATGTGCAGCATTTATGACCAGCGGTCCAGCCACCTTGATGTGCATACAGGAGCGCCGAAAGATACACGCTATGAATAATGGAGAACGGACATGAATCACACAGAAAATTCCTGGATGGGCTATAAGAGAAAAGACGGCAGAAAAGGGATCAGAAATCGTGTACTTGTGATCTATACAGTAAAATGTGCAGAGCATGTTGCAAGGAAAATCGTGGATGAAGTCCATCATCCGGAAGTGGAACTTTTAGGATTTGATGGTTGCACGGATAATCAGTATGCTGTAAATATGCTGATCAGTCTGATCCGTCATCCAAATGTAGGTGCGGTGCTTACGGTTGGACTCGGATGCGAATATGTTCAGCCGGAATGGCTGGAAAAGATCGCACTTCAGGAAGAGAAAATTTCATCCTGGATCCGGATCCAGGATGAAGGAGGAACGGTTCCGTCGATCAAAAAAGGAGTCGCCTGGGTTCGTGAGGCGCTGAAAGAGCTGGAGAATACTCCGAGAGTTCAGATGGCGCTGCAGGATCTGGTAATCGGAGCAGAATGCGGCGGAAGTGATTATACGAGCGGACTTGCCGGAAATGTTGTAGTCGGCCGCCTTTTTGATCAACTTGTAAAAGCCGGAGGTACCGCGATCTTTGAGGAGATCGTTGAGGCAGTCGGCCTTGACTGGCTGCTGACATCCCGTGCGGCATCTGAGACCGCGAAAGAGGAGATCCAGTATACATACGACAAGGCACTGGAGTATTGTAAATCCGTGCGCCAGTATTCGGTGAGCCCCGGAAACTTTGCCGGCGGTCTTTCGACGATCGAAGAAAAGAGTATGGGAGCGGTGATCAAAAGCGGTTCCAGTCCGATCGAGGGAGTGATCAAAGTCTCGTGCCCGCCGAAAAGACATGGCCTTTGGCTTTTGGATTCGACACCGGATCCCTATTGGATGCAGTTCGGGATCACAAATCCGAATGACTCGGAAGGTCTGATGGATCTGATCAGCTGCGGCGCTCACATTGTCTTTTTAGTTACAGGAAGAGGAAATGTTGTCGGAAGCGCAGTAAGCCCATGCATCAAGATCACGGGAAACCGGGAGACATTCCGACGAATGAATGGGGATATGGACTTTGACGCCAGTCCTGTTCTGTACGGAGAATGTACACAGGATGAACAGGCGGACCGGCTGATGGATTATGTGGTACAGGTAGCAAAGGGAAATCTATCTAAAGGTGAAGAATTGGGACATCGGGAATACTTTGTGCCATATAAGTATCAGGAAAAAGAAGTTGCATTTCGAAAATGTGAAAAGACAGAAATATAGGGGATCTGGAGGAAATCATGGCAGCTTTTACAGAACAGCAGAAATGGTATGATCTTTCCGGAAAAACAGCAGTTGTGACGGGAGGAATCACCGGTCTGGGACTTGCGATCACAAGATGTCTGGTCAGTGCCGGCGCAAAAGTGATCGCATTGAGCCGGACAGATGAGAAGAAGGGAAATGAGATCCTGAAGGAATTTGGCGGAAAAGCAGTTTTCTACCAGTTTGATATCACAGATACGGATCATGCACAGGTAATCGCAGACAGAATTCAGAAAGAACAGGGACCGGTTGATATTCTGGTGAATAATGCCGGAAATCACTGCAAGAAATATATTTGGGATATGAGCGTGGAGGACTATAAAAATGTCCTGGATGTTCATCTTGTCGGTGCATTTGCATTGACAAAGGCCTTTATCCCGCAGATGAAGGAACGGGGATGGGGAAGAATTATTTTCCAGGCCAGCATGACAAGCTATATTGGACAGCCGCAGGTATGTGGCTATTCTACTGCAAAAGCAGGATATCTTGGTCTGATCCATACCTTGACAGCGGAGGTGGCGGAATACGGGATCACAGTGAATGCGATCGCACCTGGCTGGATCGATACTCCGATGTTCCACAAAGCCGTGGACAATGATCCGCCGCGTCTCGCGAAGATCCTGGGGCGTATTCCAGCAAAAAGTGTTGGAGATCCGATGGATGTCGGTATGTGCGCAGCATTCCTTTGCAGTGATGCGGCGAGATATATTTCAGGTACATGTATTCCGGTTGACGGCGGGGCACTGATCGGATTCTAAGATGGAGGAAAAAGTACGATGAAGACAGTAAAAATGCTTGAACCCAGAAAGGTTGAGGTGCTTCAGAACGATGTTCCGGTACGTGAAAAAGGCACAGCATTACTTGAACGCAGATAAGCATTCCCCCGCTTCAAGTGCGCGGAGCACTAAGCGGTGGGTGAGTGGGATGCTTATGTCAGTGGGAGTTGAAAGCTCCCACTGACAGATCGCGAAGCGACTGCGTTCATGAGCAAGTAGCGAAGCGGATTGCGAATGTCCGCTTTACATTTTATATGGTGGAATATGTGGAAGTGATCTTGGTACTTACCGTGGAAATCTTCCGTATGTTTCCTATCCCAGAATTCCTGGACATGAATTTTCAGCCCGCGTTGTTGAGGCGGATGAAAATGAATATGGAATCAAATAGGGAATGATCGTAACAGCAAATCCTTATTTTAATAAATCGCAGATTTTTTCAGCCGCTTCGCCTGCCGTACCCGTGTTTTTAATATCAAACTTCGCATATTTGCGGTAAAGATCACGGCGAATGAGGTACATATCCTGAACTTCTTTTTTTGTATGATTCTTAAACAACGGCCGCTCCGGATGCTGTGCAAGATTGGCATAGCAGTCCTCAAATGGGCGGTCAATGTAGAAGATCATTCCGTTTTTGGCGAGAATCTCGCCATTCCGGTCAAAGGTCAGCATGCCGCCGCCGGTGGAGACGACGGATTGACCAAGTGTGCATACCCGGCGGGCGATCTCGTGTTCATAATCGCGGAAAAGTGTTTCGCCGCCTTTGGCAAAGATTTCCGGGATCGTCATCTGATAATGTTCGATCAGCATCTGGTCAGTATCGTAAAATGGAAGTGCAAGACGTTCGGAGAGCAGCTTTCCGATGGTGGTCTTTCCGCTGCTTGTAAAGCCGCATAAAATAATAGGACAGTTTCTTGCCATATCGAATCCTTTCTATAATAAGAGCATATCACTTCAGCAGATCTCATAATTTCCAAACCGCTCATGTGAAAATGCAGATTGACCGTAAAATCAGTAAAAACACATATAAAATACCATAAAAACAGAGGAAACGCAACTTATGAGTCAGCACTGCAGCAGCTATTCCGCCTTCAGAAGTGGATGATGTCCCAGAAACTGCTGAAGAGCCAGATTCCCGGACGCTTTCTTCCAGGCGGCGATGATCTCGACGACTTCCTCCTCGCCGATCAACGGAATAAAGACAAGGTTATCGGCGTTCGTCAGTTTCTGAGTGACGTAAGCCGGGATGATCGAGATCCCCTCTTCGGCGGACACCATCATGAGGATACTCTCGACGTCGTTGGACCGGAAAAAGATATCCGGGTGGTAGCCGGCTCGCTCGTACATCTCGTAAAAACGCAGATCACTGACGGAATCGCCGGTGCTGGATGGGGTCATAAACAGGAGACGTTCCCCGTGAAGCTCCGTGCGGCGCAGAGATGACCGCCCGGCAAACGGATGGCTGCCGTAGACCGCAACCATGAGCGGACTCCGCTCGATCAGCCGGTATTCGATGGAATCATTCTTTACAAGCTCGGTACTGTCCCATGTAAAAATAATATCGTATTCATCCTTCAGGAGCCCTGCGGCGAGAAGATCTGTGTTCCGCCGGTAGCAGGAGACGAGGATATTCGGATATTTATTATGGAAGAAACGCAGCGAGCTGGAAAAATTGCTCCGCTCAAACCCTTTCGTGTATCCGATGCGGAGTGTACCGACCATACCGGTAGAAACCTCCTGGATCCTGTTTACCGCCTGGTCGATCCGGTCGAGGATGGATCTGGCATCGTTCAAAAAGGCGCTTCCTGCGGGAGTCAGTGTGATCGGACGGCTTGTCCTGTCGAAGAGCGGGACGCCGAGACTGTCCTCCAGGGCATGGATCTGCTGGGTGATCGCGGTCTGCGTAATATAAAACTGATCGGCTGCTTTCGTGAAGCTGCGGCACTCGGCGGCAGCCACGAAATATCGGAGCTGGTTTGTATTCATAACGGAAACTTCCTCTCAAAAAATTCTGTATCGCCTGAAGAATATACATAAATTCCACATGTTTGATGAAAATGATCGATGATTCCTGCATAACATAAGTTTTCCTTATGATACCATACAAAAAGCGCGGTTGCAAATCCTTTTATCGGGCAGTATCATAAGGTTACTGACGTCGGGGCTGCGGATTTTGCCGATCTGGGCTGCGAAGCATCATCGGCGTCAAGAACCCCTGACGGCATAAAAGCCGACAGGAGATGGAAAAGGGGAGTTATATCATGAAACGAGAAAATTTTGGTTCGCGCCTGGGATTTTTACTGGTGAGCGCGGGCTGCGCGATCGGAATCGGAAACGTATGGCGGTTCCCGTATGTGGCGGGACAGAACGGCGGCGGAGTATTCGTCCTGTTCTATCTGCTGTTTTTGCTCTGTATGGGCGTTCCGGTCCTTACAATGGAACTTGCGGTCGGTCGTGCGGGACGAAAGAGTGCTGTCGGTGCTTACAAGGCACTTGAAAAGCCGGGAAGCCGGTGGCATGTACACGGATGGTTCTGTATGATCGGCTGTTATCTTCTGATGATGTATTACACGACGGTTTCCGGCTGGATGCTCAGCTACTTTGTAAAGTTTGCGACAGGAACTTTCACCGGAATGGATGCAGACCAGGTGGCAGGAGTATTTGGGGAAATGCTCGGCAATCCCGGCGAGATGGGTCTCTGGATGGCAGTAACGGTCATTGCCGGATTCTTTATCTGCAGCAGGGGACTTCAGAACGGACTTGAAAAGATCACAAAATGGATGATGGCAGCTCTGCTCGTCCTGATCCTTGTGCTGGCCGGACACAGCCTGATCCTTCCGGGAGCGAAAGAAGGACTCAGCTTCTACCTTCTTCCGGATATTAAGCGTGCGGCGGACGTCGGACTCGGCTCCGTGATCATGGGCGCCATGAACCAGTCATTCTTTACATTGAGTCTTGGCATCGCGGCGATGGAGATCTTTGGAAGTTATATGTCCGAGGACCACACACTTGCGGGCGAAGCGGTCCGGATCTGCGGTCTCGACACGCTGGTAGCACTTTCCGCCGGACTCATTATCTTCCCGGCCTGCTTTTCATTCGGGGTACAGCCGGATGCCGGTCCGCAGCTGATCTTCATCACTCTGCCGAATGTGTTTGCCAACATGGCAGGCGGACGGATATGGGGAATGCTGTTCTTCTTATTCATGTCGGCGGCGAGCTTTTCCACAGTCATTGCTGTGTTTGAGAACCTGCTCTCCAGCTGCATGGACAACTTTGGATGGAGCAGAAAGAAAGCTTCTATATTAAATTGTATTTTTGTATTGATCGCAAGCCTGCCTTGCGTACTCGGATATAATGTGTGGAGCAGTCTGCACATTATCGGTGCGAGAGATGTCCTGGACTCTGAGGATTTCCTGGTCAGCAACCTGCTCCTTCCGCTGGGATCTCTGGTCTATCTCCTGTTCTGCGTGAGCAAGTGGGGCTGGGGATACGATAAGTATCTTGCGGAAGCAAACCATGGAACGGGACTTAAGATGCCGGAAGCGAAGTGGGTAAAGATCTATTTCCGCTATATTCTCCCGGTCCTGATCCTGGTGATCCTGATCCAGGGACTGGCGTAAGACTTAACAATTTAATGTGATATACGCATAAAAACTTTAAAGTGGAAAAGTTTTTATATTGATTCTGAAAAAACAGTGTGTTATAATGAGCGCAAAAGAAAAATAAGCAGCTGCTTGGCAGAGCTTCATTTTTCTTTTGCCATTAACAAACAAAAAGCCTGTAAATTCAGGCAGTGAGTGCGTCAGCACGGGGTTATGAGTTTGATGGCGGAAGCAAAAACTAAAAAAGAGGAGAGTACCACAATGAAAAAAATGATCGCACTGGGCATGGCAGCAGCTATGATGTGCATGTCCCTGACTGCATGCAGCGTCTCAACATCTTCCAAGACTGAGACAACCGCAGCAGCAGAAACAACAGCAGCAGACACAACCACAGAGGCAGCGAAAAACGCAGAGAGCACCGCAGAGGCAGCCGGCGATCTCGTTGCAACTGCTGATTATCCGACAAAGCCGATCACAATGATCATCCCTTACGGCGCAGGCGGAACAACCGATACATGGGGCAGAAAGCTGGCAGTTCTGCTTGAGAAGTATTTAGGACAGCCGATCACGGTTACCAACCAGGGCGGTGCATCCGGATCCATCGGCAGCCAGTTCGTAAAAGAGCAGCCGTCCGACGGTTACACACTTCTTGTTTGTGCAGAGACAATGGGAACCTACAGAACCATGAACATCTGCGACCTTGGATATGATGACTTCACCGTTATCTCCCCGTTAGTCGGCGATCCGAAGGTTCTCGTAGTTGGCAAAGATTCCAAGTACAACACACTGGAAGAGCTTCTTGACGATATCAAGGCAAACCCGGGCAAGATCACAATGTCCCACTCCGGTCCTGGAGGAAGCGGACACAACCAGGGTCTCGTATTAAAGGAGCTCGGCTATGAAGTAGCAATGACAAGCTTTGATTCCGGTAATGACGCACTTCTCGGAGTTATCGGCGGACAGGTTGACTTTACAAACCCGAACATCTCCACACTTGGCGGCTATATCGAGAGCGGCGACGTAAAACCGTTAGCAGTATTCTCTGACAAGAGAATGGACGCTTACCCGGATATCCCGGCATTCACAGAGACAGTTCCGGAAGCTGAGAAGTACTTAAATATCCCGTACACACTTCTTTCCTTCGTTGTAAACAACGATACTCCGCAGGAGGTTGTCGACGTATTAAAGGCAGCATCCCAGAAAGTATTTGCTGATCCGGAGTGGACAGAGTTCGTAGAGCAGAATGCAGCTGATCCGGTATATAAAGAGTATACAGATGACGCTTCCATCCAGGCATTCTACGACAACTGGAAATCTGTTATCTGCTGGTTACAGTATGACAACGGTGTTGCTGAAAAGAGTCCGGAAGAGTTCGGCATCAAGAGAATTGGAGAATAATCAATGAAGAATAAAATTCATTCGCTGATCGTCGAAGGAATTGTATTTTGCGGGAGCGGCCTTGTGCTGCTCTCGTATTCTCTTTCATCCTACGCAAAGGGATTTAACAAGAGCTGGGCGCAGTCCCCGTATCTGTTTCCGCTCATCGTGGCGCTTGCCATGATCGGTCTGTCCTTATGGATCGTCGGAGAGGGAGTTACGGCAATGAAAAAAGAAGCCGCGGTTCCGAATGACAAGAAGGTGTCAAAAGAAGAAAAAACAGAAAAGCGGCGCTGGGTCGTGATCGCGCTGATCCTCTGTGTGCTCTACTATGCAGCACTTGCTTTTATAAAAGTTCCGTATGTGACCATCGGAATTTTATCTTTTGCGTACACATTTTCAACATTTGAAGTTGTGACCATCGTGTTCCTGATCGCCATGATGATCTTCATGGGCGTCAGAAAGATCCCGGTCCTCGTATTTGTACCGATCGGAACTACATTATTTTTAAGCCTTGCATTCCGCACATTCTTACATGTGCTTCTGCCATAGAAAGGAGAAAGGGAAAATGTTACAGATGTTATCCGTGGTCGATCCGCGGTTTATCCTCATGGTTCTCCTTGGTTCTGTGGCTGGTCTGTTTGTAGGCGCGATCCCGGGACTTTCCGTGTCCATGGCGACAGCGCTTCTTGTATCCATTACTTATACCTGGGAACATTCAGACGCCCTTGCGATGATCATGGGCGTATATGTAGTCGGAGTATTCTCCGGCGCGGTATCGGCGATCCTGATCAACATTCCGGGCGCTCCGTCCTCCGTTGTAACAACGCTTGACGGATATCCGATGTCGAAAAAAGGGCAGTCCTACAAAGCACTGTTTACCGCAACGATCTATTCCTTCATCGGAAGCTTATTTGGACTTCTGGCACTCGGACTTCTCGCAGAGCCGGTCTCCAGAGTTGCGATCAAATTTACAAAAATGGACTATTTCCTGTTAGCTCTGTTCGGACTTGCGACGGTCGGATCCGTCAGCACGAAGAACTACGCGAAGGGCCTGATCAGTGTTATGATCGGTCTCGTGATCAGCATGATCGGACTTGACCCGTTAATGGGAACAAAACGTCTGACCTTCGGGATCCAGAACCTTACCGGCGGCGTCAGCACGGTACCGGCACTCGTCGGCTTCTTTGGATTCGCGGAAGTTCTCTCTGTTGTATACAACATGAAGCAGGAGCAGAACGTCCTTGCAATGGAAAAGACGAAAGTCAGCTTGAAAGAGATCTTAAAGAGCTGGAAACTTTCCTTATATACATCGACGATCGGTCTTTTAGTCGGAGCTCTTCCGGGAGCCGGCGGACCGGTGGCATCCTTTATCGCCTATAATGAGGCAAAACGCCTCGTGAAAGATCCGGAGGTTCCGTTCGGAGAAGGCGCGGTCGAAGGAATCGTGGCGAGTGAGTCCTCCAACAACGCCTGCATCGGCGGTGCGCTGATCCCGATGCTGACACTTGCGGTTCCGGGCGATGCGGTCACGGCGATCATTCTTTCTGTATTCTATGTCCATGGTTTACAGCCGGGTCCGTTATTTATCACCCAGAACAAAGAATCCTTCTACTCGATCGTAGTAGCGGGAATCATCGCGTGCTTTGCGCTTTTACTGTTAGGACTGATTGTTGCCCCGAGGATCTGTAAGGTCATTACGATCCCGAAGAATATCATGATCCCGGTGGTAACGAGCCTCTGTGTGATCGGTTCCTTCGCGTGCAACAACCGTCTGTTTGATGTGGGACTCATGTTCTTCTTCGGACTGATGGGATTCGTGATGCGCCGGTTCGATTATCCGGTTGCCCCGCTGATCCTTGCGATGGTACTCGGAAAGATGATGGATTCCAATTTCCGTCAGGCCGTGTCCCTGGCATCGTCCTCCGACAACCCGTTTATGGCGATGTTCGGACATCCGATCACGATCGTGCTTTCGATCTGTACATTATTCGTCCTGCTTGGAAATATTCCGTGGACGAAGCCGTATATCGATAAAGTAAAAGGCATCTTTTCAAGAAAAACGGCGTAATTTCAGATAAAACTTCTGAAAAACAGGCCGGATCACCAAATTTCGACCGGCGCAGGATCTCTCACCGGTGTGAAAGATGGTAAGGAATGAAAAAAGTATAAAAAGAGCAGGAAATCAGGCAAAAAGTGCTTGCATTTCCTGCTTTTTTTTGCTAAGATTATTACCTGTGACATGTAAAAAATCCTTGCTCCTGATACTGAAAATCGGGGGCCGGAAGACCAGAAGGAGGTTTATGAAACTATGAACAAATACGAGTTAGCAGTTGTTCTTAGCGCAAAACTTGAAGATGACGAAAGAGCAGCCGCACTTGAAAAGGTGAAAGGCTATATCACACGTTTCGGCGGCAATGTCGTTGATGTGGACGAATGGGGCAAGAAGAGACTTGCATATGAGATCCAGAAGAGCAAAGAGGGATTCTACTACTTCATCCACTTTGAGGGCGAGGCAAACTGCCCGAACGAGGTAGAGGCTCATATCCGTATTATGGAGCCGGTTGTCCGTTATCTTTGCGTAAGACAGGACGCTTAATAAAGAAAGAGTGAGAATATGAACAGAGTTATCCTTATGGGTAGATTAACCAGAGACCCGGAAGTACGCTATTCCCAGGGCGAGCGCTCTATGGCGATCGCAAGATATACACTTGCAGTTGACAGAAGAGGCAGAAGAAACCAGGACGGCGATCAGGGCCAGACGGCCGATTTTATCAACATCGTAGCTTTTGACCGCGCAGGTGAGTTCGCGGAGAAATATTTCCGCCAGGGCATGCGTGTACTGGTTTCCGGAAGAATCCAGACCGGAAGCTATGTAAATAAGGATGGCCAGAAGGTCTATACAACGGATATCATTGTAGATGACCAGGAATTCGCTGACAGTAAGGGTCAGGGCGGCGACAACAGCAGCTTTGGCGGCGGAAACAGCTATGGCGGCGGTAATCGCGGCGGCTACCAGCAGGCAACAAGACCTGCTCCGTCCAGTGCGATCGGCGATGGATTTATGAATATTCCGGATGGAGTCGAGGACGAAGGACTTCCATTCAACTAAACGAATCAGTCTTCGGAAAAGCGGTGCCTTACTCCTAAGGTGTTGTGAGTGGACTGGTATAACGAAACTAACAGGAGGTAATTTAAAATGGCATTCAATAAAGGTGACAAGTCCGATTCTTCCAGAGTAAGAAGAGGCGGCATGCATAGAAGAAAAAAAGTTTGCGTATTCTGCGGCGATAAGAACGGCGAGATCGATTACAAGGACGTAAACAAGTTAAAGAGATACGTATCTGAGAGAGGAAAAATCCTTCCGAGAAGAATCACTGGCAACTGCGCAAAGCACCAGAGAGCTTTAACAGTAGCTATCAAGAGAGCACGTCATATCGCTCTTATGCCGTACACATGTGAATAATTCCTTAGAATAAGGATTTTCACTGATAAAGTAAGGTTTTATCTAATTAATTTGAAGCATCATTCGAGGATTCCATATGAGAGATCATGTGGGATCCTTTTTTGCGCAGCAGGGAATTTTCTGTTACACAAAAAGGCGCTAAATGCCAATGATGCACGTTCGCGTGAAGATCAGGTTCACCAGATGGAGCTATGATTGATATTGACATTAAATCGAAACAAGAAAAAGAAATTTGTTTTTTCTGAAAGCAGGGAAAATATAAGGAACTGCATGAAACTTGCTTTTAAGGATAATTAAGGATATTTATGTCTGAAAATTGACTTTTTTGCTGACGCCATTTATACTACGTAGAGGAAAAGTCAAAAAAAGAAACAGCAATGTGGAAGGGCAGTACACTATTCGAGAAGTCATTGAAAGGTCCAGGACATTATTCTGGACCTTTTTTTAGCCTTCTGAGGAAGTCTTATGGAGAAACAGTACACGGCTATGCTGTTCCCACATTGGTTTGCGGTTCGTGAAAAGGTGTCGAAAGGGGTGACTATAAACTCTCTTGACTTAAGCCACAATTTGAAGCTGAAGAACTTATCAATTACTTCAACACCGAATTTAAAGCATCTTGATGTGAGTATGCTTACTGAATTGAACGCGGGTGGGATGTCGATTAATCTTTTTGAGT
>NZ_WQPQ01000080.1:0-428 GCF_018785365.1 Clostridium sp. MCC344 | reverse complement strand
TGCCATAGTTGGCATGTAAATATCAGATTATTGCACATAGCTGTGCTGTGTATTGTAAACTTCTCATATATTGATTTTTGCAGTCGTGCTATATCATCAATTCTGCATACAATGAATAAGCCTGAAGCCTGAAGGGAAAATAGATTGCAGATTGAACAGAACAAATGTTCTGAAATGTAATAGACAAATAATCTCATTTGTGATATAATTAAATCAGTCGAAATAAAAAGAAGGGCTGATAAATATGAGAGAACTTGACAATAATGCACATTCAGTATTTTTACTCTATTATCATCTGATCCTGGTCGTAAAGTACCGGAAAAAGGTCCTGAATGATCCGATCTCGGGTCGCGCACGAGAAATCTTTGAATACATTGCGCCCAAATATCATATCACCCTGGAAGAGTGGAATCACGATGAGGACCATG
>NZ_WQPQ01000079.1:0-620 GCF_018785365.1 Clostridium sp. MCC344 | reverse complement strand
GATTCCAGCTGCCGAGAAAAGCCGCTATTGTGTATCATGTGCCCGTACCGTAAACCGACACAGGTGGATGAGGAGAGAATCCTAAGGCCGGCGGGAGAAGCATTGTTAAGGAACTCGGCAAAATGACCCCGTAACTTCGGGATAAGGGGTGCCAGAGAGATCTGGCCGCAGAGAATAGGCTCAAGCAACTGTTTAGCAAAAACACAGGTCTATGCGAAACCGTAAGGTGATGTATATGGGCTGACGCCTGCCCGGTGCTGGAAGGTTAAGAGGAGAGGTTAGAGCAATCGAAGCTTTGAATTGAAGCCCCAGTAAACGGCGGCCGTAACTATAACGGTCCTAAGGTAGCGAAATTCCTTGTCGGGTAAGTTCCGACCCGCACGAAAGGCGTAATGATTTGAGCGCTGTCTCGACAATGCACCCGGTGAAATTGAAATACCAGTGAAGATGCTGGTTACCTGCGCCAGGACGGAAAGACCCCATGGAGCTTTACTCCAGCTTGATACTGGGATTCGGTAATGCATGCACAGGATAGGTGGGAGGCTATGAGTATGGAACTCCGGTTTCATATGAGCCGCTGTTGGGATACCACCCTTGCGTTACTGGGTTTCTAACCATGG
>NZ_WQPQ01000078.1:0-106577 GCF_018785365.1 Clostridium sp. MCC344 | reverse complement strand
GTACCATGCAGACAGGGACAGCTACATCTGCCTCAACGGAAGGGAACTAACTGTCACAAATGAACGCAGAAGTAAAACAATTAGCGGATATGTCAGTGTAAAAACTTATTACAGAAGCCCAGACTGCACTGGTTGTCCTTATAAAACGGAATGTATCAAGGGAAACAACTGCAAAACACCTATGGAAAAGCGCAATAAAGTGCTGATGGTTTCAAAAACAATGAGCCAGAAACTTCAGACCGGAAGAACGGGAAGTTATCTTTTTCCATTAAAAAGGGCATAGATTTTGATAGTTGAAAACAAAACAGCCTGAAATAAGGCATGCCGAAAGGGATGCCTGGGAATGAACTGCGTTTATAAAGAATGGCATCGAAAACGTGACCGATTTCGATGCCATTTGGGCATAAAGCAGGGCTACCGCCCAGCAAAAAATATTTGCTAATGCGACAGCCCCAATGTTTTATACGTTATACCCAAAGTTCAGAAAGAACCTTTTTTGTGAACCGGCGCATTTTTTCCATCATTCTTCCGGTTCTGTTACCCGGTGTCCGCGGACAAGGAGCCTGTGGGTATTTACCCCATACGGAGTACAGGTATAAAGCGTCACAAGGTCTTTTCCGTTCTGGATATAAAGTTCTTCCGTCTCTTCCGGGAGTGTTACGAGGATCTGATCCACCTCATACGTGAATGTCTCGTTTAAGACATCCAGAGTGAACCGATCTCCCACTTCCAGTTTGTCCAGGTCGGTGAACAGTTTCGCCTTCACAAGACCGTTATGGGCAGCCAGCACACAATGGGTATTTTCACCGCCCACCGGCAGGCTTGTCCCATACCAGAAACCGGCGCCCGACTGAAGCGCCCGCTCTTCCGTTCCGTGATAAATGGGAATGTGGACCCTGATCTTCGGAATGTCCACATATCCCATCATACCTGTTCCCCATGGATCCAGAAGGTGGTCAAGCTCCTCCCGTTCCTCTGCGGGAACCAGAAACTGTTCCTCTTTCTTTGCAAGTCTTTCATTGTACTCTCGGGCCGCCTGGATCATTTCTTCGCAGTCGATCCCCTGAAACCGGTCATACGCCTCAATCGCCTTGTTAAACTGATACTGATAGTACCAGTCGCAGATATGCGGGTACAGGAAAATTCCCAGTCCCAGAAGAAATATGACTGCTATGAGGATCCCGCGCCCGGTGAGCCATGAAGGTTTCCTGCCGGAATTACCGGATCCATGCTCCATTTGCGTCTACCTGATACCCATCCGGTGTTGTGGTATTCGCAAGCATTGCGCCAAGTGTTCCCTTGTCGGATGCTGTGTTGAAGTAATACCACTTGCCGTCGATCTCATGCCAGCCGGTGTACATATGTCCTCTTGTGTTGTCGTACTGAGTATGGAGATAATACCAGTTGTTGTTCCGGTATAACCAGCCGTCTTCCATCCAGCCGTCTACGTCAAAGTAGTACCAGTCGGAGCGGCCGTTCCATGTGAGGTATACCCACTCATCATGCGGGAATGTACCGTCATCATAGCAGAACCACCAGCCGTTTAATCTCCAGGTTCCTGTCGCGTCGCGGTAGCCGCCCTTTGCCTGAATTGCCGCATCTGTGTAGTATTCCGGACGGTCAAAGTCGATGGCAAATCCGTAGGTGTAGAAACCGTAGATCGTATCACCGATCTTTAAGTACTCGTTGGACGGAAGTCTTCCGTTGTCCTCTGTGAACTCGCCGCCCTCTAAGATCCAGCGACCGGACTTACCGGCTGCGTTTGTGGCTTTGCCTCTTGTGGAGGTGCCATAGTCATAATCGCTGTCATCACTGTCACTGCCGCTTGATCTCCACTTGTAAGTGATCGTGAAGGTCGTTCCATCTTTTCCTACAACATATCCAACCGGGAACTTATCCCAGGTCTGATCGCTGTAACTGCTGCTCTTTCCCTTGGATGCTGGAATATCCGCAAGCGTGAGCTTCGTTCCAACCTCAAAGGTCTTTGTGAGTTCTGTCTGACCGTTCTCTGTAAATGTTCCGTTTACAACAACGAACTTGATATCAGTATACTGCTTCTCAGGTGTCTCCGGTGTTTTATCCGTACACTTAACTGTAAATGTTACTGGAAGTTTACCTTTCTCAATAAACCATCCATTCTCATCATGTGCAAGGATCAGTGTTACAGATGTCCTTCCCAGCACTGTATGTGGTCCATTCTCCTGATTATAAGCATCTTTATATTCTGTCGCTTTCACGGTAACGATTGCTTTTGCGTTGCTTGCACTGGCGATGTTATAGCTTCCCTTAATCAGTTCGTACTCTGCATCCTGATGTTCTGCATTGCTTCCGGTATGAACAAGCACAACCTCTCCGATAAGGTCTTCCAATTCGTCCTTCGTCGGAAGTTCCGGATCCAGCGGTTCTTCCTCATCCGCACACGCTACTTCGATCGGTGCAATCTTTTCTGGTGCTTTCCATGCCTTATCCTCTGAATCCCAGATCATTTTGAAAGTCAGTCCATCAACATTTACTGGATGCTCTACTCCGCATTCCTCATTAAACATATCCACATAATATTGACTTTCAACGGTTACTTCACTCACCAAGGTTCCGTCTTCTTCAGTAACATTACCGATATTATAACCGCCTGAAATCGGATATGTTTTTGAGATTGGATTATGCTCTGCGTTCGAATTTGTGCATTTTACGATTACATCTACATCTGAAAAATCCTCTTCTGTCGGAGCAACGACAGTTTCTGTTTCACTCTTTACCCAGCGACAGTATTTGCATTTTGCTGTTACTGTACGTGTGTAGGAACCATCTGCCTGCGCAGTCCAGTCTCCATTAGTGATATTATATGCATTTTCTTTGTATCCGTCGGTGTATTTGTCATTTTCGGTATCGATCTCATGGGCGACCATCTTTCCGTCTTTCCACACCGGTTTTCCATCGATCTGTATCACCGAATTTCCCTTGTTATTACTATAATGTTTCCAAAAACCTCCATATGCAAAAAGTTTTGAACATGTATAGCTATCTGTTCCCAGCCCGCTCACTGTATTATCACCGGAAATATTTACATAATACTTATAATTTCCCATATTACTGTCATTGATATTCAGTGCACTTTTATCTTGACTGGTTGACTTTACAGTACAATCGTTATAATTTACGGTAATATCATGTTTGCCTGCACTGGCGTCCGTATATACATTGATAACTTTTCCAGATGCATTAAATGTACAATGATCAAATGTCATTACCGGGGATGAGTATGTCCAAAGCGCATAGTCTCCTTTGGGGCAGTTAAAAATCGTATTCTTAAATTCTGCCATCTTATATCCCCAGTAAAACGTCTTTCCATTAATTGTACAATCCTCAACAATGGTATTATCTGCACGGATGATTCCCAGATAATTAGCGTTTCCGCTCTGGAGTGTCATATTCTTAAATGTGACAGTTCCAGCTCCATCAAAACTGTAATCACCATTATACTCTGTACCAAAATTGGCTGGATCCGGCACTTCTGCTCCGATATTCCACCCTGTCTTATCAGCACCATTTCCGATAAAAGTCAGATCTTTTCCTCTTGTCGTATCTGTGCTATTGATTTTATACAGAGTGTATTTTCCATCTCCAAGCTTGATCTTAGCTCCACTCTCAGCAGTTTCAGCCGCTTTTTTTACAGTCTGGAATGCATTCATTTCACTCTTTCCATCATTACTGTCATTTCCGGTTTTTGCATCGACGTAATAGTCATATGTAGCTGCCGCTTCTCGCTTGATATCCTGCATGTCTGCAAGAGCGCTCCCCGGCACAGACCCAACGACCATACAGGCCGTCATGAGTGCTGCCAGAATACGTTTTTTTATTCCGCGCTTCTTCATCTCTCTTTTTCTCCTTTTTTTCGAATCGTGGATCGTAACTGTATCTCTGTCGAACAGTTACTGTGAGTCAATATTTCAATTGCTGCACACAGGATTCTTCTGCCTCTGTATGCTCACAAAACTCCTCCTTTCCCCCTTGTTCCTTAAAATTTATAAAAATCACTCCCTAAACTGCATTCTATGCAGCAGAGCTGCCCGGTATTCCTGCATTTGGAAGTGTTTTTATCAGTATTGTGATTCCCCTGCGTCCTCAGGAATTTTCTTTGCGGTATTGCGCTAAAAATGGATCATATAACCGCTTTTCCGCATCCAGACGCGCCTGAACTGCCTCCTCATAGGTTGCGAAGCTGCCAAGATTGTAGGACTTTCCCTGAAAGCCAATGGATGCTCTCCATCGGTTGTTTTCTCTTCTGTACACTCCGCGATGACCGGAAGTATTATTGGAAAATGGCTTTCTGCACGCGATCCTCTCCACACAGGTTCCGTCCATAAAATGGATGGCTTTCTTCATATTTACCTTTCTCTGTGCTTCCTGAAGACAGCCACAGCTTCTTGTGACCCCGGAACGGAGATTCTCTTTGCGGCAGATGCATTGTTTTCCACAGTCACACTGACAAAGCCAGTAGTCACTCATCCTGTCCGGACGATCCGTGCGATCACCTTCGGACGATCTGCTTTGCTCCACTGCGCCATCACGTTTTTCTGTCAGCTCCGCTGCCGGTCCCAGAACGACAAGCCTGCCGTACCGCTGTCCGGTGAGATCGAGGCGTTTTTCCTGGAGTCGGATCCGTCTTCTGCATCCACAGCTCTTCGTGTGTCCGTTTTTCAGGTGTGAATCTTGCACGGTGCATGTATTCCCGCAGTCACACCGACACCGCCAATAGGTTTTCGGTTTCCCCGGAATCTTCACTTTTTCAATTACCACGAGACTTCCGTATCGTTCTCCGATCATACATTTTTTCATTCAAAAAAGCCGTTCATGACATAATGTGTATTATGTCATGAACGGCTTGTCTGAAAAGAATTAGCATCGTTTTTACGTAGAATTTACATGGTTTTTACACTTTCTAAAGCCAATCTGAAAGAGTGTCCAGTCTGCGAATCTGCTTCCCGGACTGTATGTTTTTTGAAAATTATGTTAAAAAAACGCAAAAAAACAAAAAACCCGGAATATCCATTGAAAACAAAGGTTTTTCGTGATATTATTTTTATGTATATATATGAAAACAAGGGGGATTCGTTATGACATAATACACATTATGTAACAGACGGATCCTTTATTTTTCCTATTTGTTCCGCGTTGCCTTTCTTTCCTTCCGATATCCCCTCTTCCCTTTGGATCAGTCCCAGCTCTAAATCCTTTGCGCAGGCCTCCTCGCTTGTGATCATCGTATACCGTCTTGTTGTCTCAATGCTGCTGTGCCCAAGATAATCTGCCAGCCGCGCGAGGTCATGTTCCTTTTCGTAAAAGCATCTCGCGAAGAGATGTCTCAGATTATGCGGGAACACTTTGCTTGCTGCCACCTTTGCCTTCTCGCAGAGACTTTTCATCTCCGTCCATATATTTCTCCGGTCCAGCGGTCTCCCGTTCCTTGAGCGGAAAATACTTCCCTCCTTGATCTTCTGTTTTCGACAGTAGTTTTTCAAAAGGATCAGAAGGGACCTTGGGATCAGGATGATCCGAACTTTGCCCTTAAAGTCGATCCGTATCCTTCGCTCCTTTAGAGTCTCCGCTGTCAGATATTTCAATTCTCCGATCCGCATCCCCGTTCCCGCGATGGTCTGAAGGATGCAGAACAGGCGCTCGCGATTCTCCCGTCTCGCGGTCATAAGAAGCCTCTGGTACTCTTCGCGCGTCAGTTCCCTCTCCTCCTCGCGAAAGATCCGTCTCTGCGTTCTGCACACACGTACCCGGAGATCGTCCCGGCCGATCCAGCTCAGATATCCATTTACCGCGATCAGCATGGAATTTACGCTGGACGTCCGGTATTTTTCTACGAGGAGCTTTTTATAGTCTAAGATGATCTCCTTGCTCAGCTCCCGTTCTCCTGAAAATATCAGGAAAGTCCGCACATCCCTCAGATACTTTTCGATCGTATTTTTACTTTTCTCGCATTCTGTTAAATATTTCCCATAATGTTCCAAATCATACTTCATGAACGATTCTTCTCCTGTTCTGTCAGACTCTCTTTACCTGACATGTTTCATAATATGAAGTTTTTCATTATTTCTCATTATGGCATACTTTTCAGAAAATTACTCGTATAATCTGCCTGCAAAAGCTGATTGCAAGATTATTTTTCAAGATTCATGCATTCCACGAATACATTTCTTAATTCCAAAATTCCAGAAATTCCTGTATTTCCGACGAAATTCGACTTTTTCTCCAGGCAAGAAGGACCTCTGTTGTAAAATCGGCATCACAGACCTCACATGCTTTCAGCTTATCAGAAAGTTCCAGCATCGAAGGCGGCAGGATCGCGATCCCCATTCCCCGTTCCGCCATCGTGATCGCGGTCCTTGCATCTTCACAGGCAAGGTAGATATCGCAGACAAGTCCCGCCTCCTCAAACTTCGAGGCGATATATTTCTGAAACCGGTGGGACAGGATCAGGGGCTGTTCCGAGAGCTCCTGCAGATGCAGCGATGTGCGTCCTTTTAAAAGAGGGAACTCCGGAACTGCCATGGCGAGAAGGCGTTCCTCGGCCAGAGTTCTCGTCTCACAGCCCCTTTATACCCGTATACTCTATTTTCTTGATACAATCTCACTGAAAATCCATACTTTCTGCACTATTCGGATTCCCATCGGTCTACATGTTCTATTCCTCAATCTCCCTGCATCTCACCGCAGCCCGCGCCTTCCCCTTATTCGTGCAGGTAAACAGTGTCAGATCCCAGTCCCCGGCTTCCATCTTTTCGATGTCATAGCCGCCAACCGTCTCGATCTCCGCCACTTCATAGGAAAATACATTTCCGTCCGCATCTGTGAATACTACGGAATCGCCTGGATTCAGGCGTTTGATGCCGGAAAAGTGAGTGCGGTAATTATGTCCGGCAATGATCATGTTCTTTAAATACGCGGAGCCACTGTACCGGCAGGGGGCTTTCTTGAGCTTCGCGTCGCTCCACTCGCTGATGACCGGAAGCTTGAGCCCCAGCGCCGGAATCTCGATCATCCCCACACATTCCTGTCCGTTTACCTCCACAGTCGGCATTTCCATCTCCGGATTCTTCTTATATTCCGGCACAAGTTCCTTTTTCTCCGTCTCCAGCCGCTCCGGCAGATCTGCTGTCAGTGACTCCAGCCGGACCACCATCTCCTCTGACTCTGCTCCGGCCCGGTCTGATTCTCTTATATTATAAACAGTAAGAAGAAGAGCCGCCGCGATCAGCAGCAGCCCCGCGCCTGTTAAAATCTTCCCTTTCATAGCCTTACCATCCTGTCTTCCATATTGCATATGCTGTCTGTGTTCCTTTTCACACATTTTCATTATATCATCGGCCATTGTGAGGCACAACTGTCGTCATTGTTATTTTCTTAACGATCTTTCGCTTTTTTTACTATATTCATTGTCTAATTTGCACAAATTTGGTATAGTATACCCATGAAAAAAATCAAATCTGTTCTCCGGTGATCATATTCCCCGGAGAACAAGCCGAAAAACAGGAGGAAAACATGAAAAAGACCATGAAAGCTACCGCATTATTCTTAGCAGCTGGACTGCTGCTCACCGCGTGCGGAGGAAAAACTGATACTGCAGCTACAACTGCTGCCGCTGAAAGCGCAAAAGCTGATGCCGAGACAACTGCTGCCGCTGCTGAGACAGACGCAAAGAAGCCGTCCTTTGTATTCGTATGTACAGGACAGTTAGGTGATAAATCCTTCAACGATTCTGCAAACGCAGGTATGGAAAAGATTGCTTCCGATCTTGGCTGCGAGATAAAGGTTATCGAGATCGGCCGTGACCAGACAAAGTGGGAGCCGACATTCCAGGATCTCGCTGAGGAAGGAAAATACGATGTTATCATTTCCAACGGATCTTCCTCCGCTGAGGTCATCGAGCAGGTTGCGGAAGAATTCCCGGATCAGAAATTCGTTATGTTCGACTCTGATATGGAAGAGGGCAAGTGGCCGAACCTTTACGCGATCAGCTACAAACAGAACGAGGGCAGCTACCTTGCCGGCGTTCTCGCAGCACTTGTAACAGAATCCAAAGACATGCCAAACGCAAATGAAGACAAGAAGATCGGTTTCGTCGGCGGTTCCGAGCACCCGATCATCACTGACTTCCTTGTTGGATACATCGCAGGCGCAAAATCTGTTGACCCGGATATCAAGGTATACGTTTCCTACATCGGTTCCTGGGATGATACCGCAAAGGGTAAAGAGACAGCTATCGCCCAGTACAATCAGGGCGTTGATATTATCTTCCCGGCTGCTGAGCAGGCCGGACTTGGCTGCGTAGAGGCTGCTGCTGAGATGGGCAAATACATCATCGGCGTTGACTCTGATCAGGCAATGCTGTTCTCCGGTTCCGATGAGGCAAAGGCAAACGTGATCCTTTCTTCTGTATTAAAGAATGTCGGCGATTCCCTCGTGAGAATGGCTGAAATGGAAGAAGAGGGAACGGTTCCTTACGGCAAATGTGAATTCCTTGGTTTAAAGGAAAACGGTGCAGGTCTTGCTGACAACGAGTACTTCCAGAAGAACGTTCCGGACGAGATCAAAAAGACGATCGAGGAGAAGAAACAGGAAGTTCTCGACGGAAAGATCGAGATCCCGACAGCGCTCGGCGATGCTGACCAGAACGAAGTTCAGGCTCTTATTGATTCTGTAGCTCCGTAACTTCACCAGTACCTATTATTCAGCCACGACAGATAAAGTTTTGCTCACTGCCGGAAAATGCCGAATGTTCAACCATATCCGGCAGATCCACTCAAAACCTGCTGTGATATTTTATGTAAACCATCTGGGGAATCTTTCCAAGGCCATTGATCTTCCCAGAATATCGAGTACATCAGGGGACTTGTCAACAAGTCCCCTTGGCTTTTATAAGAAAGGAGGATCCGTATGGGCAAAGAGATCCTGAAAATGGAACATATCACAAAGATCTACCCCAACGGTGTCATGGCCAACAGGAATGTCAGCTTTTCTGTCCGGGAAGGTGAGATCCATGCCCTGATGGGTGAGAACGGTGCCGGAAAAAGTACCCTGATGAAGATCCTGTTCGGCGACGAGGACGCCACTGAGGGCGATATCATCTTCGAGGGAAACAAGATCCAGCCAAAAAGTGCCGCTGACACGATCCGTCTCGGAATCGGAATGGTGCATCAGCACTTCATGCTCGTGGATTCTCTGCGGGTATATGAGAACGTGATCCTCGGCATGGAACCGAAAAACGGGATCATGATCGACAAGGAAAAAGCGATCCGGGCGGTGGAGGAAACCGCCAAAAAGTACAACTTAAAGATCGATCCGATGGCTGTCGTCGGAGAACTCTCCGTCAGCCAGAAACAGAAGGTCGAGATCTTAAAAGTCCTGCTCCGCGGGGCGAAGCTCCTGATCTTAGATGAGCCGACCGCAGTTTTGACGCCACAGGAAACAGACGAACTCTTTGAACAGCTTCTTTTACTAAAGAAAAATGATCACACGATCATCTTCATCTCCCACAAGATCCGCGAAGTCATGCAGATCTGCGACAATATCACAGTCCTCCGTGCCGGACGGACAGTGGGATCGATCCCGGTCGCCAACGCGACAGAAGAAGACATCTCCCGCTTCATGGTGGGCCGCGATGTCATCCTGAAAATGAATAAAAAGCAGGCAGAATTCGGTGACACGCTCTTAAAAGTCACTGATCTGACCTATGAAAATAAAGAAGGACGAAAGCTCCTGGACCATGTCTCTTTTTCACTGAAAAAGGGCCAAATCTTAGGTATCGCGGGAGTTGAGGGAAACGGACAGAATGAACTCGCCGAGGCGATCTTCGGTTTCTACTCCGGTGTCAAAGGCAGTATCCTCTTTGACGGGAAAGAAATCCTTGGAAAATCCATCCGCGCGATCCGCGATGACGGAATTTCCTATATCCCCGAGGACCGTATCAAAACCGGAGCGGCCGGGAACATCAGCCTCTGGGGCAACATGATCGCAGACATCATCGACAGCCCGCTGTTAAAAAAACATGGACTTCTCAATTATAAAAATATCCATGAACGGGCAGATAAACTTATCAGCGACTTCGGCGTCCTCTGCCAGAATGACGATCAGCCGATCGGTATGCTGTCCGGCGGAAATATGCAGAAGGTCGTAGTCGCAAGGGAATTTTCCTCTGACCCGAAGCTTCTGATCGCCAACCAGCCGACCCGGGGCATCGATGTGGGTGCCAACGAGTTTATCTGGAAAAAGATCATTGAACAGCGCGATGCCGGAAAGGGCGTTATCCTGATCTCCGCGGACTTAAACGAGATCATGGAGCTCTCCGACAGCATTCTCGTCATGTGCGGCGGACAGGCTGCCGCCTACTTCGAGGACGCGAAAAAAGTAGATGAGTTCGAGCTCGGAAACTACATGCTCGGGCTGAAACATCAGGAGGTATCGGAATCATGAAACAGAAAAAACCTCTATCATCTTATGTAGAAATGCTGCGGACCATGATTGCCATCCTGATCTCCCTGATCATCGTCTTCGCGATCATTCTCCTGATCAGCAGCCAGCCCCTCTCCGCTCTCGGAGACTTTATTTTCGGACCGCTGACCTCCGTCCGCCGTTTCGGAAACGTCATCGAAGGTATGACACCGTTAATGTTTACAGGACTTGCGGTCATCATCCTCTTCAAACCGGGGCTTTTCAATCTGTCCATGGAAGGCGCGTTCTTTATCGGCGCCGTTGCTGCCTGTGCGGCTTCCCTGGGACTCGGACTTTCCGGAAAAACGGCACTGATCGTAGCCATGGCGGCTGCGGCGGTCGCAGGCGGATTTATCTGCTTTATCCCGGGCATCATGAAAGTAAAGACCGGCTCCAATGAGCTTGTAACTTCCCTGATGCTCAATTACACCTGCCTGTACGTCGGGCTCTGGATCATCACCACCTTCTTCTATGATCCGACCCAGAACTCCAACTATTCCTACAAATTTCCGGAAGGATGCGCTTTAAGCAAGATCATCACCGGCACGCGTATCAACTCCGGTACGATCATCGCCCTTGTGACTGTCCTTGTGATCTGGGTCATCGTAAACCGGACACCCTTCGGCTTTAAGGCAAACCTTGTGGGCGAAAACTTCAATATGGCAAACTACGCGGGCATCAACTCCGGCCTCATAATCATCCTGACCCAGATTCTGGGTGGTATGCTGGCGGGACTCGGCGGCGCTGCGGAGCTTTTCGGCATGTACCAGCGCTTCCAGTATTCCGCACTCCCGGGCTATGGCTGGGACGGTGTTCTGATCGCCATCGTCGCCAGACGGAAGGTACAGTATGTCCCGTTCGCAGCACTGTTTTTATCTTACCTGCGGATCGGCGCGGATATCATGTCCAGAAATTCCGATATCCCGTTTGAGATCGTAAACATCATTCAGGCAGTCATGGTCCTTCTGATCTCCGCCACCGCGATCCTCAGCGGATATAAGAAGAAACTCATCATCAAAGAGACAAAAGAATTCGAAGCTGCAGCGAAAAAGGAGGTACAGGCATGAATATCTGGAGTGTGATTCTTTCCCCTGACTTCCTCTTTACCTCGGTCCGTGTGATGACTCCGATCCTGTTCGCGGCCATGGCCTGCATGGTCTTCGTGAAAGGCGGCATCGATCCCATCGGAACTGAGGGAATCATGTTAAGCTGTGCCCTTGCTGGACCTGTCGGCGGTTACTTTACCCACAGCGCTCTGGGCGGCGTGATATTCGCAATGGCAGTCGGCGTGGTGCTGGCTTTCGTGTTTGGTTACTTTACACTGATCCTGAATACAAACCCGGTGCTCGCCGGAATTGCGTTAAATACTTTGTCCGGCGGTCTCACAGTCTTTACGACCTATTATCTGACCGGAAATAAAGGTTCCACCCAGAGTTTAAAGAGTCCGGTGATGCCGGAGATCAAGATTCCGCTTATCAAAGACATCCCGGTTCTCGGTGCCATTATCTCCGGACATAATGTCCTGACTTATCTCGGGCTGATCCTCGTGGTCGTCCTCACAGTCTTTTTCTGGAAGACTACCGTCGGGCTGCGGATCCGCGCTGTCGGTGAGAATGAGAGTGCCGCAAAATCCGTAGGCTTAAACGTCATGAAATATAAGTACATCGCCCTTCTCATCGCCGGCTGTCTCGCCGGGATCGGCGGAGCATACATGTCCATGGGTTATGTTTCCTTCTTCTCAAGAGACATGATCGCCGGACGTGGATGGATCGGAATGGCGGCGGAATCCATGGGTCTCGGTATTCCATGGAAGATCGCCTGCTCGGTACTGATCTTCGGTATGGCAGATTCACTGGCCGTACGGCTTCAGATGTTAAATCTGCCGTCCCAGCTTATTCAGACGATTCCTTACGTGGTTACGATGATCGCGATCGGAATTTATTCGAAGAGAAGTATGTCGAGGAAAAAGAAAAGTTGATGGTCTTATCTGCGACAGAACCGGGAAGGAACATTTACAGTTGAAATGAAGGAGATTCTTTATGAAAGCATGGGAATTTGAACATAAGTTGACGGCGGACGCCGTTCCGCCGGAGCTTCACGACGACAATGAGGCGGACTGGATGGCCTACACGGAAGCCGGCCGCGCCTCCGACAAACAGCTTTTCCACGACTGGGACAATAAGGTTCCGGGATCCAAAGCGCCCTGCGACGTGGTGATCGCCGCGGTGCAGAGCATGCACAACCGTGGATATGATGTGACGGAAGCTGAGAAATTCATGGAGGAAGGCCTGAAGGCGTCCGAGGAAAAGGACGGAGCAGCGATTCAGGTGGCTACCGCGAAGATCTTCCACGCACTGAATGAAGCGCCGAAGGATCCCGCCTCCCCTTACTGGAGCTACAACACCTACCGCACCTTCGCGGATGTAGAAAAAGAGGCTGATTTCGGCCCTGCAGCGCCCTATGACGTCTTTTCCGATGACTTTGCAAAGAAAGTCACCGCAGGATGGATGGGACAGCTCATCGGCGGCTGCCTTGGAACCCAGATCGAAGGTTATACCACGGAACAGATCCGCAAACGCTTCGGCGAGGTCTACGGATATCTCCGCCGTCCGGAGACATACAATGATGATATCACCTACGAGATCGCCTATCTCGACGGATTCATCGAAAAAGGCTATGACATCACGCCTGCCGACGTTGCCTACAAATGGCTGGAGCTGATCTCCGACGGATATTCCGCCGAGAAGACGGCCATCGAAAATCTCCGCCGCGGGCTTCTTCCGCCGGAGAGCGGCACAACAAACAACTACTTTTATGACTGGATCGGAGCGCAGATGCGCACCCCGCTTCACGGAATGTTAGCACCCGGAAACCCGAAACTCGCAGCGAGACTCGCCGCGGACGATTCGATCGTCTCCCACTCCAACAATGGCATGCTGGGCGGGATCTTCAACGCCCTGCTCACCTCCCTCGCTTTCACGGAGGACCATATCCGGACCGTTGTTGAGAAAGCGGTGGACATGATCCCGCATAAGAGCGAATACTACGCAGTCGTAAAGCATGCGCTGGATCTCTGCAAGGAAAATTCTTCCTGGGAGCCGGTATGGACGGCCTGCGAGGAGCGCTACAAAGAGTACAACTGGATCCACGCCTATCCGAACGCAGCCGCCGAAGTTATTGCCCTCTGGTTCGGAAATATGGACTTTAAGGAGACCTGCCACATCATCGCCATGGAAGGTCAGGATGCGGACTGTACTGCAGCCCCGGTACTGAACGCACTGGCGATCATGATCGGTCTGGAGGTCATCGATGACAGCTATATCAAGCCCATCGGGGACAGGATCCTCACGACTATGAGACGGTATCAGGATTTCAAGATCGCTGAGCTTTGTCAGTGGACAACGGAGGCGGTGAGAAATGCGGTGAAGAAACAGAAGTAATACGGTTGAGTTTTTGAAACATCTTCTGTCGCTCGGATATTGGTAAGTCAAGCGGATATTCGCAATCCGCTTCGCTACTTGCTCATAACCGAATAACTGCTCCGCAGTTTATCAGAAGGAGCTTGCACTCCTCCTGATACAAGCAAGTCCCCACCCACTGCTTATTGCTTTTCGCAATTGAAGCAGGGGACTTACTTGATTCGGTTAAAAAACAGGCTCATTTGATTTCTGGATTTATATCAAATGGGTCTGTTTTTTTAATTATTTCTTCAATTTTTCTCAGTCCTTAAATATCTCCTTCAGCCTCTTCAGCAGCCCTTCCTCATCATTCTTCCCGATCACCATCGGTGCCCGTCTCCGCACATTCTCCGGCGCATTTCCCATCGCCGCGCCAAATCCTGCCGCACGCATCATGGAAAGATCACTCTCGCCGTCACCGAAGGCCGCTGCCTCTTCCGGGGAAATTCCGAGTTTTCCACAGAGCGTCTTCAAACCTTCCGACTTTTCCACGCCCGCTGCCGTGATCTCCAGATATTCCGGGTTGGATGCCGCGGACTGAAGATCAGAGAAATCTCTTGCCAGAACCGCCGCCAGCTTTGTCATCACGTCCGGATCTCCCATGAGGAGAAATTTATGAATTCCGCCTTCTGTTTCAAATGTATCTTTAATAGATCCAATTTCAGCCGGAAATCCCACGATTTTCTCTTCCCGCTGCTCTCTCCAATCGTCCCGGTCATCCACGATCCACTTCTCGCCGCCGAAAGTATTGCAGGCAACAGCCGGAAAATCCTTATCCAGCATCGCCTTCAGTTCCAGTGCCCGTTTTAACGGAATCATCTTACTGTAGATCTCATTTCCGTCATCATCAAGGATCAGCCCGCCGCAGAACGCAATGATCGGTGCATGATTCCCCAGCATTCTCTTAATGACCCGCACGCCTTCCGGTGACCGCGCGGAAGTCAGGATAAACGGGATTCCCTTCTTCTCAAGATTCAGGATCATCTCCTTCGTCCCCTCCGTGATCTGTCCGTCCGACGTCAGCAGCGTGCCGTCGATGTCACTGAATACGATTTTGCAAGTTTTTTCTTTTTCCATCTTTATCTCCATATTTTTGATGTTTATCCGTTGTATTTCCACACCAATACGACCGCCTGACGCAGTCCGCAGCTTCTCGCGAATGCGCCTTCTCCTATCCCCGCTGCAAAATACTCCTCTCGTTCTCCCGCACTTTCCGTGCCAGCAGCGTATACTGTCTGATCTCTTCCTCTGTAAAATTTCCAAACTTCGCCTGATAGTAATCGTTCTCCGCCGCCTCAAGATCCGGGATCACAACTTCTGATGCCGGAAGAAGTTCCAGTCGGATCTTTCGTTCTGTTCCCCGCCTTCTCGGAAGCTCCGTTACCTCCACCATCTTTTTCGCGGACAACCGCTGGACCGCCACCGCGAGGTCTCCGCGGCTAAGATCCATAAGATCCGCAAGATTCTTTCTGCTCAGTTCATGGCTTGCATCCTTCAGATATAAAAGCAGGGAAAGTTCCTCCATTGTCATATCATGCTTCAATGCCGCCGACTCCAGATATCTCTCCAGAAGTTTCCGGTCCCGGTATTTATCCACAATGATCCCATCATCGGAGATCACCTCCTGCAGCGCACTGCTCCGCTCCTCTCCGAGCTTCCGGTTTCCGGGGATCGATGCCGGAAAAACAAAGCCGTCCTTCGCTGCGTCCACCAGAAAATGGTACACCTGAAGCCGGTTTTTCTCATAATCCTCTTCGTCCAGCACATGCTTATAAAAGTTGTTGTAGTACTCAAACATCATAAGCTTCATCTTCACAGTCTTCGTGATGCTGATCTTCTGGTTCACCAGCGAACCTTTTGTCTTTACATAATAATACACCGGTGTCCTCAGCGCATAGAATGTCTCTGCATAGCGGACATATTCCAGATTGAACATGAAATCCTCACACCAGCTGATCTCCGCATCCATCCGGATCCCGAAGCGGTTTACGAGATCGCGCCGGTACAGCTTATTCCACAGCACTCCATAGTAATAATCCGCCGGATTCTCCATCATAAACGACGCGAATTCCTCCCGGTCGATCACGCAGTCTGACTCGATGTCCCCTTTTCTGGATACCATATCCCCAACGACACGGTAAAAATCGGAGATCACCATATCACAGCCATGTTCCTCTGCCGCCCGGACCATAAGCTTTGTCGCATCCGGCGTCAGCCAGTCATCACTGTCCACAAACTGGAGATATGTTCCCTTTGCCCTTTCAATTCCCTGATTTCTCGTGTCTGAAACCCCGGAATTTTCTTTGTGGATCACCACCACACGCTCATCCGTCTTCGCATACGCATCACAGATCGAGCCTGACATATCTCTGCTCCCATCATCTACGAGAATCAGTTCAAAATCTCTATATTCCTGTCCGAGAATACTGTCCACACAGCGGTTCAGGAATTTTTCCGCATTGTAGACAGGAACAATTATACTGACGGTCGGTTTCATTCTCCTCCTCCATTCTCTATAATAACCTGTTGGAATATCTCCTATGAAATAAATTTACTATACGATCTATCATATCATATTTTTCTCACAATACGCGATTTATTTTTTTTAATTCTCTTGACTTTTGAAAATCTGTGACTATAATAAAGGTCAGTTTCAAATATTTCCTGCGATGATGGGAACGCTCTTAACGAAGGCCTTTCAGAGAGCAGCTGGCTGGTGAAAAGCTGCAGACACCGCGTTACAGACAATCCTCCCGGAGCTAACCACTGAAAGTGTTCCAAGTAGGCTGGTTCGGTTTACACCCGTTAACGTGTTGCCTGTTTACTTTTCCGCACTAAATGAGCCGGAAAACGACGGGATCGAGAGGCTGTTTTTACAGCAAAAAGAGTGGTACCGCAGAAGTTTCGCTTCTGTCTCTTTAACAGAGACAGGAGCTTTTTTATTCTTCAGATTCTTACTGCGAGGGGCAGTTAAGATATATTGTAAACAACATATTTTTAAATGATTCAGGAGGTCATTATGAAAAAAAGTGCAAAATTATTATCTGCTGTAATGGCAGGCGCTATGGTACTTTCCATGGCTGGATGCGGTTCTTCCAGCAATTCTGCAGAGACAACTGCTGCTGCCGCTGAGACAACAGCCGCTGCTGCTGATTCTTCCGCTGCTGAAAGCAAGGAAGCGACTTCAAACACAGACGCAACCGTAATAAAGCTTGGTACGACCGTAAACGAGCAGGACAGTTTCCAGGTATGTGCTGAGAAATTCGCTGAGCTCGTAAAAGAGCGCACAAACGGCGCCTACGAGATCGAGATCCATCCGAACGGAGCTCTCGGCGACGAGCGTACCATGCTTGAGAGCATGCAGATGGGTACTCTTGATATGGGTATCATCACAAGCGGTCCGTTCGTAAACTTCTCCAGCGCTATGGGTGTTCTCGATATGCCGTTCCTGTTTGCAAACAACGAGGAAGCTTACAAAGTCCTCGACGGTGAGATCGGTAAAGAGCTCCTTGGAACACTTGAGGATGCTGACTTAAAGGGACTTGCTTACGCAGAGCGTGGTTTCCGTAACATCACAAACAGCAAGAAACCGATCACAAACGCAGCAGACGTTGCAGGCTTAAAGCTCCGTGTCATGGAGAACGATGTTTACACAGCAACATTCAAAGCTCTTGGTGTAAACGCAGTTCCGATGGCATGGTCCGACGCTTTAACAGCTCTTCAGCAGGGCACCATCGACGGCGAGGAGAACCCGATCAACGTTATCTACTCCTACAAACTCTGGGAGTCCCAGAAATATGTAACACTTGACCGTCATTCCTACTCCACAGCGATCATCACAATGAGCAATGACCTCTTCAAATCCTTACCGGAAGATGTTCAGACGATCTTCGAGGAATCCGCTCAGGAAGCTGCTGAGTACGAACGTCAGTGGGTTGCTGATCAGGAAGCTGACCAGCTCCAGGAGATCAAGGATCATGGTATGGAAGTCGTAGAAAACCCGGATGTTGACAGCTTCCGTGCTGCTGTTCAGAGCGTATACGATGCATATCCGGATTACGCTGACTACATCACAAGAATCCAGGATGCTTTAAAGTAATCCCGGTTTCTGGATCGTAACTTTTTGTGCTGATATCCGCTGGCACTGCTTTCGCAGTCGGAATTTCAGCATGTGATCTGACCCGGCTGCCCAGGATCTCCTGTGCAGCCGGTCCCATCTTAAACACATTTCATGGTTACTGTTCACGATAAGCATTTTCCACACCTGCAGGACCTGCCGCCGGCGTCCCCTTACAGACGCATGGCTGCGGAAAACGCCTGTCGTGAGCAGTAACCGCTCAGGATTTAAAAAGGAGGAAACACCATTGGCTTTCGTTAAAGGTTTTCATAAACTCAGCGATGTCCTGGACACCTTATGTTCCTACATCATCGTTGTCATGCTCGGCGCCATGGTCATCATCACCGGCGCCCAGATCGTCTGCCGTATGGCATTTACCGCTCTCTCCTGGAGTGAGGAAGCAACCCGTTATCTTTTAGTCTGGTCCTCATTCTTAGGTGCAAGCTGTGTATACAAACACAGCGGCCATATCTCCATCACCTTCATCCAGGATATGGTTCCGGCCGCATTCAGTAAGATCTTAAAACTTCTCGTCCATGTGATCTGCTGCATCCTCTTCGTTGTTGTGATCATCTATGGAATGAAATACTTCGGAAAACAGGGAAATCAGCTGTCCGCAGCGATGCGTCTTCCCATGAAATACATTTACCTCTGCATCCCGGTCGGATGCGGCCTCATGTTCGTCCATGCAGTAGATGCAGTTCTCGGACTCTTATTCGGAAAGGAGGAGGCATAAAATGGCAGCATTATTATTTATTTCCTTTATCGTTCTGCTCCTGATCGGTGTTCCGGTCGCATTCGCGATCGCAGCCGCAGCTCTCCTCGTTCTCTTAAAAGGCGATGTAAAGCTCCTGATCCTCGTGCAGCGTATGTTCGCCAGCACCGATTCCTTCTCCCTGATCGCGGTTCCGTTCTTCATCTTTGCCGGTGATCTTCTCGCAAAAGGTAAGGTTTCCAAGGTGCTCGTTGAGTTTGCTGAGTCTCTGCTCGGTATGTTAAAGGGCGGTCTTTCCATCGTATCCGTCCTTGCAGGTATGTTCTTCGCAGCGATCTCCGGTTCCGGTGCCGCTACAACAGCAGCTGTCGGCGCGACTCTGATCCCGGAGTTAAAGAAACGTGGTTATCGTGAAGACTCCGCGGCTGCCCTGATCGCAGCTGCCGGAACGATTGGTGTCGTTATCCCGCCGTCCGTTCCGATGGTCCTTTACGCCGTTATCTCTGAGGACAGTGTCAACACCCTGTTCCGCAACGGTTTCATCCCGGGTGCTTTGATGGGTGTGATCCTCGTTGCGATCTCCCTCTACCAGGCACGCAAGTTTAACTACCCGAAGGGAAAGCCTTTCTCCGTAGGAAATGTGCTCCGCACCTTCAAGGAAGCGATCTGGGGAATCTTAATGCCGCTCATCATTCTCGGCGGAATCTTCTCCGGTTACTTCACACCGTCTGAGGCGGCTGCCGTAGCGGTTATCTACGCGATCTTCGTCTCCTTCTTTATCTACCGCGACCTTGATTTCAAGGGTCTCGTTGAGATCATGAAGGGAAGTGCAAAGACATCTGCCGTTATCATGATCATCATCGCATGCAGCGGTCCGTTCGGCTGGGTTCTCGCAAACTACAAGATCCCGGAAGCCATCGCAAGCGGAGTATTGGGAATCTCCACAAACAAGTATGTGATCATGTTCCTGATCTCCCTGATCATCCTGCTCGCCGGAGTCTTCATGGAGACCTCCTCCGCGATCATTATTCTTTCCCCGGTGTTCCTGCCGCTTGTCAAGGCCATGGGAATCAGCACCGTACATTTTGGAATCCTGTTCGTAGTTGGTATCGCCATCGGTATGATCACACCGCCGGTTGCCATCAACCTCTTCGTTGCTTCCGGTATCACGGGACTTCCGATCGAACGGATCTCCAAATCTGTTATCCCGTACCTGATCGGACTGATCATCGTATTCTTCATGATCGTATATGTTCCGCTTCTGATCCCGGGACTTATGTAATCGTATAAGAAATCATAATACGCAAAAAAAGTCCGCCAAACCTTTCGATTTGGCGGACTTTCTATTTCCCCATTCACAAGCCGCTCTCTGCAGCTATATCTTTTTGCAGGACCTGCGCCAGGCTGTCACTCCGGACAAGTTTCCCGGAAAACTAAACTGCCTGCGCTTCCTCCAGTGTGGTTGTCTCGTACTTGTCGAGGATCACTCTCTGGATCATGTCCCGTGTTCCGGAATTGATCGGATGGGCGATATCGCGGTATTCGCCGTCAGCAGCTTTTCTGCTCGGCATCGCGATAAACAGGCCTTTCTCCCCTTCAATGACCTTAATATCGTGGATCACAAACTCGTTGTCCAGTGTAATGGACACGATCGCCTTCATCTTTCCCTCTTTCTCAATTCTTCTCACACGTACATCTGTTACCTGCATAATAACCTCCCCCATCTGCGCTCCCCGCAGATTTTATGTAATCACCGGCCAGTCAATATTTGAATGCCTGTCTTTCTGCCTTTGCCGCACCGTCCGGAATATCCCGTCTCCGAACTGCGGCACCCTTTTTACAGGGTATATCTCTCGTTCTTCTCGATGACGATCTTCACATCGTCCGGTTTGCCGATATACGTTGTGTTAGCACGGATCGTGTCGCGGCTCTCAACGATGCAGTTCTCAATAACGGTATTATCCCCAATATACACGTCATTTAAGATCACCGAGTTCTTGATGATACAGTTGTTTCCGATATAGACCTTCTTAAACAGAACTGAATTCTCTACCGTTCCGTTTAAGATACAGCCGCTGGATACTAGGCTGTTCTTCACGGACGCGCCCGGATTGTATTTTGCCGGCGGAAGATCATCCACCTTGGAATAGATATCCGGATACTCCTTAAAGAAGTAGCTGCGCACTTCCGGTTTTAAGAAGTCCATATTGGTCTGATAGTAAGCATCGACGGATGCGATGTTGTTCCAGTATGTATTCAGCTTGTACGCATAGATCCGCTTGAGGCCCTTGTAGCGTACCAGAATGTCCTGTACGAAGTCATATCTGTCCTCGTTCGCGCAGCGCTCGATAAGCTCGATCAGCTGACGGCGGCGGACAACATAGATACCGCAGGAGATCGTATGGGAATCAGCCACCATCGGCTTCTCCTCAAACTCAACGATCCGTCCGTCCGCGTTCGTCTTCACCATACCGAAGCGGGTCACATCCACATCGCCCGGCATGTCCTTGCAGACAACCGTGATATCGGCTTTCTTTTCGATATGATATTCCAGGACCTTATTATAGTCCAGCTTATAGATACCGTCTCCGGCAGCGATCACTACATATGGTTCGTGGCTTCTCTTTAAAAAGTCCAGATTCTGGTAGAGCGCGTCTGCTGTTCCGCGGTACCAGTCGCTGTGCTCCGCCGTGATCGTCGGAGTGAATACATACATTCCGCCCTGTTTTCTTCCGAAATCCCACCATTTGGAAGAGCTTAAATGTTCATTTAAGGAGCGGGAATTATACTGTGTCAGTACGGCAACGCTCTGGATATGAGAGTTGCTCATATTGCTTAACGCAAAATCCACGCTTCGGAAACTGCCCGCGATCGGCATCGCCGCGATCGCTCTCTTATTGGAAAGTTCGCGCATCCGCTTGCTGTTTCCGCCTGCTAAAACAATACCGATTGCTCTCATACGATTCCACCTGCCTTTATAATGTAGCCGCCACTCTCAAGCTCGCCGTTCGGATAATCTTCCGCAGCCGTCGCGCCTGAAATTGCTGTATTCTTGCCGATCTTTACGTTTTCCGGAATTACGGAATGTTCGCCGACCGTAACAAGATCAAACTGGTAAACCTTCTGGTCGTATTTGCTCGGTGCGTATTCGCCGACGCCAAGGTGTGCCCCAGCTCCGACCTTTACGTCCTCGGCAATAATGGACTTTTCGACCACAGCACCTTTTCCGATCACGCTGTCCTGCATGATGATCGAATCCTTGACCACGGCACCCTCCTCGATCACAACTCCGGAACCGATAACGGAATTCGTCACCTCACCGTAGATCTCAGAACCCTCTCCGATGATACATTTTGTGATCTTTGCGTCAGAAGAGATATACTGCGGCGGGATACGGTCGCTCTTTGTGTAGATCTTCCAGTATTCCTCATACAGGTTGAACTCCGGAATAATATCGATGAGCTCCATATTTGCTTCCCAGTAGGAACCGAGGGTTCCGACATCTTTCCAGTAGCCATTGTACTCATATGCAAAGATCCGTTTGCCCTGCTCGAAGCAGTACGGGATCACATGCTTTCCAAAGTCACAGCCCGGCTCTTCCGAAAGCTTGATAAGAGCTTCCTTTAATGCCTTCCAGCTGAAGATATAAATACCCATGGAAGCGAGGTTGCTTCTCGGATTCTTCGGTTTTTCCTCAAATTCCGTGATCCGGTTGTTGTCATCCGTGATCAGGATTCCGAAACGGCTTGCTTCCTCGATCGGTACCGGCATAGCGGCAATCGTGACATCCGCATTATTCGCTTTGTGATATTCCAGCATGACCTCATAATCCATTTTGTAGATGTGGTCACCGGAAAGGATCAGAACGTATTCCGGATTGTAGGACTCCATGTACTCCAGATTCTGGTAGATCGCATTTGCGGTTCCAGTATACCAGTCGCTGCCTTTGCTTCTCTCGTAAGGCGGAAGAACCGTAACGCCGCCGACGTTGCGGTCTAAGTCCCACGGAATACCAATTCCAATGTGCGCGTTTAAACGTAAGGGCTGGTACTGGGTCAATACTCCCACAGTATCAACACCAGAGTTGATGCAGTTGCTGAGCGGGAAATCAATAATTCTGTACTTTCCGCCGAAGGAGACGGCCGGTTTTGCCACTTTCTGTGTTAACACACCGAGACGGCTTCCCTGTCCTCCTGCCAACAGCATCGCTATCATCTCTTTTTTTACCATGATATCACCTCTTGCTGCTCTTTTTGTCCCATACACTAGTTTCTTAGATGGTGACTCTATTATAACATACTTTTTAGAAGATGTGAACAAACTTTTCATCCTTTCAATCCCAATTTTATGTATATTCTGACATTTTTTTCTTTTTGTACGATAAGCAATACAATACCTATGTTTCTGCTTGGTTACATAAGTACCAAAAATGCTGATTCAAAATTGTATAAACCTATTAATATGCAGAATTAAAGGAAAAGAGTAATGACGTATCACAGAATCTATGTTAATATAGTAGATACACTACCTGTGCGGGGGATTTCACAGGCAGAGAATATAATTATGGGGGAATAAGCCATGGAGAAAAAAAAGGGCTTCCAGATGCCGCACACTTACATCATCATTTTTGGTGTCATTCTGTTCGCGGCTCTGCTCACCGTATTTATTCCGTTGGGTAAATACGACACAAAAGAAATCACGTATATGCAGAACGGCGTGGAAAAAACAAGAACCGTTCTGGATCCAGAAAGCTTCCAGTATATTCTGGATGAAAACGGAAATAAGGTGACCAAAGCAGCTCCGATCTTCGGGACCGAAGACTTTGGCGGTCAGGGAATTTTAAACTATGTATTCGAGGGTATGACCGTCGGCGATAAGAATGGTACCGCTGTCGGGATCATCGCCTTCATTCTGGTCGTAGGCGGTGCCTTCGGTATCGTTCTCCGGACAGGAGCGATAGAAAGCGGCATTATGCGGGTCATCGCTTTGACAAACGGACGAGAGATCCTTCTGATCCCGATCCTCGTAGTCCTGTTCTCCCTCGGAGGCGCAGTCTTCGGTATGGGTGAGGAGGCGATCCCGTTCGTTATGATCCTCGTACCGATGTTTATCGCAATGGGATATGACGCAGTTGTCGGAATTATGTGCTCCTACGTATCTACACAGATCGGCTTCGGTTCTTCCTGGCAAAATCCGTTCGGACTGGCTGTTGCCCAGGGTGTTGCCGGTATTCCGGTCATGTCCGGTGCATGGTTCCGTATCCCATTATGGATCTTCTTCACAGGACTTACGATCGTCTTCACAATGCGCTACGCAGTAAAGATCAAGAAAGATCCGCAGCTCTCCGTTGCGTATGAATCTGACGAAGAATACAGAAAAGAATTCGCAAAGAACGGCAAAGAGATGCCGCCGTTCACTCTCGGCCACAAGCTTGTTCTCCTCACGGTCGCTGCCTGCATGGTATGGACGATCTGGGGCGTTGTAAGCGAGGGCTACTATATCCCGGAGATCGCTTCCCAGTTCTTCGTGATGGGTCTTGTTTCCGGTATCATCGGCGTTGTATTCAAGCTGAATGACATGAAAGTAAATGATATCGCAAAATCCTTCGACCACGGTGCTGCCGATCTTTTAGGCGCTGCAATGTGTGTCGGAATGGCACAGGGTATCATCATCATCCTTGGCGGCACAAGCGCAACCGATGGTACAGTCTTAAATACGATCCTTCACAGCATCAGTGACGGAATGCAGAATTTCCCGCCGGTAATCTCCGCATGGTTTATGTATATCTTCCAGTCCGTGTTCAACTTCTTCGTTGTATCCGGTTCCGGACAGGCTGCCCTTACCATGCCGATCATGGCTCCTCTCGCCGATCTTGTCGGTGTCGAGAGACAGGTTGCTGTTGTTGCGTACCAGCTTGGTGATGCCTTCACAAACTTCATCGTTCCGACCTCCGGCTGCCTCTTAGGCGCGCTGGCTGCGGCAAAGCTCGACTGGGGCAAATGGGCAAAATTCCAGATCAAATTCCAGGCTGTCCTGTTTGCATTCGGATCCATCGCTGTGATCCTTGCCGTTGTGATCGGTCTCTCATAAAAACCGGTCTGCCCTCGGTATCAGCCATCTAAAGCTCATTCAGACGTAACACAAACTCCGTATCATCCGCGTGACTCGATCGCGGATAATACGGAGTTTTTTTGAACGCTTCCCGATGAGATCAGATGAAGGACCTAACCGCCTCAAAAAGACTTTCTTCATTGGAAAAATTATGATAAAATTTACTGAATAAAAAAAGAATGTGCCTTTTTATGTAACGGGGAATTTCCTGTTACATAAGAACCGGCCGCGATACCGGAGAAAGGAGCTTTTAATGATCGAATCCAGTACGCCTGCCATGAAGGGGGAAAAAACAAAATACCGTCTCGCCGCAGCCATGAAGGAATGCATGAAGACAACTCCGGTCGATGCGATCACTGTCCGCCAGATCACAGAGCGCTGCGGCGTCACCCGCCAGACCTTTTACCGGAATTTTCTTGATAAATCTGACCTGATCAACTGGTATTTCGACAAGCTCCTCGCCCGCTCCTTTGAACATATGGGGCGCGGGACCACGGTCCTTGACAGTCTGGAGAAAAAATTTACATATATTCAGGAGGAAAAGACGTTTTTTGCCGCCGCCTTCCGCTATGACAGGCAGAATTCCCTGCGGGAGCATGATTTTAAGCTGATCCTCGCCTTTTATGAAAATCTGATCCGGGAAAAAAGCGGCAGACCGGCCAGCCCTGAGATCCATTTTCTTCTGGAAATGTACTGTCAGGGCTCGATCACCATGACCGTAAAGTGGGTTCTCGGCGGCATGGACCTGACCCCGTCCCAGTTTGCCGGGCTTCTCGTCCACGCGATGCCGGCAGCATTGCGGGATCTGTTTCTTGAGCTTCATCTGCTGTCCTGATCTATTGTTATTTTGCACAATTTTTCTATGTCTTTCTTTTGCAATATGTCGATTTTCCTTAAAGTGTTACACTTTGCCTTTTCTGTAACTTTCTTTTTGCTCTTCAAATTTGTTAATATAATAACAAAGGCACAGAAAGCTTTTGAGAGCAAGTATTCATGGAAGGAGTTTTTTATCATGGCAAATCGTATTATGTTAAATCAGACATCTTATCACGGAGCAGGCGCGATTCAGAAGATCGCGAACGAGGCAAAAGCCCACGGCTTTAAAAAGGCGTTCGTATGTTCCGACCCGGATCTCGTAAAATTCAAGGTTACCGCCAAAGTAACCGACATTCTGACCGCAAACGGTCTTGACTACGAGCTCTACTCCGATATTAAAGCAAACCCGACGATCCAGAATGTCCAGCACGGTGTTGAAGCCCTTAAGGCATCCGGCGCTGACTACCTGATCGCCATCGGCGGCGGCTCCTCCATGGATACCTCCAAAGCGATCGGCGTCATCATCGCAAACCCGGAATTTGAGGATGTAAGAAGTCTTGAGGGTGTTGCACCGACGAAAAAACCGTGTGTTCCGATCATCGCCGTTCCGACAACAGCCGGTACTGCTGCCGAGGTTACGATCAACTATGTTATCACCGATATCGAAAGAAAACGTAAATTTGTATGCGTTGACCCACACGACATGCCGATCATTGCGATCGTTGACCCGGATATGATGTCCTCCATGCCGAAGGGACTTACCGCTTCCACAGGTATGGATGCCCTGACCCATGCCATCGAAGGCTACACAACAAAAGCTGCCTGGGAAATGACCGATATGTTCCATCTGAAAGCCATCGAGATCATCTCAAAATCTCTGCGCGGTGCTGTAGCAAACACAAAGGAAGGCCGCGAGGGAATGGCTCTCGGTCAGTATATTGCCGGTATGGGCTTCTCCAACGTTGGTCTTGGTATCGCCCACTCCATGGCACACACACTCGGTGCTGTCTATGATACCCCGCACGGTGTTGCCTGCGCGATGATGCTTCCGATCGTTATGGAATATAATCAGGAATGTACCGGCGAGAAATACCGTGAGATCGCACGTGCAATGGGCGTTGCAAATGTTGATTCCATGTCTCAGGACGAATACCGGAAAGCTGCGGTTGACGCTGTCAAGAAGCTTTCCGCGGATGTCGGAATTCCGTCTACCCTTGAGGCGATCAAAGAGGAAGACCTTCCGTTCCTTGCAGAGTCCGCTCACGCAGATGCCTGCGCGCCGGGCAACCCGAAGGATGCCAGCGTAGAGGACCTGAAAGACCTGTTCCGCAAGATCATGGCGTAAAACGTCTTCTCTCATTTATGAAAAGAGCTCCGGCAAATTGGCCGGAGCTCTTTTTATCTGTCGCTTTTTATCGCATGCACTTCTCACCCATTAGTGCATAATGTCATAAACCACACCGCAGAAGATCTTCACCGCATTCGGAAGAACCTGCTCGTCGATATCGAAGATACGGCTGTGACCCGGACCGGCTTCGTGGGTGAGGACTCGCATGAAGGTCGCCTGTCCGCCCTGTTCCTGGACGCGGTTCATCATGTAGGAGACATCCTCGCTGCCGCCATTTTTGCTGCTCATTTCCTTCGCAACCGGCAGATGGAGATCTTCCTCGCAGACTCTCTTCACCCGCTCCATCAGCGCTTCACTGCTCGTCAGGGAGTTTGCCGCGCCCATAAGCTTCATCTCGCAGGTGCATCCGTGCATTTTTGCCGCGCTCTCAATAATGTTCACTGCGTAATTTTTCATGTACTCGTTGATCTCGGTGGTCTCACCGCGGACCTCGATCTCCATCTTCGCCTCGTCCGCGATAACATTCCGTCCGCTTCCGGCGACAACGGTTCCCACATTTACTCTGGACACGCCGCCGGAGTGACGCGGGATCGCATAAAGGTTTAAGATCGCCGTTCCGACTGCCAGCATGACATTCCGTCCAACCTCCGGTGATCCGCCCGCATGGGCAGATTTTCCGTGGAAGATCACATCATATTTTGTCGTTGCGAGAGAGCCATAGCTTCCCGGAATTACCACTGCCGGATCGTCCTCTTTCTTATTTGTCACATGAGAGCCGATCAGGTAATCCACACCGTCAAGATGCCCGTTATCAACGATGGATTTCGCACCGCGGACACCCTCTTCTGCCGGCTGGAAGATCAGTTTCACGGTTCCATGGAGCTGATCCTTAATAGACATCAGGACTTTCGCCACACCAAGACCGATGGTGGCATGTCCATCATGTCCGCAGGCATGCATGAAGCCTTCATTTACGGAGTTAAATCCCTCTTTCGCCGGTCTGTGGCTCGGATCATGCTCCTCGAATACGCCGAGGGCATCGATATCAAACCGCATGGCAACCGTCGGGCCCTCGCCGCAGCGCAGGATTCCGATCACACCGGTCATTCCTCCCTTTGTGTACTTAACAAACTCCGGATCCGCTCCCTGGGCAACGGCACGCTCATACTGTTCCTCTAACTTTTCCTCAGACGGAACGCCCATTCTGGAATCCTTTTTGCAGACCTGATCTCCGACAAGAACTTCATATCCGAGCTCTGTCAGTTTCCGTGCAATAATGGACGATGTCCTCATCTCAAACCAGCCCGGCTCCGCGTACTTATGAAAGTCACGTCTCTGCGCCGTAAGGTCACCTGCCATCTCGTCGCTCATGGTCTTGATCCGATCGTAAATATTCATTCATTTGCCCTCCCGTGTGATGTTTTTCTCTATTATAATGGGCTCGCAGCCAAAATTCCACAAAAACATTTTATTTTATGGGCGATTGATGTACTTTTTATTTATCTTTCTCCATTTTTCTGTTCTTTTGAACCATATTAAAGTATGTGCGGAAGATGCGAAGAAGCTCTTCCACCATCAGAGTTTTTTTCTTGTAAACAAAATTTATTTCCACATTCTCCAGATTTTCTGCTTCCGGAAGATGATACTGTACAATGTCTGGATCCTTCTCAATAATTTCCGGAGGCAAAAATCCGACTGCAAGCCCCTCTCGCACAAAAGAAGTTATTGTTGTAAGCTGATTCGCATAAAAAATCACATTTGGGATTACATGATATCCAGCGAAGTATTCCAGGATAAAAGTATTCAGCTGAGAGGATTTAAATTGAAAGACCATCGGAATCCCTTCCAGTTTCTTCGGTGATATAATTTGACTATCCAGTTTGAAAAATGTCGATGATGCACATAACGCCAATGAAAGTTTTCCAACAGGGATATATGTGAGAGCCGGATCCCTCATCTTCTCCCGGCAGGAAAAACAGGCCGCATCCAACAGATTATTTTTCAGAAGCTGTGTCATATTTACGATAAAATTTTCCTGCATATTGATCGTCACACCCGGAAGCTGCTCCTGCATATAGGGAAACAATTTCGACAAATGAATGGCTGCAACATTCGGAGCGATTGCAAGGGAAACAGCCTTGTCCATCTGCAGCTTCTCAATACTTGTCCGAAACTCTTCATAATGCTCCACCAGACGTTTCGCCTGTTGATAAGCAATATTTCCTGTTGATGTCAGGAACAGATCATTGTGATGTCTTTCAAAGAGCGAAACGCGGAATTCTTTTTCCAGATCCCGGATTGCCGATGAAACTGCCGGTTGGGACACATGAAACTGCTCTGCGATTCTCGTAATATTCAGTTCTTCCGCAACTGCAACAAAATATACAAGTTGTGTCATCGTCATTGTTTTTATTCTCTCCTGATTTTTTGTTTTCAAATTTTCAGTTTGCGTTTCTCTTTTTATTGTATCATAAGTTTTTTCTTATAGTATAAGAAAATATATTCTTTTATTTATTTTGTTTTGATGCTACGATATTTCCATGATCATTCTGTGCACAATGACGAACCAAAGACCTTATCTCTGGCTGCAGACAGGATCAAGGCGAAAAACAAATGTTTCTACTTTTCATACAGGAGGGAATTGTATGACAACGCAAATTGCTATTGTATTGGGGATCATTGCCCTTATGAGTATTTCATTCTTTTTTGAATTGCTGCCACTTGGCTTCACAGCTTTAATGGTACCTGTTCTTCTTCAGGGAACCGGCATCCTCGACGCGAAGACTGCATGGTCCGGCATGTCCAACACAACAGTTATCACATGGATTGGTCTTTTCATTATCGGCGCTGTTTTTGCAAAAACAAGTTTCACCTACCGCATCCGCGTATTTATTCAGAAAAACACAAAAGGAAGTCCGTTAAAGGTCTTTCTTATGATCATTGCAGGAATCACCGTTATGGGACTTGCAACAACCGCTACTGCTACGATTGCAGCATTAACTCCGATCATCATGGAACTCTGCAAAGATTCCGGACTCAGCGAAAAACGTGTATTCAAATCCGCTGCTGATCTCTGCACCTGGGTCTGTGTACAATGTTTTCCGATCGGAAGTTCCATTACCTACCTGCTTCTTTTTAATCAGTACATTACAGACGCAGGTTCTGAAGTCCAGTACGGTCTTATGGATTTTACATGGATCAAGCTTCCAATGTTCTTCTTCCTGCTTGTTTACTATATCGTCATCTGTAAGAAGTTTGTCGTTGATAAAGAGGCCTCTGCTCGTGCTCAGGAAGCGCTTACAGAAGAAATTGATTACTCGACCAAAACTCCATATACCCCTCTTCAAGAAAAACTGGCTACATTCATTTTCCTTGCAAACGTTGTCCTGATGGTCATTGCCACTGCAACAAAGATCGTTCCGGTATATCTCGTATCCACAACATTCGCAGCTCTGGCTGTCGGCCTAAAATTAATTTCTCAGAAAGACGCATTTAATTCTGTAAGCTGGGGGGTAATCTTTCTTGTTGCCGGAACACTTCCGCTCTCCAACGCAATCACTGCTTCAGGTACCGGTGAATGGATCTCCAATCTGTTCAGCAACGCATTCCCGAACCTAACAAACCCGATCATCCTCGCGACAATCTTCTGCTTTGTTTCTATGTTTATTACACAATTCATGAGCAATGCTGCTGTTATCGCGATCTTCTCCCCGATCGCAGCAACCATGGCGATCAATCTGGGGATTGATCCCCGTCTCCTTGTTGCCGGCGTTGCCTGTGGCTCCATTATCTGCTTTGGAACACCGATGGCTGGAACTGCAGAGGGATATGTATACGGTGTCTGCGATTTTAACATGAAAGATTTTATCAAGATTGGCTGGATTCCTTGTGTAATCATGACAATTGCATTTGCCGTATGGGCACCATTTGTTCTCAATATGATCTACTAAAAAAAATTACTTGAAAGGACTTTAAATTATGATTGAATCTACTGCTGAACGCGCTGCTCGCATGAAGGCGCTCGCTGAAAAAGCTGCTTATTTTACAAGCAATCCATGGATCCTCTACCATGAGCCATTTCAGGTTACTGACAATATTTATTTTGTCGGAAACACCTATGTCTCCACCTATCTGATCGACACCGGCGATGGTCTGATCCTGATCGATCCGGCCTTCAAAGAAAGTGTCTATCTTGTTTTTGACGGAATTCGAAAACTGGGATTTCATCCGGAAGATATCAAACATATTTTTCTTTCCCATGGCCATTTCGATCATGTGGCTGCTACCAGATTTCTTCAGGAATACACGAAAGCAAAGGTGTGGATCAGCGAAAACGATGCATTCTTCTTTACCGAACGTCCCGACCTCATCTGTGGAGAGATCCCGCCGTTTACGATCAGCGAATATTATGATTATTCCAAACCATTTGAAATGGGAAATGTAAAGATCGAGTTTAAGCTTTGTGCAGGACACACCCCTGGAACAACGACTTTTGTGATCCATACCTCCCACCATGGAAAACCAGTGATCGCTGCAATGCACGGAGGACTCGGATTAAATGGCCTTACTTATGAAGAATTGGAAGAAAACCGGCTTCCTGCTCATCTCCAGGCTGATTATGTAAATCAGCTTCGTGAAATGATGAAGCTTCATGTCGATATCGTCATCCCTTCTCATAACCATAATTACGATCTGCTATCCCGCTATAAAAATGATGACGGTAGCGGTGACATTTATCTGGATCCAACAGGATGGCAAACGATGTTGCAGGAAATGTTGGAAAAAGCAAAAAGTGTAATTCCAGATCAATTCTCGTAAATAATCCGGATTTCCTTACACAAATATCATATTGAACGCCAAAGATACTGTATGACCATGTTTTTCCTGTCATGCAGTATCTTTTCGTTTCATTTGATCCAATTCCAGCAGTACCCATCATTCTGATGATGTCTTGTCACAAATTTCCACTCCAAAATTCTTCCCCTACCAGACAATAAAAGCGATAAAAAACCGTCTTATGCCCATTTTTCCTTGAATCCACACACAAAATACGCTATACTAGTAGCAGATTGCATTTAAAAAGAAGAGACTATGTAACACACCGTTACAGGAGATGTATTTAGAAGGAGAAACAATCATGCAGTTGACAACAGTCAAAGAGCTCTTTAAAGAGCGTGAGAAATATTTAGACAAGGAGATCACCGTCGGTGGCTGGATCCGCAGCATCCGTGACTCCAAGGCATTCGGCTTTATCGTATTAAACGATGGTACAAGCTTCGATACCTTACAGATCGTTTACCATGATACAATGGCAAACTTCGCTGAAGTTTCCAAGTTAAACGTCGGCGCTTCCATCATCGTAAAAGGTACTCTCGTTGCAACACCGGAGGCAAAGCAGCCGTTCGAGATCCAGGCGACAGAGGTTGTTGTTGAAGGCGCTTCCAGCGCGGATTACCCGCTCCAGAAAAAGCGTCACACCTTCGAATACCTTCGTACGATCCCGCACCTTCGTGCGCGTACCAACACCTTCCAGGCTGTATTCCGTGTGCGTTCCCTGATCGCCTACGCGATCCACCAGTACTTCCAGGAGCAGGGCTTCGTCTATGTCCACACACCTCTGATCACATCCAGTGACTGTGAAGGCGCAGGCGAGATGTTCCAGGTAACAACTCTCGATCTCGATAACGTCCCGAAGACTGAGGACGGCGCAGTTGATTACAGCGAGGACTTTTTTGGAAAGCATACAAGCCTTACCGTAAGCGGACAGTTAAACGCTGAGACCTACGCAATGGCATTCCGCAATGTTTATACCTTCGGACCGACCTTCCGTGCTGAGAATTCCAACACGACCCGTCATGCTGCCGAGTTCTGGATGATCGAGCCGGAGATGGCATTCGCTGATCTTGATGACAATATGACTGTGGCAGAGGGCATGTTAAAATATGTCATCCGCTACGTTCTTGAGAACGCTCCGTCTGAGATGAACTTCTTCAACCAGTTCGTCGACAAGGGACTTCTCGACCGTTTAAACAACGTATTAAATTCCGAATTCGGCCGTGTTACCTACACAGAGGCTGTCAAGCTCCTCGAAGAGCACAACGACGAGTTCGATTACAAGGTATTCTGGGGCTGCGATCTCCAGACGGAGCATGAGCGCTATCTGACTGAGAAGATCTTCAAGAAACCGGTATTCGTTACCGACTACCCGAAGGAGATCAAGGCGTTCTACATGAAGTTAAATCCGGATGGAAAGACAGTTGCCGCTGTGGACTGCCTCGTTCCGGGTATCGGCGAGATCATCGGCGGAAGCCAGCGTGAGGACGATTACGACAAGCTTCTCGCCCGCATGAATGAGCTCGGATTAAAACCGGAAGACTACGGCTTCTATCTCGACCTCAGAAAATACGGCAGTGTCCGCCACTCCGGTTTCGGTCTCGGCTTCGAGCGCTGCGTGATGTACCTCACAGGAATGGGCAATATCCGTGACGTGATCCCGTTCCCGCGTACCGTTAATAACTGCGAGTTATAAGGAAAAACAGCAGCCCGCCGCGTCCTTTCGATGCATGGCAGCCGCAGGGAGCGCACAGACGATCTGTTGCGCTCCTTTTCGATTTTTCCTGATCTTTTACACTGGGAGGAACCTATGAAATTTATCCACACCGCCGATATCCACTGGGGCATGATCCCGGACAGTGATAAGCCCTGGGGCAAAAAGCGGGAACAGGCGATCCGACTGACATTCCAGGGAATCATTGAGGACGCGAGAGACTCCCGCGCCGATCTCCTTCTGATCTCCGGCGATCTGTTCCACCGCCAGCCGCTGGCCCGCGACTTAAAGGAAGTCAACTATCTGTTCTCTACGATCCCCGGGACCAGAGTTGTCATCATTGCCGGAAACCATGACCGGATCCGGAAGAGTTCCGCACTCCTCAGCTTTACCTGGGCGCCGAACGTGACATTTCTGATGGACGAGGACCTCTCTTCCGTCTATTTTGAGGAGCTGAACACAGAAGTTTACGGATTCAGCTATCACACTGCCGAGATTACCGAGGCAAAGGCCGACAACATCTCTCTTCCGGCATCCCGACGTACCCGGATCCTCATGCTCCATGGCGGTGATGCAAAGCATGTTCCTTTTGACCGGAATGCACTGGCTGCATCCCCGTTCTCCTATATCGCCCTTGGGCATATCCACAAGCCGGAGGTTCTCCTGGAAAACCGCATGGCCTACGCAGGTTCCCCGGAACCGCTCGACATGACGGAGACCGGACCGCACGGATATTTTGTCGGGGAAATCGACACCGCGAGCGGTCATGTGACCTCCCTGCAGTTTAAGGAAGTCTGCCAGGCCCAGTATATCCCGTTAGTGGTCAATGTAACTCCTCAGACGACCAACACCGAGCTCTCCCAGATCATCGCCGACGAGATCCGCAAGCGCGGCGCGGGCAATATCTATCGTTTCCGCATCCGCGGCATGCGGGATCCTGATATCAGTTTTGACCTGGATCTTCTCTCCGGTCAGTGGAATATCATCGAGATCCTGGATGAATCGGAACCGCAGTATGATTTCCACGCATTGTTCGCGGAACATCCGAGCGACATGATCGGCTTTTATATCCAGGCGCTCATGAAGGAAGATATGAGTCCTGTGGAGAAAAAAGCGCTTTATTACGGGATCCACGCCCTGCTTATGACAAAAGACGAAAGGAGTCAGCCATGAGATTACTCGAATTACATATCAACGGGTTCGGAAAATTTCATGACCGGACCATCTCCTTCAACGACGGGATCAACATTATCTACGGAAAGAACGAAGCCGGAAAATCCACGCTCCACACCTTTATCCGCGGCATACTCTTCGGGATCGAGCGCGGGCGGGGACGGGCGGCAAAGAATGACCTGTATACAAAGTACGAACCGTGGGAAAACAGCGGGACCTACGAAGGCTGGCTGAGACTGGAAAAAGATGGGACCATCTACCGCATCGAGCGGCGGTTCCGGAAAGAAAATAAGTCTTTAAAGATCATCAATGAGACGAAAGGTCTTGAAGAAAACGCAAGTCCGGAGTTTATCTCCAGGCTCTTAAACGGGCTCACTGAGACCATGTACAATAACACGATCAGCATCGGCCAGCTGAAGAGCGCCACCGAGGACGGAATGGTGACGGAACTTAAGAATTATATTGCCAACATGAACACCACCGGCAATATTTCCTTAAATATCACAAAAGCCACCGCATTCCTGCGCAACCAGAAACGTTCGCTCGAAGCCGGGCTGATCCCGGAGGCAAGCCGGGAATTCACCTCTCTTCTCGCTGAGATCCGGAATATTGAATCTGAGATCGCCGGCCCGGAATACGAGAACCAGCTCGCCTCCTACCAGAATATGCGGACCCAGGTCAATGGACTGATCGAAAATACCCAGACACAGAAAAAGGATCTGGACGAGAAACTCGCAAACGGAAAGAAAGTCCTCGCAGACAATGGTTTTACAGACCAGGCTTCCGTGGATGCGATGTCCTCCAATGCAGAAAAATTATACAATGAATACAATATGCTGAATATGGAGTGCAGCAAGAAGTCCAGAAAAGTCCTGTCCGCGCTTACGGCCGTTCTCGGGATCGCAGGACTCGGGGCAGCGGCGGCTCTTGGATATTTCAATCTCACCGCATATCTCCCTGTCTGCGGAGCTTCTGTGGCGGCGGCTGTGATCTTTTTTATCATCTCCTTGATCTTCCGTCAGAAAGATAAAGAATATCACAAAATGTGCGACAGCACCTCGGCGGAACTTGGCGCTCTTCTTGCGAGACATCTCGGAGATTCCGCAGTGTCCGAAGATGCCATGAACGCATTCCGCGCGCGGATGGGCGAATTTTCGAAGCTCTGTGATATGGTCTCCCAGTCCGAGACGGCGATCCGGAAATTTCTGGAAGATCTGAGTAATCTCCAGACAAAACAGGCCGGCTGCAGCGAGATGATCGAGAAACAGCAGCGGACCCAGTGGGAGTTGGAAAAAAAGCTGGAACACTTGAGCAACTGCAAAAATAAAGCGAAAGCGTTAAAGCGGACTCTCGCGGAGAATGACCGCATCCACGATGAGATCGTCGCCATCGACCTCGCCCAGGAGACCATGGCAGACCTCTCCTCCACGATTCGGGATTCTTTCGGACTCTATCTGAACAAAGAGGCGTCCCAGTATATCACCGGCATCACCGGCGGGATCTACGACAGCATGAGCATCGACGAGAATCTGAACGTCTTCCTGAACACGAAGACAAAGCTCGTCCCGCTCGAAAACGTCAGCAGCGGAACCATGGACCAGGTCTATCTCGCCCTGCGCCTTGCCGCCGCAAAGCTTCTCACGGGGTCCGGCTCCGAATCCGGAGGTTTTCCGCTGATCTTCGACGACAGCTTTACCCAGTACGATGATGATCGCCTGAAAACAGCTCTCGAATGGCTCGCCTCCGCCTACGGCGGTCAGATCATCATCTTCACCTGCCACCGCCGCGAAGCGCAGATGCTGCGCGCAAGACAGGTGCCGTTTCAGTTGATCGAGATGTAGGATCCTGTCCTGGCCGATCCGTAATTGTTCAGCACCTTCCCGGCTGCGAACAAAAATCCACGTTTTCTGCAAAAAATGTCGGCAGTAGATTAAAACTGCCGACATTTTTATATTTATAGGGATTCCGTCTTTCCACAGCACGCAGTCTTTTACGCGTACTTTTCCACAATCGCCCGGAATTCATCCCCATGACCAGCGATCCAGGTCTCCCAGTTCATGTTAGATGCTGCCGCTGCTTTTCCAAGCTCCACGAGAAGCTTCGGAAGATCACGCTCCAGGATCACGGCTCCGGCCTCGCCGAATTTTGCCGCACCGAGTTTATCACTTCCACCGACGAACATCTTAAACGCAGACTCCGGCTTTCCGTCTACGGTCTTTGCTGCGCCCTGGAAACCGAGCGCCGCCGCCTGATGCGCGGAACAGCTGGACGGACATCCGGAAATACAGATCTTCGGAAGAGCGCCGTCCGGGATTCCTGCCTCTCTGACAGCCGCTACAGCCGCTCTGAGCGCCGCCTGGCTGTCTCTGACGCCCTGCTGGCAGATCGATGCGCCGATACATGCAACACTGTTCTCAAAGGCTGTCTGGGCTCCGTCAGCCGTTGCTGCGAGAACCTTCTTTGCCTCGTCTGCAGTCAGGTTGATGATATAGATCGTCTCATGCGGTGCGATCCGGCACTCTGCATCCGGGATCTCCTTTAAAAGTGCGAGAAGCTCTGCCGGTTTTCCAGTCGGGAGGCATCCTCCGATCGGATGATAAGCGACTGCGTAGAGTCCCGGCTGTTTCTGGGCAATGACGCGCTTATCAGAGATTTCTCCGGAACCTTTTTTCGTAACCGTTTTTTCTTCCACATGGAAGTCCAGACCGCCTTTTTCTTTCATTTTCTGCACGTTCTCAAGAAACGCCGTCTTTAATCCGTCAACTCCCAGTGTCTCCTGCATGAAACGGGTGCGGGCTTTCGCGCGGTTCTCATAATTGCCGTGCTGGCAGAATGTCTCGATCATGGCGCGGATATAGTAAAGGATCTCTGTCGCCTGGACATGTTCATCTACGAGGACTCCCATCTTATAGCCGCCGCCGAGTCCGCCGGCGATCCGGAGTGTAAATGTTCCGTCCGGATTTGCCATGAATCCCATATCACGGAATGCACTGTGTACAGAATCGTCAGCGCCGTTGCAGAACGCCACTTTCAGCTTTCTCGGCATATGGATCTCACCAGCGATGGAGAGCAGATACTCTGCCGCTGCCTCCGCATACGGCTTTACATCGAAAGCTTCCCCTTTCTGTACTCCGGAGAGCGGGCTCATCATGATATTTCTCGGATTGTCTCCGCCGCCGCCCCGGCTGTAGATCTCGGCATCAATTGCTTTTTCCATGAGGACCGGAACCTGCTCCGCCTTTAAATTGTGAAGCTGGACAGTCTCACATGTCGTAAGCTTCATGAGCTCCACACCGTAATCCTTTACCGCCTCTGTAAGGAATTCCAGGCGCTTTTCCGTCAGGTTTCCGCCTGCCATTCTGAGACGCAGCATATGTTTGGAAGGATCCCGCTGCGCATAGCTTCCGAATCCTCCGGAGATTCCCTTGTATGCCTTCCGGTCGATCTCGCCTTTGTCAAATTTTTCAATTGTCTCCACGAAATCATGGATCTGTTCGCGAAACTGTTCTTCCCATTTTTCATTCATCATGATTGTTTTCCTCTTTCCCCTTTTTCCTTTTCCAGGCTGTACGGATCCTTCCGGTGTCTCACCTTCCGGCGGAATCCGCAGAATTTCTACTCTTTCCAGTGCAGATGATGCAGATGTCCTTCCATCGTCATCTTCTCAAACCCGTTCTGTCTGAGCGCCTCATAGAGCACGATCGCCACGGAATTTGAAAGATTTAAGGACCTGATATCTCCCCACATCGGGATCCGGATACAGTTTTCACGGTTCTCCACAAGGATCTCCTCCGGGATCCCGCGGCTCTCCGGTCCGAACATGATATAGGCGTCCGGATCATACGGAACATCCGTGTATACATGTTCGCCTTTGGTGGTCGCCATGTAGATCTTTGCTCCCGGATTCTTCTTTAAGAAATCCTGATAATCACTGTACACCGTCACATCCAGCTTGTCCCAGTAGTCCAGTCCGGCACGGACCAGATGTTTTTCGCTGAGCTTAAATCCCAGCGGCTCGATCAGGTGCAGCTTCGTGTTCGTTGCCACGCAGGTTCGCCCGATATTTCCTGTGTTGGCCGGCATTTCCGGCTCGTATAATACGATGTTCATGTTGTGGTCTCTCCTGTCATATAAAAAGAATGTGCTTCGGCTCATTATTCGCGTAAACAAGAAATTTCCCGGCCCGACCACCTTCATGATCAAGCCGGGGAAGCTCCGTTTTCCATGACTGTCCGGTATCCGCACAGTCACAATTCTTTTTATTTCTCTTCGTTCAGGTGTCTCTTCACGAAACGCTCCATTCTCTCAAGCGCACGTTTCAGATCATTTAAGGAGTACGCATAGGAGATTCTCAGATATCCCTCTCCGCAGTCGCCGAACGCAGTACCCGGAACAACGGCAACCTTCTCCTCCTCAAGAAGCTTTAAAGCAAACTCATCGGAAGTCATACCGAATTTCTTGATGCTCGGGAATACATAGAACGCGCCCTGCGGCTCATAGCAGTCAAATCCCATATCGCGAAGTGCCTTTACAAGGTAACGTCTTCTCTGGTCATATGCCTCACGCATCTCGATCACATCATGGTCACCGTTTCTCAGCGCCTCAACCGCAGCATACTGGCTTGTTGTCGGCGCACACATGATCGCAAACTGGTGGATCTTTAACATCTGTTTCAGGATGATCTCCGGCGCACATGCATAGCCGAGACGCCATCCGGTCATCGCGAAGGATTTCGAGAAACCGTTGATCAGAACGGTACGCTCCTTCATTCCCGGGAATGCGGCGATCGTGCAGTGCTGTCCCTTGTAGGTAAGCTCGGAGTAGATCTCATCGGAGATAACAAACAGGTCTTTCTCCACGCAGACCTTCGCGATCTCCGCCAGATCTTCCGCCTCCATAATGGAACCGGTCGGGTTGTTCGGGAACGGAAGCACCAGGACTTTCGTCTTCGGTGTGATCTTTTCCAGGAGTTTTTCTTTTGTCAGGCGGAACTTGTCCTTCTCCTCAAGCTGGATCGTAACCGGAACACCGTCCGCCAGGATCGTACACGGAGTGTAGGACACATAGCTCGGCTGCGGGATCAGAACTTCGTCTCCCGGATTTAACATCGCGCGAAGCGCGATATCGATCGCTTCACTTCCGCCGACGGTTACCATGACCTCTTTGTTATAGTCATATTCTACGTCAAAACGTCTCTTTAAATAGTTGCAGATCTCGATCTTCAGATCTTTTAAGCCTGCGTTGGATGTATAGAAGGTACGTCCTTTTTCCAGAGAATAAATGCCCTCTTCACGGATATGCCACGGAGTATCAAAATCCGGCTCGCCGACGCCTAAGGAGATTGCATCTTTCATCTCACTTACAATATCAAAGAATTTACGGATCCCGGACGGCGGGATCGTTACGATTTTATCAGATAACGGGTTTCTCACGGTGTAATCATCATCCTTTCATCCCCCGGCTTCTCATACATGATCGTGCCGTGGTCCTTATATTTCTTGAGTACAAAATGGGTCGCTGTGCTGAGGACGGAATCCATCGGGGACAGTTTTTCAGATACAAACTGAGCGACCTCACGCATGGTCTTTCCTTCGATGATCACGGTGAAATCAAACGCACCGGACATCAGATATACGGAATTCACTTCGCTGTACTGGTAAATACGCTCCGCGATCTTGTCAAATCCCATTCCTCTCTGCGGAGTTACTTTCACTTCGATCAATGCGATCACTTTCTCGTTTCCGGTGTTATCCCAGTTGATCATGGTGTGATATCCACAGATAATATTTTCTTTTTCCATGTCCGCGATCTCATTCGCGACGGCTGCTTCACTCTCGCCCAAAAGGGCGGCCAGATCTTTCAGATCAATTCGGCTGTTCTTTTCAATGATCGCCAAAATTTTTTCACGCATGATAAATCCTCCTTGTTACATATCTGTTCAGTACTTTCACCTGAGAAATCTGCCGCCGGCATTCTCTTATGGGCAGCAGTTTCTTACAAAGTCATAGCAGCGATTACAGGTAAATCCATATTCCGACCGGCTGTCCAGGCAGGAAAGCTTTCTCCCAGTCAGATCACTGTCATACACATTCTCCTGTGATCTTATAGATTTCATCCTGTGCCGGGCGTTCCAGAAATCCTGTTGTTCCGATCCCGGTCATCTTTCTCGCGATACCTTTTTCCACTTTTCCGATCACTGCGGACGGGATCCCCGCCTCGCTTAAGATCCTCACGGCATCCCCACCGTTTTCCACCGCCATCAGAAGGCATTCTCCCGATGCGAGCCGGTATGGATTCAGGTCAAAAAGTTCACAGATCTCGATTGTTTCCTGTGCGACCGGGATTTTCCTCAGTTCAAAGGAAATTCCCTGCTCATACGCTCCTGAGATAGTCCAAAGGGCGGCCAGTATGCCGCCCTCCGAAATTTCTTCCCATTCTCCTGCGCCGCAGGCATCGAACATCTCCGGAGTCAGTTCTAACTTTTTATCTGCCTGCTCCCGGATCCGCTTGACAAACCATTCCGGGAATCGGGCCGATATCTCTTTTTCTTTTGCCGACAGAGCCGCCTTCACACCGTTTTTTCCGATCGTCCCTGCGACTACCAGATCCTGTCCCGGTCTGAAGATCCCCGCTCCGTTGGGTTCGCGCTCAATTTTTCTCATGATTCCGGTCTCTCTTCTATGCGGCCTAAGCCGCGTTCTCACCCATTCCAGGGCCATAATTTTCGCCCGGCTGCAGTCCGGCAGTTTCAGCAGGTGCCTGTGTTTCCGGCGCCTCTGTCTCAACCGGTGCCGGCGCCTCTGTCTCGGTCGGCGCTGCCGTCTCAGTTGGCGCTGCCGTCTCGGTCGGTGCCGGTGCTGCTGTCTCAGCAGCTCCCGTTCCTACACGGTAAACTGTTTTTGACGCATTGTATGTGTCAGAGTTCAACAGGGTACGTTCCTGCAGCTGTCCATCCACATATACGCACTTATATAATTTCGACTTTAATCCCGTATGCCCGGATTCCACTTTCACGCGCTTTCCGGCCGGAAGGCTCGGATCCTGGATCTCCTGGGTTGGTGACGGCACAGTCTGAAGTGTCTCTGACTCAAATGCCAGAGTGCGGTTCGACGGTCTCGTCTCTTTTCCGTAGATCGTGAACGTCAGTGTCTTTCCCTGTGTGTATCCCTCGATATAGATCGGGGTATCATAAGGATTCTTCACCTTCAGATCTTTGTAAGTTCCGGCAATCGCCGCATCCATAGACGGTTTTACATAGCTGACCGACATGGAATGATTCTGGCGCTGAACGATCTCCAGCTCCGCGTATAAAGCCGCGTTGTAGAGAGTTGTAGAGATCTGGCAGACACCGCCGCCGATACTGTCAACAGACCGGCCATTCTCATAAGCAGTCGCCGTCTTATATCCGTTTTCCAGTGTGAACGGATGCATACACTCATACCCGGAAAGAACCTCTCCCGGCATCAGCACATGTCCGTTGATCTTTCCCGAACCTACTGCAAGGTTTGTGGATCGGGAAGCACCGCTGGTCGCAAAGCTCGTGGAAAAAGTTCCGAGAACATCCTTGATCGTCGCGAGATCTTCCTCCGTCACCTTCGGCTTATCCACAGTAACGGACGCCTCCACACGGATCGCGCCTGTGTCCTCACTGTTCAGCGCCTCATTAAGGGCCGCTTTCGTTGCGTCCATATCTACTGTCACACCTTCTTTTGAAGGTGTGATCTCAAACTTTCCGTTCTTTCTCGTGATCGTTGCGTCGACAGCATCCGCCACCGCAGAATCACAGTTCGCGGATACGAAAGAAGAGATCTTATCCTGATCCACAGAGAGATCCAGCTCGATCTTCAGCGGATTTACCTCAAGATCTTTCTTTTTCATATACCTTTTTACAAGATTTCCCTTCAGCTCTGTCCCCTGGACCGCTTTCGCCACCTCATCCTGATTATCCCAGGCAACACCAAGCGTCTTCGCATCGGATTTCGCCTCCGCGCCATTTACCACAAGTGTGATATCCTGATTTAGTTTTTCATTTACATAACTTTCGATCTGCTTTTCGGCTTCCGCTTCCGTAAGTCCGGAAAGGCTGACGGCTCCAACGGAGACCCCATCCGGGATCCGCTCATCTGCCAGTGTGGAAACCGGGGCGATCCAGACAAGTCCGGCGCTCAGTAACGCCGTCACACCTGCGATCCACACATTTTTTTTCATTCTTTTTTCCTCGCTGATATCTTTCTGCTGCCTGATATATCCCAGGTCTTTTCTCATCATATTAAAAGATAGAAAGAAGGGAACCGAGAATCATCGGCACTACCATTGCAAGTACGACCAGCACGATCACGATGGTAGAGAAAATCTTTCTTGTTTTTTTGTTATTCATGTTAAACAAACCATTCACCTCTTCTTGCTTTCCATTCCGGTCCGCATCTCACAGCTCTCATCAGCTGTCATGCCGTTTAATAGTCATTCTTCCAGCGTTCCCGAAATCTATCCCTGTTTTTTCGCATTTTCCGGTATTCTTCCATACTGGAAAATGATCTTGTCGATCATCCGGGAGATTTCATTTCCGGACATGTGATCGATCTCGACAGTTATGTCTATTCTATGATATTTTAGTAAATCCTGCAAGTGTTCTTTTTGCCTTTTAGACGCCGTCCGTTCCTTTTTTGCCTTATATTGCAGCATTTTTGCGGTGAAGAGTTCCGGGCGCTCTTTTCCGAACCTTCTTTTTAATTCCTGGTAGAGATCATGGGCGGCATAAGCGTCGGAAAGCGCGCGGTGTGCCGTGTCCTGATGAACGCCAAAATATGCGCAGGCAGCACCCAGATTTTTCTTTTCCGCTCCCGGCATCAGATAGCGGCAGAGCTTCAGCGTATCAACCCCATATTTCTCGAATTTCCGCTTCTGGTTTACCGCAGCCTGAACAAGGAAACCGTAGTCGAAAATGATCTGATGTCCAAGGAGCGGGAGATCTTCCGTGAAGTTTAAGACCTCATCCAGGATCTCATCGATCCCCGGTGCATCCTTCACCATATCATCCGTGATCCCCGTCAGCTCCACGATCCTCTCCGGGATCTCCCGGTGCGGGTTTACCATCGTATGATAGGTGTCCACTGCCTCGCCATCTATCACCTTCACCATACCGATCTCCGTGATCTTTTCATGGCGTGCACCGATCCCTGTCGTCTCAAGATCCAGTGCGACATAAGAATTTATCATTTCATCTGCCATGTCTCTTCTCCATCCTTGTATACAAAACGCACCGCTCCCGCATTCCCAGACAGCGGATCCCGCTTTTTATAATCAAACAGTACAAACGTCCCATCTTCCATATGTTCCAGATGAGCCATTTTCGCCATCTGCCTCGAATCAAAGCCAGCGTAATCCGTGAGCCATTTTGGATTTTCTTCCTCCGCCATGAAGAATTCGCGGACTTCCTTTTTGTACGGAGACTGGTCGCTGGCAAAGGACGGACGGCTCTTGATGTTTTCGCGGACATAGAGGTCATACATTAAACTGTCACGGAAGTCCGCTAAGGACGGCTGTCCGGTTTCCGGAACCTTTGCAGCCGTAACATGATCCCGCTCTTCTTCCCTCATATCCTCTTCCAGGAACCGGTACAGGATCTCATACCTGGCCAGTCTGCTGTGGCTGATCCCGGTAAGGCCGTTCTTCTCATAGTATTCCGCCAGATTCACAAAAATCTCCGATGGTCTCTGGAATCTTTTCTCCAGCAGCTTCATCGTCGCCGGGAACTGGCCGCTGTTATAGTAGACCTCGACCATGTCCTCCACGCCTTTCAGACGGATCACATCGCTGTAAGGAAGCCACTTTGTGGAAAGCACTTCATATGGCGGGATTCCCCGGTATTTCAGATCATATGCCGCAACCTGCTCCTCCATGTAGGATCCTTTTAACACCTTTAAGAACCCCATCTGGAGCTGATCCGGACGCATCCGGTAAACGTCATCAAATGAGCGCATAAATGATTCATAGTTCTCATAGGGAAGTCCCGCGATCAGATCAAGGTGCTGGTGGGTATTCCGGTAATCGTAAACACGGTCCACCGCCCGTTTCAGTTTTACCAGATCCATGTGCCTGTGGATCTCCCGGATCGTGTCCGGATTTGTAGACTGGACACCGATCTCCAGCTGGATCAGACCCGGGCGCATCTTTCCGATCAGTTCCAGCTCCTCCTCGTCAAAGATATCCGCGGAAACCTCGAAGTGGAAGTTCGTGATCCCGTTATCATGCTCCACAAGGTACCGCCAGATCCCCAGTGTGTGTTCTCTTTTGCAGTTGAAGGTGCGGTCCACAAATTTGACCTGTGGGACCTTGTGGTCCAGGAAAAACTGCAGTTCCGGGAGTACCAGATCGAGACTCCGGAAGCGCACCGTCTTATCGATGGAAGAAAGACAGTAACTGCAGGAAAACGGACACCCGCGGCTGCTCTCATAGTAGACGATCCTGTTCTCGAATCCTGCCATATCATCATAGTAGAATGGGATCTCATCGAGACTGAGAAGACGCTGCGGACCATGTTCCTCGATCTCGCCGTTTGCTGCGCGATAAGTAATTCCCGGAATCTGACTTAAGTCCAGACGATCTGAATGCGCATTTTCTCCTTCGGCATTCTCCGGCATCCGGGTATTTTCCGCACAGCCGGAAGTTTCCTCCTTTGCCTGTCCCCTAAAGCTTTCACCTGTATATCCGTCCGGTACGGACGTTTTTTCTCTCTGAAGATAAGCACGCACAAGCTCTGTGAACGTCAGCTCGCCTTCCCCGCGCATGATACCGCGAACATCCGGCTCACGCGTCAGCACTTTTTTCGCATCATAGGACACCTCCGGACCGCCAAGCCAGATCTCCGCCTCCGGCAGCACTTTCTTTACGTCCCGGACGATCTCCATGATATAGGAAATGTTCCATATATAGCAGGAAAAGCCGATAAAATCCGGCTTTTTCCTGTAGATATCCTGTAAAATTAAATCCATCTGATGGTTGATGGTATATTCTCCGATCTCGATATCCGCTCCCGGGATCTTTGTCCGCGCAAACGCGCGCAGACTGTATACACCAGGATTTGAGTGGATATATTTGGCGTTGATCGCCGCCAGCAAAAATTTCATTGATTCCTCCGTTATACCCGGTACTCAATCTTGCGTCCTGTCGGGTTATACTGATAATACCGCACGCCAGCCGCATTTAACATTCTCTTGGACGCCCGTGTGGACGCATCGTTCGCGTACTTGTCGCTCTCGTAAACGATCGTCTGGATACCGGCCTGGATGATCGCTTTCGCACACTCATTGCACGGGAACAGGGTCACATAGAGTTTGCTTCCTTCCAGACTGCCGCCGCGGTAATTTAAGATCGCGTTCAGCTCACTGTGTGTCACATAGAAATACTTTCTGTTGTACGGGTCCTCATCCATCTTATCCCACGGGAATTCATCATCGGAACAGCCTTTCGGAAATCCGTTGTAGCCCATGGACAGGATCTTATTGTCCTGACTCACGATGCAGGCACCTACCTGCGTATTCGGATCTTTGGATCGCATTGCGGAAAGCTTCGCAACTCCCATGAAATATTCGTCCCAGGTAATATATCCGTCTCTCTTCTCTGACATGGTTTCTCCTCCATCTCTGTGATGATCTATTATTGTATCACGATGTAACTGCTCCATGGATTTTTACACATTTATAATATGATATCCCGCTGCCTTGCACAGGCGGTTCATGATCGCCTGGCCAAGCTGGTCCTTGGAAAAGCTCTCTGAGAAGATGCAGTCTACCTTGCGCGCATCAAAGTCACGCAGCACCGCAAACAGGTTGTGGGCAACTGTCTCCTCATGTTCTCTGCTTCCGATCACCTCAAGATTTCCATCCGGATACAGATCCCGGCTCTCCTCGGTGCAGATGATGCCGACTTTCTTTCCCTCGGCCTCCGCCTTCTTTGTCTGCTCATTGATATAAGCCACGACCTTGTCCATATCGCCCTCGACCAGCGTCATGTCCGCCTTCGGGGCATAATGGCGATACTTCATTCCCGGCGCTTTCGGCTTAATATCTCCGCTCACCGGTCCCAGGATCACCGGATCGATATCAACCTGCCCCAGTGTCTCACGGAGCATCTCGATCGTGATCGCCCCCGGTCTTAAAAGTGTCGGAACCTCACTCGACACATCCACGATCGTGGACTCCACGCCGATCCCAACGGCACCGCCGTCGATCACCATCTCGATCTTTCCGTCCATATCTTCGATGACATGTTCCGCCTTTGTCGGGCTCGGTCTTCCGGATGTATTGGCACTCGGCGCCGCGACCGGAACTCCCGCCAGATGGATCAGGCAGTTTGCCACCGGGTCAGACGGCATGCGGACCGCAACGGTGTCAAGACCACCGGTCGTTCCGTAAGGCACAATGTCTTTTTTCGGAAAGATCATGGTCAGCGGGCCCGGCCAGTATTTTTCCGCCAGTTTCCGCCCGGCTTCCGGAATTTCCTTTACGATCGCCGGGAGTTCCTCCATACAGGAAATATGGGCGATCAGCGGATTGTCGGATGGACGTCCTTTTGCCGCATAGATTTTCTTTGCCGCTTCCTCATTTAACGCATTCGCGCCGAGACCGTAAACAGTCTCGGTCGGAAATGCCACAAGGCCGCCGTTTCTTAAGATCTCTGCCGCCTCCAGAAGCCCCGGATTTTTTTCCAGTGCTTCTCTTGTCTTTTCTTCTTCTCTGATGCGAACTACTTTTGTATTCATATTATGCACTCTCGATTCTCTTATCAATAATGTTTGGAGCCGGAGTCTCTTTCCCCACGCTCTCAGAACTGCCCTGCGCCTTGAAATTCGCAGTATTTCTGCATGATCCCAGTTTTTTCTAATGATAAAGGTGCTGCACAAAACGCAGCACCTTACTTTGTTTAATTGCGTATTCAGTTTAGCACATGGATGTTATGGTTGCAACAGATTTCCGGCGGATTTACTGGCTCTCCGTCAATCTTTCCGTTACAGTACACGGGCACTCCATGCCCGCGCACTGTAACAGGATTTTGCCGATGCTTCGCATTCCAAATCGGCAAAATCCGCGACCATAACGGTATCATACGGAATTTTCAGTTCAGAAAATTCCTATCCGTGAAAAGTAACATCCTTCCATCTTCTTATCTCTTTCAGTCCGGAAAGGATCGACTCCACAAAACTGTCGTAGATCTGATTGCCTTTCTCTGCCGTTGCCCCGCTCGGGTCTCCGCCGATCCCGATCGGCTTTCCATCCTCGGTTTCCCACTCTTCCGATACCCAGCCGAGTGTGATCGGTCCGTAAACAGTGAACGTCTTGTTTCCCATAAATTTCTTCGGGATCCCCGCCTCAGAGGTCTCCAGTTTTACCGTCTCCGGCCGTTCCGCGAGGACCATCGATGTCTCCATCTCTCCTCCATGGAAATCCCAGACATTTCCAGGTGTCACAGTATCTTTCACCGCCTGATTGCCAAAAAATGCACCGCAGTTGATGATAAATACGGCAATTCCAAGCTCACTTCGAAGTTCTCTGCTCAGCACCTGGATGATCGGAGAATTTCCGCCGTGGCAGTTTAAGATCGCGATCTTTTTAAAACCATGATGAGCCAGCCCTTTGCAGATGTCATACAAAACGTGGTAGAATGTGTCCGGTTTCAATGTCACGGAGCCGCAGAAATTGATGTGTTCCGTGCTGAGTCCCACCGGAATCAGCGGGAAAATGAGCATCGGATAGTCCGGGATCTCCCGGTCCAGCGCTTCCTTGATCCGTCTCGCTGTTCCCTCTGCAATGATCTCGTCCGTGCCAAGCGGACACTGGTTTCCATGCTGCTCCAATGCCCCTACCGGGATCATGACTACCGTCTCATCTTTATCGACCTGTTCCATTTCCAGTCTTGTCAGTTCATTATAGTACCTTACCATTGTTTTTTCTCCATTCAGTGCCTTCAAACCAATGTTTTCTTACAGTCAGCGCAGTAAATGCGCAGACCTACTGAATCGTTTCAGTTTTCTTCTCTCTGTGGATCCCGGAATGAATGATCGCACTGACATGCTTGTATACAAGCGCCGTCACGATCGCATTCAGTCCGCATTTTACAATGTTAAACGGGATGATTGCGAAAAGAGCGAATGTGTAAAGGTTTGTGATCGCCGGGTTGATCTTTGTTCCCATCGCGATGATATTCTCGATTCCGCCGAAAGCAACTTTTGCGTAGAACGGAAGAGTGATCGCACAGTTTACAAATACTGCACCGATAACTGCACAGAATACACCGACAACAAGAGCGATCATCGCTGTCTTTTTCGTCTTATGTCTGCGGTAGATCAGAGCTGCCGGCACGGAGAACATACAGCTTCCGATGATGTTTCCAAGCTCACCGACATAGTAAGTGCTTGTTCCGTTTAAGAGCAGTTTTAAAAGATTCTTCACGATCGCAATGAGTGCCGCCTGTGCCGGTCCCATGGCGAAACCACCGATCAGTACCGGGAGCTCTGCGAAATCCAGTTTATAAAACGGCGGTGCAAACGGAACTGCCACCTGGATCGTCTCCAATACGGCTGCGAGTGCGCTGAACATGGCGATCAGCACGATGTTTCTGACACTTAATACTTTGTTCTGGTTCATAATGATCCTCCTTGTACGTGTTGTTCTTCTGCAGAAATACCGGATAGGGACACGGTATCGTAACAAGGAATTGCTGTGCAGGAAAAAATTCATCGGAATGTGCCCCGGCACGTTCTCGTTGTTATACAAAAAAGATCCCGGACAATTAAAAAAGTCCGGGACCTGTATCTACTATTCCTGTCATACAATTTCTTCTCTCATCCAGACTATACTGTCGGTTTTGGAATTTCACCAAATCAGCTGCTCAGCGCAGGTCGCGGACTATACCGCCGGTGGGGAATTTCACCCCGCCCCGAAGAACGATATTTATTTGTTCGATAACAGAATATCACATTTTTATTTGCTATGCAATCATTTTTTATCCGTGCAAGTTCCCCCTTAGCGGAAATGTCCATAGGAATGTCCTGCTGCCATTCCGCCGCGAAGCTCCGCCATCTCGCTGACAGTCACAAGCTGGTAACCTCTCTTTGTAAGCTCCGGGATCAGCGTCTCCGCTGCGATCGCGCTCTGCTCATAGAGATCATGCATCAAAACGATATCCCCGTCTTTGACCTGGCTTAAAACGGTATCGATCGTCTTCTGGGCATTTCTCGTCTTCCAGTCCAGAGTATCTACCGACCATACGATCGACGGCATTCCTGCCTTCGCAAGAACTGCTTTGCTCGCATCATTGATCTTTCCTCCCGGCGGGCGAACTCCTTTCGGTGCATTTCCGCCTGCTGCAACGATCGCATCACGGGTCTGGTTTAAGCTCTGCAAGATCTGACCTTCGGACATATTTGTGAGATATGTATGCGCCCAGGTATGGCTGTTCGTCTCACATCCGAGATCCGCCATGCGCTTTACCGTGGATGCATAAGAAGCCACACGATTTCCAACCATAAAGAACGTTGCTCTTCCGCCATTCGCCTCCAGCGAATTCAGAATACGCTCTGTATATTTGGATGGTCCGTCATCGAAAGTCAGCGCCACCATCGGTCTTGTTGGATCAATTCCTCCATTCTTCGGTCCCTCCGGAGCTGCTGCATCTTTTTCTGTCACAGTAACCCAGATTCCATCCACGCGAAGTCCCTGTCCTTCTGTTCCGGCAGTCTCACCATTTTTTACCGGAGCTGTCCATGACCCATTCTGGAATACTGAGTAATAAACATCATAATGATCTTTTAACTGCCCTGTGAGCTCCATCCGGATCGCCTCGAGCGGCATCCCCGTCTCGATCGTTCCGGTCTCCGCCATATTTTCCTGCCAGGAAAGCCAGCCGGAACCGCTTAAATTTACCTGATAAGAAAGTGTTCCGCTCATTCCCTCCGGCTGTCCGGAAAGACTCGCCCGGATCGCCGTCACATAAGTCCCGTTTCCGGCACGTTCCGCCGTCTGGTCTCCGTGGTATGCGCTCCAGCCGACTCCATGCTCAAATATTCCGTACACAGCTCCCATATCTGCCGCATATACCGGTTTTGTGTTCATTCCTGCTGCCGTAAAGCATACAGCGACGGCCGCAGCTGCCCCACAGATTGCCCGTCTGATTTTTTTCCAATCCATTTGTTCCCCTCGTTTCTCTGGTGCTTTTCACCATATTTCCTATTTCCATATTCTAACATGAAAATACAAATAAAGGTATCTTTTCCGCGTTTTTTCTCAATCTTCATAAAATCGTCAGAATTTAACTATTCACACCGTCACAGTTACAGGAACGGGGCTATTTCGAATTGGTTTTTCGATATAGCGAACACGGCTGTCAGCTGCTGTAAAACGGTACCCGCCTGTTTCATCACTTGCGCACAGCATAGCGCAAACTTGCCTATACCGTATTTTCCCTGTATAATAAGATAGTATGACTTACAGGGGTTATTATCGAAAGGAGTAACAAAAACATGATTCAGAATCTGAACGAAGAATTATTTTCTTTTATCAAAAAGAGTCCGACTGGTTTCCATGCTGTTCATGAGCTGGCAAACTACCTGACTGAAGCAGGCTTTGAGTGCCTCGCTGAGGGAAATACCTGGAACCTTGCTGAGGGCGGCAAATATTTTGTAACCCGCAACCAGTCCGCGATCATCGCATTCAAGGTATCCCGCAAAGATTATTCAGGCTTCCATATCGCGGCAAGCCACAGCGACTCCCCGACTTTAAAGATCAAAGAGTCCTCCGAGATGAATGTTGAAAACCAGTATGTAAAATTAAATGTTGAAAAATACGGCGGAATGCTCTGCGCTCCGTGGTTTGACAGACCACTCTCCGTTGCAGGCCGTATCATCGTAAAAGATGGTAATCGTCTCACAACAAAGCTGATCAATGTTGACCGCGATCTTCTCATGATCCCGAACCTCGCGATCCACATGAACAGGGAAGTAAACGACGGTTATAAATACAACATCCAGAAGGACATGCTCCCGTTATACCGTATGAGCAATTCCGGCAAGGCATTTAAAGAAATGATCGCCGAGGAAGCCGGTGTTTCCGTTGATCAGATCAAGGGAATGGATCTTTTCCTCTACAACCGCATGGAAGGTACGATCTGGGGCTGCGACGGCGAGTTCATCTCCGCTCCGCGTCTTGACGACCTTCAGTGTGCATTCACATCCACGATGGCTCTGTTAAACAGTGAGAGCGACCGCTGCATTCCGGTCGTTGCCGTATTTGATAATGAGGAAGTTGGAAGCGGCACAAAACAGGGCGCCGGCTCCACATTCCTTTATGACATCCTTCGCCGCATTAACCGCAGCCTTGGAAGAACAGAAGAAGAGTATCTCACTTCCCTTGCTTCCAGCTTCATGGTATCTGCGGATAACGGACATGCTGTACATCCGAACTACGCGGATAAGACAGACCCGACAAACCGCACATACTTAAACGGCGGTCTTGTGATCAAACACAGTGCAAACCAGAAATACACAACAGACGCTGTTTCCGCTGCAGTTATGCGCTGCCTCTGCGAGCGCGCAGGTGTTCCGTATCAGGAGTTCTTAAATCGTTCCGATATTCTCGGCGGTTCCACTCTCGGAAACATCTCCAATGCACAGGTTTCCTTAAACACAGTGGATATCGGACTTCCGCAGTTAGCGATGCACTCTCCGTATGAGACTGCCGGTTCCAAGGATATGGCTTACATGGAAAAGGCATTTGAAGAGTTCTTCAAATCTGCGATCCGCGCCGAAGGTGACGGTACACTCGTACTCGAATAATTTTTGTAAAAATGCTCCGCCGGAAATTCTCGCATTTCCGGCGGTTTTTTATCCTTCCAATGCAGAGGCACGCCGGAAATGTTCCTTTTCATATTTTCGTCCTGATCAGTATTTCACTATTTGTGCAGTTTCCCATGATCATTTTCTGCCATTCAGATACTCCGCCACTCCCATATGGATCGTATATGCCAGCTTATCCTGATATTCCCCGCTGTTCAAAAGTCCTGCTTCCTTTCGGTTGCTCAGAAACCCGCACTCCACGATCACGATCGGACATTTCACATGCAGAAGAAGATAATAATTGCCATTTGCCTTCGGAAGTCTCCGGTTCTGTTCTCCAAGGACATAGCTGAACCTTTTCTGCAGGATTTCCGCCAGCGCTTTGCCTTTTGCTGAATCCCGGTAATAAAATACCTGGCCGCCGGACACGGATTCTTCATGATAACTGTTCTGATGGATGCTGACCACAAGATCCGCGCCGCTCTCTTCAATGATCTCGCACCTTTTTTTCATATCTGCCATTTTTTTCCGGCTATCCGTATCTGAATAAAGTCCTGTATCCGTTTCCCTTGTCATGATAACCCTGATATCATCCTGCTCTAAATATGTTTTTAACCGTTTTGCAACAGCCAGGTTGATGTCCTTCTCCAGGCTTCCGTCAACACCGACTTTCCCTGGATCTGTTCCTCCATGTCCGGCATCGATCACTACCACCGGCATCTCTTTTATGTAGGCATCGGTGCTCCCTGTCACATGAATGCTCCCATATTTTACTGCCAGGATCACTATTCCAAGCAGGCAGAAACCAAGAACCGGCTCTATCAGATTCCGCTTCATGCACTGTTCTCCCAAAGTTTTGTTTTTCATAACACTCTATTTTCTCCCTCATCGAATTATGTGTGATCCAGAGGTCCCTGTTTTCAGATTCTTTCCCTTACTTTCCTGCATTGACACATCAATATGTCATCTGTATAATAGAGTCAGACAACACGAAAGGTCAGGTTTATGACATGGCAAATGAAAAACTGAAATTTACCTGTGACTACATGGAGGGGGCTCATCCTTTGATCATGGATGCACTTCTCTCCACAAATATGATGCAGACCTCCGGATACGGTCTCGATGAGTTTTCCGCCTCCGCGAGAGATAAGATCCGCAAAGCCTGCGATGCGCCGGATGCAGGTGTCTACTTTCTCGTCGGCGGTACCCAGACAAATGCCACGGTAATCGATGCACTTCTACGTTCCTATCAGGGAGTCCTCTGCGCGGAGACCGGACATATTGCGGTCCATGAGGCCGGCGCTATCGAGTTTGGCGGACATAAGGTTCTCCCGCTGCCCCATACATACGGAAAGATCTCAGCCACACAGATCTCCTCTTATATGGATACCTTCTTATCCGATGAAAACCATGAGCACATGGTCATGCCCGGCATGGTCTATATCTCACAGCCGACTGAATACGGGACGCTGTATTCCCTGGAAGAACTGACTGCTCTCAGCGAGGCCTGCCGCAGATACCATCTTCCGCTTTATGTGGACGGTGCAAGACTGGCATATGCACTGGCTGCTCCGGAAAATACCGTTTCATTAAAAGATCTCGCAAGACTCTGCGATGTCTTCTACATCGGTGGGACAAAATGCGGTGCTCTCTTTGGCGAAGCTGTCGTGATCCCCGATCCGGCACTGATCCCGCATTTTTTTACGATCGTTAAACAGCACGGTGCCCTGTTCGCAAAAGGCCGTATCCTGGGGATCCAGTTTGATGTCCTGTTTACCGATGATCTCTATCTTCATATCGGTGAATCTGCTCTCAACTATGCAGACTCGATCAAAAACGTATTAAAAGAAAATGGTTATCAGTTTTTCCTTGAGACTCCGACAAACCAGATCTTTATCATTCTGGAGGACGAAATCCTCCACGACCTTGAAGGATCCGCAGAATTCAGTTTCTGGGAAAAATACGATGATACGCACACAGTGATCCGGATCGCCACAAGCTGGGCAACCACAAAGGAACACACCGATGCACTGATCACACTTTTAAAACAGACACGTGCTTAGCAGGAGGCATCTTCCGGCGTTCCAATACCCGGATATTTCCCACCGCGCACTATGACCGGGTTTTTCCGATATTTTACATTCAGGAACGGTTTCGCATCCCGATCTGTGACCGTTTTCCTTCAATATTACATACTCAGGAGGTATTTCCCATGACAGACAGACAACAACTGATCGTAAACAACGTAGACACTGTAAGACAGCTCATTCTCGACGCAGAGCGCTGGATCTGGGCACATCCGCAGACCGGTTACACCGAATGGCAGGCCCATGACTATCTTGTAGAAAAATATGAGGCACTTGGATACACACTTGTAAAAGCCGGGAATATTCCGGGATTCTACACCGATGTGGAGACCGGGAAACCTGGTCCGAAGGTTGCGATCTTTGGCGAACTTGATGCACTCGACATCGCCAATCATCCGGAGTCCGTAAACGGCATGACACACTGCTGCGGACACAATGCACAGTCTGCTGCCCTTTTAGGTATCGCTGCCGCATTAAGGCAGCCGCACGCGCTGGACGGTTTATGCGGATCGATCCGTCTCGTCGCTGTACCGGCCGAGGAAATGATCCAGCTGGCCTTCCGCGAGGAGCTCCGCCAGAAAGGGATCATAAAATACAACGGCGGCAAGACCGAGTTCATGTACCGCGGTCTCCTGGACGGTGTCGATATGGCAATGATGGTCCACGGAATGACAAAGGGAACCGGTGTCAATGAGGACGGAGACACGGATCTCGACTTCCACGCACAGCTCGGAATGAACGGCTGCATGGCGAAAAATATCCGTTACAAGGGAAAATCCGCTCATGCCGGCGGAGCTCCTCATATGGGAGTCAATGCAGAATATGCCGCTATGCTCGGTCTGCAGGCCTGCAATGACCTGCGCGAAACCTTCCAGGAAAAAGATACCATCCGTTTTCATCCGATCTTAATGGGTGCAAACTGTGCTGTAAACATCATCCCGGATGAGATGAAGATCGAAAGCTATGTTCGCGGAAAATCCCTGGAAGCGATCAAACGTGAAAATATCAAGATGAACCGTGCACTGACAGGTGCCGCATTAGCTATGGGCGCAGGCGTCGAGCTGAGTGACCGCCCGGGATATGCACCGGAGTATCATGATCCGGCATTTATGAAACTGGCTGAAGACTGCTGCGTGGCACTCTGCGGAAGAAAGAAGGTTGTCTTCGACTATGACGGCTGGAGCACAGGCTCCTCCGATTTCGGCGATATCACATGTGTAATGCCGGGTGTTCAGATTTCCGCAGGCGGAGGAACCGGTACTCTTCACGGCATCGATTTCCAGATCGCAGATCCGAACCGGATGTGCGTGAATGCCGCAAAAGTTGAACTCTTCCTCGCAGATGCCCTGCTCTCCGATGACGCAAAGGCAGCAAAGGAAATCATCGCAAACTATAAACCGCAGTATCCATCCATCAAGGCATACCTCGATGCGATCGACGCACTGACTCTTGATAAGGACGCAGTCAAATATGATGAAAAAGGGAACGTGACCATAGATTTCCAGAATTAGATCATTCCTGACCTCAGTGCCAGTGCACATTCCTGCACCGTGTACGATCACTTGCGATAATCTTCTTTCCGCAAATGAAACAAGAGAAAACACACTTCGCGGGTTTTCCCTTGTTATCGCGGCAGTCGCCAGGGTCTCGCACAAGCGCAGACTTTGGTTCGTTGTTCGCGTAAATAAAAATCCGTCGGAGGCATTTTTCGATGACTCCGGCGGATTTTTTCATTAACACTTTCCACTCCCTGCTCATTTTCTCTCTTATCCTTTTTTTCTCTGCAATACACAACTTTTCCCGCCAGCACACTATATAACAACTAAATCATTTTTCACAGAAAGGCATGGTAATATTATGAGAACGATCGCACTTCCCGTAAATCTTCTTTCAGAAGGATCCCGTCAGAAAATCTCCGATTTTGAGCCCTGGCTTCTTCGAAGCGGAAAAGCTTATCAGACGATCCGATCCTATCTCTATGCTGCTCGCCAGTTTCTCTCTTTGTATCCTGATGTTACCCACGATAATCTGCTTCTCTATAAGTGTTATCTGATCGAGCGTTACAAACCGCGCACCGTAAATCTGAGGATCCGGGCGATCAACTGTTTTATGGAATTTCTCGGGATCCCCGCTTCAAAACTCCTCATGGTACGGCTCCAACAGCGACCATTTCTCGAGAATGTGATCAGTCAGGCTGATTATGAATATCTGAAAAAATGCCTGATCCGCGACGGAAAGACCAATTATTACCTTGCAGTGCGGATCATGGCTGCCACCGGGGTCCGGATCAGTGAACTTGTTCAGATCCAGATAGAGGATATCCGGCGTGGTCAGCTCGACCTTTATTCAAAAGGCAACAAGATCCGACGTATTTATTTCCCCCACAGTGTACGGGAGACCTGTCTGATGTGGCTGCAAAACGAAAACAGGTCCAAAGGCAGTCTGTTCCTGAACCGCTTTGGCCGTCCTATCAGTACTAACGGGATCCGTGATCAGCTGAAAGTTTTCGCTCTGCGCTATCATCTTGATCCATCCGTTGTTCACCCGCATTCCTTCCGCCATCTGTTCGCAAAAAATTTTGTGGAACGATGCAATGATATTGCACTTCTCTCCGATATTCTGGGTCATGAAAGTATCGAGACCACCCGCATCTATCTTCACAAAAGCAGCATTGAACAGCAAAATCTCTTCAATCAGATCGTAACCTGGTAATCCACCATCAAATTCAAAGGATAAAAGCATGAAAAAACTTTCTAAAGACCAGGAAACCCTGGCAGAATCGTTCAGATCATATTTAAGAAAAAAGAACATGTCGGAAAATACCGAAAATGCGTATGGGCGGGCGATCCGTCAGTTTTTCTCTATCGAATCGTACATATCCGAAGACCAGCTCCGGAAATACCGGAGTTTTTTAATTTCCAATTATAGTCCCGCCACGATCAATCAAAGGATCTTTGCCATCAATCAGTTTCTTCTGTTTCTGGAAAAGGAGTGTCCTGCACTTGATCCGGCACTTGCCGGATTTCGTCTTCATTCAGTGAAAGCCCCCAGAGATACCTTTCAGGACTCTATCATCACAAACGAGGACTGTGAAGCTCTCCAGACGAAGCTGAAGGCAGAGCATCATGACTTCTGGTACTTTGTTGTCCGTTTTCTGGTAACCACCGGCGCCCGAGTCAGTGAACTGGTACAGATCAAAGTGGAGCATCTGGCCTGCGGGTATCTTGATCTTTATTCCAAGGGCGGAAAAATCCGCCGCATCTACATTCCAGATTTGCTCTGCCAGGAAGCAAAAACATGGTGCGAACGCCGCGGCATTGCCTCCGGCTTTCTTTTTGTTGGAAAAAATGGACGCCCCGTGACGACCAGAGGCATCCATTCCCAGTTAAAACATTATGCAATCCGGTACGGGATCGATCCCACTACCATGTACCCACATTCTTTCCGCCATCGCTTCGCGAAAAACTTTTTATCCAGAAGCGGCGATATTTCTCTGTTGGCAGATCTTCTCGGACATGAAAGCATTGAGACCACCCGTATCTACCTCACACGTTCCAGTAAAGAACAAAAACTTCTACTGGATGAGATGGTAACCTGGTAGGATCCGTGTGATCCTCCGAAAGTTTCTCAGTTCCACTGGATTGAATCCCATGCAGCGGAATCTTCAAAGCCAAGTTTCCAGCATGCGACTCCTGCCAGATCATTCTGTCGGATCACGTTCATCTTCTCTTTCAGAGACCGCTCCTCTTCCATCCAGAGGAACTGAGCTCCATCACTTGTCTGCACCTCGCCATAATACTGGGCAGTATCTGCCTGCCAGGTGAGCTCCACCTGATTATTATCCACCCATCTTTTTTCCTCTGCGATCCCCATCGCTTTGGACGTGATCGTTCCATCTCCGGCTTCCGTCCAAAGTCTCGTATAAAACGGAACTCCGCCTATCAGTTTTTCTCTCGGAACATTCTCCAGCATTCCGGCAATCCCGTTCTTCACATAATTGATAGAAGATACAGAACCTGCCTCACCTCCTGCAAAGTGCTCATCATATCCCATCATGATCACATAATCTGCCACGATCCCCTGTTCTTTCAGATCATAAAAACTGTTATATCCGGCCGGAACATAGTTATCCACCGACAGGATGATCCCTTTCTGTCTGCACGGGATCGACAATTCACGGATAAATTCAATATAATGGACACCTGCTTCTTTTTTCAGGCTTTCGAAGTCAAGATTCAGACCGTCCAGATCATATTTTTCTACATCCGCGATCAGGCTGTCGATCAGTTTTCGCCGTGTGGAAGTCGACGCCAGCAGCGTCTCTGTCTGAACATCTGCGCTGAAATTATCAATCAGTGCCCACACCTGAAGTCCTTTTGCATGGGCTTTCGCCACATAATCTTTGCTCGCAAGCGACTTGTAATTTCCATTATTATCCGTCAGGGAAAACCATGTCGGGGAGATCACGTTCATTCCTTTTGTCTTTGTCACAACGCTGTCAAAGCTATTATTTCCATCCTGGGTCGTCACCTGATGCCATCCGAGAACGATCTTCCCACTCATACTGGTACTCTTGTATACAGGTGCTTCAAAATTCCCGGAAAATTTCTGACTTTCCACATCAGACAGTCTCTTATTCTCTACATACCCGACATTTCCGTCCGTGGATGCGACCCGCGACCATTTTTCCATCGTATCGATGACCGTCACTGTATCATCCCTGCCAAGATCCGTTACGATCTTGCTCTTGACCCCGCCTTTTATCCTCAGACTGGTATTTTTCTTCACGCGGGCTACGTTTCTCGCCCCCCAGTCATTGATCAGGACTCGTTTTCCATCACCGGAATCAAAGGCCTGGATCTGCACATCCGTGTAGTTCGCGATCAGACCGAGAGTCAGGTAGACTTCTTCATCCTTCACAAGAAGCAGCGGCGCACCATTGGAGCCCTTTGTCTCCGCATCGGCATAGACAATCTGATCCGGCAATGCATATACAAGAAGATCTTCTATACTGTCCCAGTAAAAACGCTCATTGATATGGTCATTTACCCACGAGATAGGCAGGTAAGTCTGACCGTTTTCATAGATTCCTGTCTGCTCCTGCTGTTCATAATTATAAATGATCGCCGTCTCATCCCCGGATACATGATAAACTTCCGCAAGATCTGCCCGCTCTTTCGTCGGCATATACCGCTCCAGTACCCGGAATCCGACAAAGCCGGCTGCGATCAGGATGATCAGACTGACAGCGGTCAATACAGGAACTATTTTTTTCATTTGTCATCACTCTTTCCGCATGCTATTCTTCAAAGATCCGCATCTGTTTCTGCCTCTCTACGTATACATGCTGAATCGTTATTTTATTACGGATGATCCGGCAAAATACACACGGACGTATACTTTGCCGGATCTTAAGGATAGTTTTAGTATACCACAACGCGAAATGTCTGTCTGTTAACTTTTTGTAACGAATTACCGTCAGCAATCTTACGGACCATCCGGCAGAACGATCCCCTGTTTTTTGAATCTGTATTCCGTTATTCGCGTCTGTCCAGGATCCTCACCCGGAACCGGCAGTTTTTCCATCTGCGAGCGGCAACACTTTTTCTATCTTCTCGTTCTTCTTCTCCGTCCGGAATTTCTCGTCTCTGAAATATCTGCTTCGCTCAGATATACTTTATCAAACCGGATCTCCTTTAATCCACCTCCTTCTGCCTGCACATAATCCCCCATGTAGAACATTCCGTCCTCACGCACTTCAAACAGCTTTTCCCACTCTCTCTGACCGGAAAGCTTTCCATCCATGTAGATCGGGATCCCTTTTTCCGTGTACCTCTTAAGTCCGTTCAGGTAGCGAGTCATCTCCTCGGTCTTCTGCTCTTCTGATCCATACGTTCCATTTACTGTTTCCATACTCATATATACCTTTCCCTTTTTCATATCGCGCATTGATCCTGCGCATGGTCTTTCCGTCATCCCGCATCGATCTTCCCCCTGTTGTCGCTCTTCGTCTGTTCAATCCACTGTCAGTAAATTTCTGCCATTTTTGCTTTCAAGCCAATGTTTTCTTACGGTCAGCGCAGTAGATGCGCAGACCTACTAAATAATTACGTTAATCATTTAATAGATTTCTAATTATCTCTTTAGATGTTCTTATATGCCGGTATAGCCCGTTATTCCGGGCTTTTCCGGCACTTTTCATATCGGAAGAACCTCACAAATCTTTTTATTACCCCTTATGTTGTCGCTCTCAAAAGTAGTAAAAGCAGTAGTAAATTCTGCGTACTACTTATGCCGCCTTGGTTTCCTCGGCGCTTTCCGCCGCAGGCTCCGGCTTGGCCTCTGCGGTGGATTTTGCCTTGGCTTGCAGCCGTTCCATTTCCTCCTGTGCGGAATGGAAAGTAGCGTGGGCGTAATAGTTCAGCGTCATTACAATGTTGGCGTGTCCCATGATGTACTGCAATGCCTTGGGGTTCATGCCCGCGTTTGCCATTCTGGTACAGAATGTATGCCGCATGGTGTGCGGCGTCATCACATCGGGCAGCGGCTCCTTGTGGCACTTGTTGTACTTCTTGGCAAGGCACTTGAACATGGCGTCATAGTTGACGGCGGTTTTGGGCAGGCCGTCCCGGTTCAGGAACAGGAAGTCCTTATAACCGTCAACCTCAATGCACCTGCCGTCCCTGCGCTTCTTCAACACGCGCTCAAACGCTTCATAGGCGGCTGCGCTCATAGGCACTTGACGGAATCCGCTTTCTGTTTTTGGCGCTTCGGTATAGTAACCGTCCTCGGTGCTTCTCAAAAGCTGGTGGTCTACATTCACAAAGCGCTTCTCAAAATTCAGGTCGGCTGGCGTCAGGCCGCAGAGTTCGGAAATACGAAGCCCGGTTTCCAGCAGGATCACCACCTCGTCATAATACTTGGCATAGACGGGATCGTTCTGCATGAAGTCCAAAAGCTCGTTTTCCTGTGTAGGGGTAAGCGGCACCTTTGGTACGGTATCGTCGTTGATAACCTCATTGATCTGGAAGTCAAAGGGATTCTTGCGGAGGCAATCGTCCTGTACGGCCATATAAAAGATGGCTTTTAAGGAACGCTTGCTGTTGCAGATGGTGTTGTAGGCAACGCCCTTTTCCTGCATACGCAAGGCCCATTCTTTCGCGTCAGACAGCTTCACGCTGTCAATGCTGGCCGCGCCCAGCTTATCTTCGGACAGAAGTTTCATCAACTGCTGGCGGCTCTTTTGGGTTCCTTTCCGCACATTCCCGTGCTGCCGGGTGTACTTTTCATAAAGCTGGCACACGGTCATTTTCTTGCCGATGGTGTCTATCCCGTCGTCAAGGTCTTTCTGTATCTGCTTGATCTTCTCGCGCAGGGAAAGACAGGGCCGTTTCCCGGCAGGTACTTTGTCGGTAGGTACTAACTTCCATGAGTAAACAAACTGGGTTTCTCCAAAGGTGTCAATGTATTTGTAAGCGTATCTTCCATCTGATCGCTGGCTCTCTCCAGACTTCAAAAGGCGGCCTTTGTTGTCCCGTCTTTTTTCATCTCGTTCTTTTCTTGGCATTTCGTCATGCTCCTTTCCATGACGGAAAGAGCCTTGACACGCTTATAACCTATTATAACACGCGCAAGGCCCTTTTTCACTATATTGTGTCAAGGGAATCAATGATTTTTTCAAACTGCTTCCGTTTAATCTGGATGCGGTTGCCGTTCAGGATCACCCAGCCAGCGGTGGGGTTTTCCTCGGCAAGCCGACGCAGTTTGTTTTCCCCGATCCGAAAATATTTGGACGCTTCCTCAATGGTAAGCGTGTATTTTTCCCAAATAGGCACATCGTTATTACTCATAACATGGCCCCCTTTCTTTTCAAAACAAAGGTTGTTTTTTGCGAAAGTGAGCAGAAAAGAACGGACGGCTGCTGGCACAGCTCCACGGGAATCTCACCCCCGCGTGGTTCTCACGCGGCCCTGCTCGTTGCCTGCGACGCTTCAAACGCTCGGACTACGACGGCAAGGGAGTATCATTGTCCTATCTGCGCGTCGTCGCCCGCAGGCTGCCACACCTGCTTTACGGCACGGTAAAATCGCTCCGCTTACCCCAATGAGGGAAAGCCTCTTGGCGCACCTGCCGCCCGGCTCGGCACAGACAGAATGTATCCGTCTGCCCTATGACGCGCCGCCATTGTCCTGCGGGCGTATTTGTCAAGGAGCAAAGGGGCCGCCGGGAAAACAGGCAGGCGGGGAAAGGGAAAGCCGCCTGTCTATGGCCGGGGCCTTAACCGTCAGTCGCCAATGGGACTAACGATGGAATGGATCAGCTTGATTTGCAATCGGCGCTTCATATACTCGTCAATGCAGATATGAGGCTGGCCGCTGCCGTCATAGAGCGTCCGGGTACACAGCTTATTGATATAGCCGTCGTAATGCTGCAAGACACGCTCCACGGCTTCGGCGTTACCGGCGCAGGCCGCGTCGATCACAAAATCAGGCAGAGGACTTTTGCCCTTGTAACTGGATTGCTTCATCCGCGTTTAACCTCCCTCCGGCATGAACGCCATCAATTTTATACGCAAGTCTTTCAGGGTGCTTGTCCTGTGGCGCTGTACTGCGCTGCGGGACATTCCCATCAGGCGGCCGATTTCTTCGTCAGTCAAATCCAGAACAAAGCGGAGAATCAAAATACTCTGCTCGTCTTTTGGCAGGCTGGCAAACGCTTCGGCCACAAGCTCGTTGTCGATATGTAGGTCATAGCCATGCGAACTGAATGTAAAGCTGTCGCAGGAATACCGATCTACGGTCGAGAGCTTGTCCCAATCAGCCGGGGAAACAGCGTCCAGCGACACTTCACGGTCGCGGCGGCACTTCATTTCCCGCAGATAATCTATCGCCTCATGGTACAGAACCAGCTTGCAATAGCGGTCAAACTGGCTCCATTCACCGTATTTGCGGGGGATCGCTTCCATCTTCTCACCCCCTTTCTATGGGGGATGTGGTGGTTCTCTCCCTTTCCGCCAATAGAGCGAATGGAATCTCTCTGGCTGCCCGCTAAACGCCTCCTTTTTTCATTTTTTTGAAATTTCTTTTTGCGCCGGATAGCAGGCCGCAGGAAATAACAAAATTCGCCCGGCAGGTCAAAGACCCACAGGGCGAAACAAAAAGCAATATGTTCTTTTCCTACATGGTATAGTACATACTCATAGCCGCTTGTCCCCGCTGCCGGGGGACGGCTTTTTTTGACAGGCTAACCCCTGTCGGATTTTGTCGAAGTAGTTTTCGTTGCATAGCGGCTCCCTCCTAAAGCCGCCATGCCAGAACACGGTGCAGGGGTCGTCGAAGCAAACAGAAACGGCGGCCTTGATCTACTCAAAACCGCCGTATCGTCAGTGATACAGGAAAGCGCACGAAATCCTCTGCCCGTCAGCGGTTTTTTTTCTTTTCCCCGCTGTGGAGGCAGATGTTTTAATATGTAAGCTCGTTTCATTCCACAAAGAACAGAACCCGCCGGATCAGCTCCGGGATATTGCCTGGGGGGCGGTGATATAGTCATTCACGCCCTCATGCCGGTATTCATATTCCGTAGCAAGGTCGTTGTTCTCGGTGAGGATAAAGAACGGCAGAAGCCGGACAGGGGGATTCTTCATTTGGAACATCCCCGCCACCCGCCGCGGCGTATGAAACAGCTCCATTGCTGTGCCGTCCGGCAGTTCCAGATCACACAAGATCAGGTCTATTTCCTTATCCTCAAAAATCCGGCGCTTGGCCTCCCCAATCGAGGAATCCAGAATCAGGTCAAAGCCCTTTTGCAGCATAGCCGCCCGCAGCACTTCGGCGCTGGTATCTTCCGCATGGACAAAGAGCAACTTGTGAAAAGTCGGGGCCTTTTCGTCGGATAACTGCCGGTAAGCGTATTCCACCAGCTTATCTTGCAGCAATAGCCCTTTCATTTTGTCCATGCACAGCGTCGCGCCCCGGCGTATAGCCTCTTGTTCGTAGTCGTCCCTGTCATGGCAGGACGCCAGAATAAAAGGCAGCTCCTTGTCTGCGGCCCGCACCTCGTCCAGAAAGTCCATGCCGGAACCGTCCGGCAGGTCGAGATCACAGCAGACCACCAGCGGCATTTCCTCTTGGATGGCGGCCCGCGCTTCTTTCAGAGTGGAAGCCGTTTTTACCGGGTAGCCCCGGTGCTGTAAGTATTTTTGCAGACACCATGTATAGTGTCGCTGTCGTCAATCAGCAGTATCTTTTTCATGTGTCCTCACCCCCAATATTGATTTACCACAAGCATAAACTACAAATGTTACACAAATGTCCGAGGTGCCTTTGATTTCGACAAAAAAACAGGCTGAATTGTTACAAAGCTCGGACATTTCAAAAATTTTTTGAGAAATGGCGAAAAAAGCGGGGCAGCACACGCCGCCCCGCCGATCCCATACGGTTATTCCATTGCCCGCATTTGTTCAATCAGAGATTGTTTTTTCTGTCTGCGGATTGTCCATACAGACAAGATCAGCTCCATTCCGAACAATACCAGAATGAACAGCCCCATTTCCAAAACCGGGAATTGATAAGGCACTACATTTCCGGCAAAAGCACCTACACTCATTTTTCTGCAAGCAAAGATGGAAGCCGGAAGCCCAACGATCAGCGTTGCCAATGTTGCAAAGAGCGCATAGCACAGCCCCTCACAGATGTTCATTTTACATAGCTGTTTTTGTGTTAGGCCGATAGAACGCAGAATACTGTTTTCCTGCTTTCGGGCTATCTGGTTAGAGAGTGTCGTATTGATAAGGTTGATAACGCCAAAGAGAAATACCAACCATGAAAGTATCTCCATACTGCCAAACGCAAAAGAATTTGTCATTTCTTCATATTCAATCACTGTATTGATTTCATCTAAGGCAATATTACTATGGCTGGCAACAATATTTTTCAATTCAGCTCCCACATAGTCCGTTTTTTTAGGGTCATTTACAATGCTCCATGAATAGTCAAAAGAGGTGATTTCCGGGTGCAGTTCGTGGAACAACGCTTCTGGTGCAAAAAGAGTTGCCCCATCTAAGTGCATCCTGCCATGTCCTGAATATACCTTTGCAGGAGCGTATAACCCCGATATGGTAACAGAAACGGATGGCTGTTCTTCTCCCAAAGAAATCTCAACCGTTGAACCAACACCCATATCCTCATTCTGCTTTAGCACATTATAGTCAATTACAATACTACGGGAATCTGTTGGCATGGTTCCCTCTGTCAGAGCCGCTTCAACTGCCGCATAATTCTGGTCGGTCAGCATATCGCACATACCACCGGCTTGATGAATCTCTGTTTTATAAGTTGCATGGAGAGATTGCCTGCTTGGAATTATATCTGTAACGCCATCAATAGATAAGATTTCCTGCTTTAATTCCTCATTCAATGGATTTCCCGCTGCCATAACCTTTTCTTCTGTCATTTCAGAATCCAAATAAATTTTATAGTCGCCGTCTGGGAAAAACTGTCTTGCAAGCGCCTCTGGTGAGCGCAGCAAAACAATGGAGGATACCACAAGCAGGATAATTCCGCCCAAACTCAATGAGGCTACAATAGCAACGGTCTTTTTTCGGTCACGCCTAAAATTTGCAATTCCCATTGAAACAGGATTGAGCTTGATATTCTTTTTCCGGCTGCGGATGTCCTTTTGCGCCGGGGTAAAACGGACGGCTTCAATGGGGGAAATCCCTGCCGCAATTTTCACCGGCTTACGGATGGAAACAGATACCATGATCCAACTGCTTATAAGCGTTAAAATAACCGTTGCCACATAGGAAACAGCGTTAAAACCCTTGGAAAACAGGAGGAAACCGCCGCATACGCCCAGCACTGTGCCAATCAGAATCCCGATACTGCCGAGTTTGCGTCCCTCGTTCTTTACAATCCGCTTGATTTGCTTTGGTGTCGCACCAATCGTCCGAAGCTGCCCGTAGCTTTGGATTTTGTCATTGATGGAGATACGGAAGATACTCTGGATCACAATATAGCCGCCAATCAGAACAAGGGCAATCACACCTGCCATCAGTGCAAAATCAAAGGATTTAGAAGCATAGGCAAAATACTTACTGTTCATTTTGGGCATAGGAAGCTGATATTCCTCCGCAATCTCCCTGCAATAAGAGGTCATCAGTTCTTCGCCCAACTGGTCGCTGTTTTTGAAATGGACATAGGCGCGATAGCCAGTCGGGTCAAACCCTTTCCATTCTGTCAGGGCAGCGTTGGAAAGAATGATAGCGCAGGTATTCGCTTCTTTTTCATTTACGCTGTCCATAATGCCGGTAACGACATAATCACCATGAAAACTCTCTGTATCTAAGGTCACAGTGTCCCCAATTTTGGCATTGTTTCCATAGGTGGAAAGAAAGTATTCGCTTACGACAACTTCATTTGCTTTTTCAGGAACCCTCCCCTCTAACAACTCCATCTGCGCCTTGGTAATCTCCATCATTTGCGCGTCGCAATACACATAAGACGCATGATAGCCCTGTTCCGAAAGTTCCTCACCCAGCATATAGTAGCCGCCTACGCGCTCAAACTCCGGCAGTCCTTTCAGGGTTTCAATGTCGTTTTCCTCCACGCCCAGCCAGACCGCCTCATAAGTATCGACAACCTGATTGCGTTGCATTTGTGTCAGGGAAGTAGACACAATTCCCGTAAAGCAGATCAGAAACGCCGCCAGTGCAACGGCAATCACCACCATCAGATTCCGGCGCTTCTCGCTTTGCAAACTTTTCTTTGCCAGCTTCTTTGTAATGGCGCTGGTATCATTCTCAAAAGGCCATGTCATAGCCTGCCACCTCCTTACTCCACAATCTTGCCGTCCTCAATGCGGACAATCCGATCTGCAAGGCGGGCAATGTCGTTGTTGTGGGTAATCATCACAACAGTTTGCCGGAACTCTGCACTGGTGCGCTTGATAAGCCCCAGCACCTCGGCGCTGGTCTTGCTATCAAGGTTGCCGGTTGGCTCGTCGGCCAGAACAATAGCCGGTTTGGTAATCAAGGCGCGGGCGATAGCCACACGCTGCTGCTGGCCGCCGGAAAGATTGTTCGGCATATTTTTCAGTTTATCTTCCAGCCCCAGCAGGTGAACGATCTCGTCCAAAAACTTCTGATCCACCGTGTCCCCGTCCAGCTCCACCGGCAGGACGATGTTCTCATACACATTCAGGATAGGAACAAGGTTATAGTTCTGGAAGATAAAGCCGATGTTGCGGCGGCGGAAGATGGTAAGCTGTTCGTCGTTCATTTTCGACAGTTCTTTGTCCCGGACAATCACATTGCCGGAAGTAGGGGTGTCCAGCCCGCCCATCATGTGAAGCAGGGTGGACTTGCCGCTGCCGGAGGTTCCCACAACGGCCACAAATTCGCCGTCATTTACAGAGAAGTTCACGCCGTCAAGGGCGCGGGTGATATTCGGCTCTGTACCGTAATACTTTTTCAGGTCGATAGTCTGTAAAATTCTCATAAAATTCAATCCTTTCTTTGTTTGTTGTAAATGCGGAACGCTGCTGCGCCGGTGGCCGCCAACTGTACCAGAATCAGCACAGCGAACAGTCCGAAGCTCTCATAGTAGAACAGTTCATCCCAAAACAGGAGAACATCACAGAGGGTAGTCAAGGCAACCGTCCAGCGGATGTGCTGGGCCAGCCTTTGCCAGAACGCCAGCACAAGGGCAACGGGCGGGACGATCAGCAGCGCCAGATTCAAAATCATGGTCGGGGTCAGTTCCATTGCAACGCCTCCTCACTTTTGTTGATAAGGTCATTGCAAAACCCAAATGTCCGCGAAATGTTACAGCGGCCAAAAAATTTCATCGAAAATCGGAGTGAAATGTTACAACGCTCGGACATTTCAAAATTATTATTCAACTACCCTTAATCGAGCTACAATACTTGTTTTTCTAAAATAGCGAAACGAAACATGAGGAACTATAATCGCCACAACGCAAATAACAATTCCCTCTAATATCAACGGGAAAATCGTAGGCTGTATTGTAAACAGCCATAAGTCAGGTTGATTAAAGAAAGTAGGAAGAATTGTATTTGCAACAATAAGAGAGAGAGGTAAACCCATTACACAAATCAGAAATGCGTAAAACAATCCCTCCAATACGGTCAATTTGTTAATTTGTTTTTTCGTCATTCCGATGCTCTCTAATGTAGCAAATTCCCGTTGCCGGTTTATAATGCCCGTTATAATGATGTTGGAAAAATTCACAAGCCCGATACTTCCTAATAGAAACCCAATAAGGCCACCTATGATAAAAATAGTTTGTTTTAATCCGTTCATAGTTTGTGCCAATGTTTCAGACGATGCGTATTCAACGGTAGGCAAAGAATTGATGTACTCGGTCGCTGGCAAAAAGTGTTCTTTTTCCACATCAAACACATAACTCATTATGGCTGGATTGTTATACAATTCCACAAACATCTCATTACTCATATAGAAAATAGGACAATCGCCGCCAACATCAGTGTAGCCAACATTCTTACCCGGAGATTCTACCAATGAAAAATCAACCACTGCACGCGCAATTACCGAAACCGTTTTATAAGGCAATCCATCTTTGTAAATGGTAACTTCCTGATTGAGCGGACAAAGAAATTCAGGAGATTCATTTGGGTTGATCGCTGAAATTTCTATAACATAGTTTCCACTTTCCAAATATGAGGTTAGTTGCTGTATATCTGTTTCTCCCTCAATGAAATTCAATTTAGGAAGTATTGATTTTTCTACCCCGTAAATATTGCAAAGAGGTCGATAATCAACACCGAGTTTTACTGGATAAGTTCTGCCATCAACCATACCACTTCGTATAAGGTGATTATCTTCTGTGTATTCGTCTAATACTTCCGTGACCAAACTACCATAATCATAAGTAACACTGACATCATCCAAAGTGTTTTTATAAATTCGACTTCCGTTCAGCACAGGAATATTATTTTCAATATCAGATATGATTTCATTACTAACAGAATCATCTTTAAATCGAAAACCTTGCACATTAGAAAATGTGTTTGGGCTTGCCACAACAAAATCAAATGAGGTAACAGAAGATACATATTTTTTAACATCAACACTATTTCCGATTGCGATTGCACTGTTTAGGAGAATAATGCAGAGTATCATGGATAAGACGATAAATATGGTACGCTTTGAATTTCTTCTTAAATTTCTCCATGCCATTTCTGTTATTCTATTCTTAAACGAAAGACGATTCTTGTTGGCACTATGATAATTGTCTTTTTCATAGTATCTGGTTGCCTCAATGGGCGAAATCGTAGCTGCAATTTTGAATGGTTTCTTTATGCTCACCCAAACAGTAATCGCACTAAATATCCCGGCAACGACAAAAATAATAGGATTAAAACTCAAGTTCACAGAAAGATTGTGATACTCGCCTTTCATAAAATTAAGAATCCACGGAAGCATAAGTATTCCTACTATATATCCTAAAATCAACCCAATAGATATACCAATTATAGACAGCCAAAATGCTTGCTTATAAACAATTCGCTTGATTTGCTTCTCCGTTGTTCCGATTGTTCTTAATAAGCCATATTTCTTTATTTCTTGAACAACAGAAATCTCAAAAATATTGCGAATGAGCAAATAGCCCGTTATTACAAAAATCATAATAAAAAACAGGGCTGCTATTATGGCAATCCAATTTACAGATGTACCAGTGGACGGGCTGGTTCCCCTAATTTGCAAAATAGTTGTCTGTATAGACTGGATCGCTCCAACACATAAAGTCGTTACAGAAGTAAAAAGCATTGATGTTAAAACGATTGCTATTACAGCAACAATATTTCGTAATTTGTTGGCTTTGAAGCTTCTTTGCGCCAGCTTCTTTGTAATGGCGCTGGTGTCATTTTCAAAAGGCCATGTCATAGTTGTATCACCTCCATATTTGATAAGGGTATTGTAAAACCTAAATGTCCGCGAAATGTTACAGCGGCCAAAAAATTTCATTGAAAATCGAGGTGAAATGTTACAACGCTCGGACATTTCAAAAAAATTTACGGCGGGCAGCCGGAAATGGCCGTCCGCCGCGTTCTATTTTGTCGGTAGCATAATGGAAAATTCCGACCCCTTGCCCGGTTCCGAAACCACTTTGATATAGCCGCCCTGCCGCGTTACGATCTCGCGGGCCAGATACAGGCCAATCCCCACGCCCTGCTGTTCGTGTACTTCTTCCTCACGATAGAAGCGCCGGAAGATAGCGGCCTGATTGCTTTCGGAAATGCCCTTGCCGGTGTCGGTTACTTTGATCTCCACATACATTTCCCACAGCACCACCGACACAGCGATTTTTCCGCCTGCCGGGGTGTACTTCACCGCATTGTCCAGCAGATTAAAGAGGGCCTCGGATGTCCACTTGCTGTCATGGAAAACGGTCAAATCCTCCGGGCAGTCCACGGACACAGCGATTTCCTTTTTCTCCGCCGCATACACAATCCCACTCATGGCCTGCGCCACGGTATCAAAGAGGCGACCCGGTTTCTTATCCAACTGGATCACGCCCGTTTCCAGCCGTGAGGTTTTCACAAGGGCCTGAAAGAGAAAGTCCAGCTTATCCGTCTGGCTGCGGATTCCCCGGATAAAGTCGGTGCGCTCCGCCTCGGTCATGGGCTTTTCCAGCAGGGTGTCCGTCGCCATTTTCAGATTGCTTACCGGCGTTTTCACCTGATGGGAAATATCCGATACAAGGGTCTGTAACTCCTGCCGTTCCTCGTCCACCCGGCGGCGGTTCTCCTGCATGATCTGGTAAAGCCTTGCCAGCCGGTGTCCGATTCTGGCAAGCTGGGTTTCGCTGTCCTCTGGCCGCTGGGGCGCTTCATTCCCGGCGATCATGTGGTCTAAAGTCTGGCACAGGTCAGCGGTAAACTGCGACAGCCGCTTTCCAAAAACCTGCGTCAGTACAAAAATCCCCACAAGGGCGCACAGCAGCAGCGCCCCGCCCGTCAGCAGCACCGCCGTCTGTTTTGTCACAAGAAACAGGGCTATGGTGATCCCGGACATGGAGAGGACAAGCCCCAGTGCCACCCGGCCAAACAGCCGCTTTACTGATAGGTTTTGAAACTTCATTTTGCCTCGCCTCCCGTCCATTGATAGCCCATGCCGTAAACAGTCTTGATGTAGGGTGCGCCGCCGTCGGATTCGATCTTGCTGCGAATCCGGCTGATAGAAGTTGTCAGGGTGTGTTCGTCCACAAACCTCTCGTCTATATCCCACAGCTTTTCCAAAAGCTGCCCACGGGTCAGCACTTGCCGGGGATTTTTACGAAACAGGTTCAGCATTTTGTACTCCATCGGGGATAGGGTCAGGGGCTTGCCGTTTAGGGAAGCCGTCTGCTCCGAGAAGTCCAGAAACAGCCGCCCGTCGTCGTAAATGTCCTTGGCCGGTTTGTGGTGTTCCAGCATGGCAAACATGGCTTTGATTTTCCGCTGCAAGGCCCCGATCACAAAGGGCTTTGTGATGTAGTCCACCGCGCCCACCTCATAGCCCCGTATCTGGTCGCTCTCCTGATCGTTGGCGGTCAGGAATATTACGATGGTGTCCGGGTGCTGGGGCTTTATCAGCTTGCATAGCTCAAAACCGTTGCCGTCCGGCAGGTTGATGTCCAGCAGCACTAAATCAAATTCCCGCTGGCGGATGGCTTCGGCTGCGGTTCTGGCATTTAGGGCAGAAGTCACGCCGTAGCCGTCTGCGGTCAGGTTATAGTCTAACATCTTATTCAAAAAACTGTCGTCCTCGACAATTAAAATCTGCTTCATATCCTCACTTCCTTTGCTTTTTGCAGATAGTATAACAGGCAAATGTCCGCGAAATGTTACAGCGGACAGATTTTTTCAAAAAAGTGCTTCTCCTTTATTATAGGATAGCCCGCTTTTCCGTACAAGGCAGAAAATATGAATTATAAAGTTTAATCTTCCTGCATATAGCAACATTCCATTGAGAAAATATGAAATATACAATGTAGATGGGTGGTGCTATATGGCAAATATCAAAGATTGTCCCGGCTTTGAAACTTTCGGTGCGGATGTAAAAGAGGCGCGGAAAGTCAAGCAGTTATCGCGTAAGACGCTGGCGGAACAGGTCAATATCGACTGGCGCTATCTTGCCAACATCGAAAATGACGGCACGATTCCCAGCCTGCCGGTTATCATACAGCTTATCAAAATCTGCGGGCTTCCCGTGGAACGGTATTTTAACCCGGAGGTCATGCGGGAGGAAAGCGCACAGCGGCAGCGGGTCAGCCACAAGCTGAAACTCTGCCCGGAAGAATTTCTGCCGATCATCGAGGGCGCGATTGACGGGGCCATTCAAATTCAACAGAAGAATGACGAAACGGAGGGTGCATGACAACCCTCTGTTTTGTTTTTGGGAGGACGCAATCTGCGCCCTCTCTTTTTTTGTACGGTTTTCGGAAAAACCGGGATTTTGCGGGTATTTCCTTGGGGTCAGAACGCTTTTTAAGGGAAGAAGAACAAAGACAGCAAGCATAGGGAGTGTAGCCACACTCCCGGCAAACGGCTTCCCGTTTGTATCTTGGGGAAGTCCCCAAACCCCTGAATGAATGGAGGTGAGAAAGTGGCAAACCGAAAACGGAAGTTTGTGCTGCGCGTCCCGGTGACGCCGGAGGAACGGGTGCTGATCCAGCAGAAGATGGCCCAGCTTGGCACAAAGAACTTTTCTGCCTACGCCCGGAAAATGCTGATTGACGGCTATATTGTCCACATCGACACCGGCCCCGTCCGGGCGCAGACCGCAGAGCTGCAAAAGATCGGCGTCAACATCAACCAGATTGCAAGGCGTATCAACAGTACCGGGACTGTGTACGCGCAGGACTTGGAGGACATCAAGGGGGCGCTGGCACAGATATGGCAGTTACAAAGATCCATCCTATCAAGTCAACGCTGAAAAAGGCGCTGGACTACATCGAGAACCCGGACAAGACCGATGAAAAGCTGTTCGTTTCTTCCTATGGCTGTTCCTATGAAACGGCGGATATTGAATTTCAAATGCTGTTAGATCAGGCGTACCAAAAGGGCAACAATCTGGCCCACCACCTGATACAAGCCTTTGAACCGGGGGAAACCACAGCAGAGCAGGCCCATGAGATCGGGCGGCGGCTTGCCGATGAAGTGCTGCAAGGTAAATACCCCTATGTGATAACCACCCACATCGACAAGGGCCACCTGCATAACCACATCATTTTCTGCGCCGTGGATATGGCGAACCAGCGCAAGTACATTTCCAACCGCCAGAGCTACGCCTTTATCCGGCGCACCAGCGACCGGCTGTGCAAGGAACACGGCCTGTCTGTGGTAAAGCCCGGCAAGGACAAGGGCAAGACCTATGCCGAGTGGGACGCACAGAAAAAGGGCAAGAGCTGGAAAGCAAAACTGAAAATTGCTATCGACGCGGCCATTCCGCAGGCCAAAGACTTTGACGGTTTTCTGCGGCTCATGGAGGCGCAGGGCTATGAAGTCAAACAGGGCAAGTTTATTTCATTCCGCGCGCTGGCAGACGGCCTCCGTCCCGGGCAGGAACGCTTCACCCGCTGCAAGACCTTGGGGGAGGATTACACCGAGGAACGGATCGCCCAGCGGATCAAGGGCATTGCCATCGACCGGGGGCCGCGCAGAAGAAGCACCGGGGAAATCTCCCTGCGGATCGCCTTGGAGGACAGTATCAAAGCCCAGCAGTCGGCGGGCTATGCGCGGTGGGCGAAGCTGCACAACTTGAAGCAGGCCGCCAATTCCTTAAACTTCATCACAGAACACCAGATCGACAGCTACGAGGGCTTGGAAAGCAGGCTGGCCGAGATCAGCGCTGCAAACGACGCGGCGGCCTCCGCCCTGAAAGACGCGGAACGCCGCCTTGGGGATATGGCGCTGCTGATAAAAAACCTCTCCGCCTACAAGCAGCTCCGGCCTGTGGCACTGGAACTGCGAAACGCCAAAGACAAGGCCGCGTTCCGGCGGCAGCATGAAAGCCAACTGATCTTGTATGAGGCGTCGGCAAAGGCGCTCAAAGAGGCCGGGATCGCAAAGCTCCCCAACCTGTACGCCCTCAAAACCGAGTATAAAAAACTGGACATAGAACGGGAACGGCTGTCCGCACAGTACAGCGAAGCGAAACAGAAATTGAAAGAATACGGCATTGTCAAACAGAATGTAGACAGCATTTTGCGGACAGCGCCGGGAAAGGAGCATACGCAGGAACGATGAACATAACGAGAATGAGTTACCCCCAATACCGCAAGGCCCGCAGGCTCACCCATGAGTGCTGCAACTACTGTAACGGAAACTGCCTCCTGCTGGACGATGGGGAGGAATGTGTCTGTGTGCAGAGTATTTCCTATTCGCTGCTGTGCCGGTGGTTCAAGGTGGCCGTCCTGCCGCTGGACGCTGCCCTGTGCGCCGAGATCACCAAAGGCCGGGGCGAAATCAAACGCTGCGCCGTCTGCGGGGCGGCGTTTACGCCCAACTCCAACCGGGCCAAATACTGCCCGGATTGTGCGGTGCAGGTACGCCGGAAGAAAGAGGCGGAACGCCAGCGGAAAAGATACCTCCTGTCTACGCATTTAGGGCGGTAAAAGTCCACGGAAATCAAGGGTTTTTCCGCATGGTCGGCAGGCAGGTGGATAAAGTTATCCTGTTCTCCCGAAAACAGGGTTCTAAATGCGGGAAAATGGACAAAAAAGAAGCGCCGGGACAAAGATAACTTTTCAGTTCTTTGTCCCGGCTGAATTTTGGCATGGACACTGATTTTGTGCAGTGCTATAATTCGAGTAAATAAACGAGATCGGGGTGATTATCCATGAATGAAAGAGAAAAGATTATCCAGCGTTGGTTTGATATGTGGTTGGAGCAACAGGATTTTGGAATAGATGAAATTTTTACAGAGGATGTTCTATATACAGAAAGTTGGAGTCCCCAATATTGCAATCGAAAAACTGTGAAGCACTGGTTTCAGGAATGGAATACCCGTGGAAAAGTCGTTACTTGGGAAATTAAACAATTCTTCCACAAGGAAAATCAGACAATCGTTGAGTGGTATTTCAAAAACGAAATGGACAATGGGAGCATAGAAGAATTTGACGGAATCTCTTTGATTGAGTGGACAGACGAGAACAAAATTAAGTCATTAAAAGAATTTGGGTGCAATCTGAATCATTATAATCCCTATGAGCATAGTGATACGCCCCAGTTTAGAAATGAAAAGGCAAGCTGGTTTTGATTATGCTTTGTTGCAAAAAAAGAAATGCCGGACGCAGAGGCTTTGACAGCCCCCGCGCCCGGCGTTTTGCTTATTCGTCTGTGAAGTGGAACCGCTGCGCCGCAAAGTCGGCGTCACTCATGGCGTCCAGCTTATCGGCGGTCTGGCAGGCCAGCGCCGCCATTTCCCTGTCCATGTCCGGCAAAGCTGCCCGGAGATTTGCCGCCGTCCTGCGGCGGTCGGTGTTGTGATACAGACAGATCAGGTTTTCTTCTTCCACGGTGAAATACATTCCTCATACCTCCATTTCTTTTGATTTTTCCCGCGCCGGGGGCTTCTTTTTCTGTTCCTCCTTGGCGGCGGCAAGCTGCGCCCGGATGGACGGTTTCTTTTGTTTCTGCGTCGTCTTTCGGGTCTGCTTGGGCTTTTTGGCCTCCGCCTTGGCTGCCTCGGCCACATCCAAAAGGGAAATCTGTTCCCCGGCTTTTGCCCTTGCTTCCAGTTCCTCCATAGACGGGGCGTTGTTCATCATGCCGTCGATCATGTTGTAGTTCTGTTCGGTGGACATTTCCGCCGTCTTGATATGACTTTCTGGCTGGGCGGGGATGGCAAAGGCCCTTGTGCCGTTTGCCATAATGAGATACCTTCCGTCCTCCGACTGGTGGTGGAATCCATACCCGGCGGCCTCCATCTGTTCCCGGCTCCTGTCGGTCAGATAGAAACGGCCTCTCGGCGTCTGGATTTGTTCGCCGGTCATGCACTCGTCCGGCGTGAGCTGCTTTTCCGGCTGGGCGAAGAACTCCGGCACCTGCCGGTAGTCGGCCCCCTCGTCCACATAATAGGCGGTCTGTTTCCCATCCTGCCGGAACACCACAATATCCCCCGTAGAGAGGGAATGTCCCTTGTAATCGGCGGGATGTTCTATATTGAAGCGGCGGTAAATCTCGTCCAGTGTGGTGTCCTTGTCCAGCGGCGCGGTGTAGACAAGCTGGTAATTCTTCCTGTCCACCGAAAGCCCATCTGCCTGCAAGTCCTCATAGGAACGGTAGCGGAAGTCGCGCCCCTCCGGGCCGGGCGGCACTTGGTAGATGGAAAAGTTGGGCTGCGCCGGGGCCTCATAATCAGAGGCAACATATTCCTCCACCGTCAGCCCGGCAGCGGCGGCCTCCTGTTCCAGCTCTGCCTCGATCTGTTTTTTGTAGTCCTGCAAACTCTGGTCGAAGTCGGCAAGCTGCGGCGGCTCCGGCAAATGGTACTGGCCTTGATTGAGAAGCGGGCGGCACTCCTTTACATAGTCCAAAACCGCATTGAAATAAGCGGTCTGTTCCGGCGTCAGGGTTTCCCCGGATCGCAGCGGACGCCGGGCCTCCTGCTCCATAGCGGCCAGATTGCAATGCAGCTCCATATACGGGATGAACTCATGCAGCAGCATATCCCGCTGGGCCTTGTCCGCCTCCCATGCCTCCGGCCCCTCATGGTGCAGCACATGGTTTTTCCAGCTTTCATCCTGCGCGTAGTATTCGTGATAGCCCCGGATATGCTGGATCAGGGAACCGTCCCCGTCGCCAAAGTCCTGCCGCCCCTCGTAGCTGTCCGGCTGGCCCTGCATGGTAAAGTCAATGCGGAACTTGGTCTTGTCGTACCAATGGCCCGTATAGCCCGGCTGCTCCCGGTCATGGCGTCTGGCGCTGTCCAGCTCCTTGAAAACGGCCTCAGCTTCATGCAGCGGCATTTGCTGGCCGTCTTTCAAATGGGGGCTTTCACTCCAAAGGATCGTGACAACCGGCTCCGCTGCCGGATTCTGTGCGATCTGCCGCTGGGCGTTGGCAACGGCAATCTCACTTTCGATCTCGCTTTTCACAAAGGAATCCATCTGGCCCTTTTGCAGCTCGTAGCCCTGTTCGCACAGGCGGTTGATAAGCCCGATCACCTTGTCGGTATCGCCCACGGATTCGGCATAGGCCACGATCAACTGCCGTTCCTCGCTGCCCAAACGCGGGGCGTTTTTCTCCGCCAGCTCAATCAGGGCGGCGGCTCGGTCAGCCGGGGACGCCTCCGGAATGAACGGCTTTCCATTCAAAAGGCCGTCGATCCCGTTCCACGCCTGCGGCTGGGGAATGGCGTTGGCCTGTTCGGTTGCTTCCAGAAAATCATCCAGCCCGTCGCCGGTCAGGGGTTCCATCGTCCCAGCCGGTCGCTCATGGATGGCAAGGATTTCTTTTCCGGCTTCCGCAAGGGACAGGTCGGGATTGTCAAGCTGGCCTCCGTCCAGTTCCTTGTAGTCGGGGCCGTACAGCGTGTAATCATAGCCGGTTTCCGATGTCTGGATATACAGGTAATCGCTGCTTTCCAGACGGTAGGCGGCCTCCTGCGGGGCTTCTGCCTGTTCCAGCGTTCCGTCCCCGGCAATGGTAAAGCCCTGTGCCTGCGCCGCCTCCTTGGTTTCCTGCGACACTTCGCCGGTGGATTTCAAATCCGCGTCAATGAGGGTTTGCAGCATGGCCTTTACGCTGTCGGTCATTTCCTGCTGTTGCTCCGGGGGCAGCTTGGAAAATACGCTGTCCGGGTCTGGCTGCTCGGCGGCCTGTTCCATCGGCGCGGCCTGCGGCTGCTCCTGCTGGGCCTGCCGTTCTTTCTGAAGCTGGGCAAGGTGGCCGTCAATGGTGGTAATCAGTTCATGGGCGGTGGCCCGGATGGTTTCAAGGGAGGCTTTCAGCTCTTTCAAGTCCTTGCCGGAACTCCAACCGGCCACATAGCCAAAGGAATAGTCGGAGGTGTCCAGCCCGTAGTGCTGGCAGACGGCATAGGCCACGCTTTCGGCCTGCACCTCGCGGGTGCGGCTGTCGGGGCGGTCGGCCTGCTCAATGGCCGGGGCTTCCGGGTCGATGGCGTGGAGCTTGGAATGGGCGATCTCATGGATGGCCGTCTTTAGGGTCTGTAATTCGCTCATGCCCTCCTGAATGGCGATCCGCTTTTCCGTCAGGTGGTAGTAGCCGTGGGAACCGCCCGGAATATCCTCAAAACCAATGGGAACCGGGGAGGTCTGTTCCAGCGCCTTGAAAAATTCCCCGTAGCGTTCCACGCTGCCGGTCAGTTCTTCCACGCCGATAGAGGGCAGCGGTTCCCCCTCGGTCTGGCTCACATCAAAGACGGAAACGATCTTAAAGGCCGGAACCTGTATTTCCTGTACTTCGGTAACAGGCTTTCCGTCCTTACCCATCACCGGCCTGCCCTGTGCGTCCAGCTTTTGCACTTCCTTTTTCGCCTTGAACGGGGCCGGGGCCAGTATCTTGATGGCCTTTTCGCCTTTCTTTACATTGCGGTGAAAATCGTCCCGCCACTTGTTGTAGCCCGCCACAAGCTGTCCGCCCTGCATGGCGATCAGGAGGGTGTTGTTGAAGCTGTAACTGTGGAACTTGGACATGGTGGTGAGATAGGCTTTGTAGCGTTCACTCTCGAAAAGCTCCTGTATGCCGGTTTCCAGCCGGTCGGTGATCTCTTTCATGCGCTCGGCGCTGTTCTGGCCGTTTAAGAGAATGGGGGTGACAGGCTGCGGGGCCTTTGTAGGCGCTGCCGCCTCCGGCTGCACCTTGCTTTCCTCCCGCAGAATTTCCGGCGCGGGATAGGCCATCACCCGGTATGGTTCCGGCACCGGCTGTCCCTCATGGACGCGCTGCCATTCGTCGCTGGTTCGCAGGATATAACCGTAATCGGTAAAGGTTCCCTGTTCCTCGTTGGCGATAAAGCTCCCCAGCCGGTCGGTGTCAATGGCCGGTTTCCACGGGTCGGGAACGACAAACAGCCCGGAATCATTCAGATAATATTCCCCCAGACTGCGGTTGTCCTTGGCGTTGATTAAGACAAAACAATCGGTGTTTTCGGCGTAGTCCAAAAGCTGCCCGATGGTCTGCATTTTCGCCGGGGACTGCATGGCGGCGTTCAGCTCCGCAAGCTCCACGGCGTCCAGCCTTTGAAGCTGGGCAGCAAGGAAGTTCAGTTCGTCCACGCTGGCGGCTTTTATCAAATCCTCCGGCAGTTCCAGCGGTTTTCCCTCCGGGGCAGAAAAGCCGTCAATAAACAAGTCCTGCTGGTTGTCGGCGGTGATATGGATTTCCTTTAGGGCTTCCTGCACATGTTCGGCGGTAGTCGGCAAGGAAAGCCAGTACCCATGCGGCCCGCCGGTCTGCGCCTCGGCGCGGCTATCAAGAAAAATGGAAAATACTTCGTTCACGGGTTCCCTCCTTTCCGGGTTGGCTGTGGTCTGCTGCGGCTGCGCGGTTTCTTCCTGCGCGGGAAGTGCTGCGGCTTTTGCCGGTTCCTCCCCCTCGATGGTATAGCCGGGGAGCAGGCAGCCATTGACCTTAAAACAGTCGGCGTATTCCTTGGGGATGGCCGGGGAAATTTCGGTAAAGTAATGGTCGTGGGCTTTGATCCGGCCATTCAGGTACTTGTCCAGTTCTTCCCGGCTGGCAAAGACTTTCCGATCCTGTCCGGCGATCTTGGCCTGCCGGTAGCTGCCCGGCGCGTTGGTGCGGAGGCTCCAGCGGAGCGTCCACGAGTAGGGAACGGATTTTTGGGCGGCGCTGTCGTACCGGGTGTTCTCGGAAATGGAATAATCCATCTGGTAAACCATGTTGCTGCGGATATGGCGGTATTCGTCCGGGGCCTCCCACTGGTTTGCGGTGTGGGTGACGGGAAGCGTCCGGGCATATTCAAGAGCTTTATCCAGAAACAGGGTTCTTCCAGCCTGTTCCTCCCATGCGGCGGCCTGTTCTTTCAGGCGGTCAAACACTTCCTGTTCTGCGGCGGCGCTTTCCGCCCGCAGGGAAAGAAGCTCTGCAAGGGGCAGCTTTACCGCTTCGGAAAGATCGGCCTTGCCGCTTTCAAAGTAAATCCGGCGCTCGATCCGCATAGTGCTGGCCGGTTCTAAATCGTCATGGTCGTAGGAGCTGTAAGACATTTGGGGTTCACATCCTTTCTATGGTGGTGATCTGATACAAGGGGTTTGGGGCTTCCCCAAAGAGAAAATCCCCGGCCCGGCAGGTGCGCCGGGTCAGGGATTTTGCCGGGAGTGTGGCTACACTCCCTATGCTTGCTGTTTTTAGTTCTTGCTGTTTTTAGTTCTTGCTGTTTTTAGTTCTTGCCCCTCTGTTCCACGCGGTAGTTTACATACTTGCCGCCGGTATCGGCCAAAAGCACCGTCCCGTCATAGGTCTTGCCGGTTTTCATGGAGCGCAGGCCCTTTACCTTTGCTTTTCCATCTTTAAGGAGCGCGGCGGCGATCTTCGGGGTGAACGCCTTGCCCCGTTCCTCAAAAAATCGGTCATTCTTCCACATGACAAACTGGCAGCTTCGGTTTCCGCAGTAGTAGTTCTTTTTGCCCTCGTAGACGCTTTCCCCGCAGCGCGGACATTTGCCGATAACCACACGCTCGGTCTGAAACAACTTCTGCGCGTCCTCGCTGATCTGGGAGTAGTTTGCGATCAGGCCCCTTGTCATTTCTGCAATGCCAGCCATGAAGCCCTCCGGGTCGGCCTGCCCCTTGGCAATGGCCGTCAGCTCCGTTTCCCACTGTGCCGTAAGCTGGGGAGAGGTCAGCGCCTCCGGCAGCACACAGGCAAGGTTATGGCCGTCCTTGGTGGGAAGTAGCTGTTTGCCCCTGCGCTCCACAAAGCCCATCTGCACCAGCTTTTCTAAGATGGAGGCGCGGGTGGCCGGGGTTCCCAATCCCTGCCGCTCGGCGTCCTCCGGCAGATCGTCCGCACCGGCGCGCTCCATAGCGGAAAGCAGGGTATCTTCCGTGTAGGATTTTGGCGGTGTTGTGAAATGTTCGGTGACGGCGGCAGTTACCTTGTCAAAGGTCTGTCCCTCGGTAATTTTGGGAAGTTCCTGCGCAGGCTCCGGGGCGGTGTCGTCGGCGTCTGTTTTGAACGACGCCTTAAAGCGGCGGTCAAGCTCTTTCCAGCCGGGGGTCAGGATGGTCTTTCCCTTGGCGGTAAAGGTGTTCCCGGCACAGGTGAATGTAGCGGTGACAGCTTCGTACACATGGGGCGCGGCCACGGCGCACAGCAGCTTGCAGCACACAAGGGACAGCAGTTTCTTTTCGCCCTCGGTCAGCCCGTCAAAGCCTTTCTGCACAAATTCCATTGTCGGGACAATGGCGTGGTGGTCGCTCACCTTTTTGCTGTTCAGCACCCGGCCAAACTGCGAGGACAGGTCAAGCCCCGCCACAAAGGGAAGCAGCGGCCACAGACCGGACACAAGGTTTTCCGCCGTTGGCAGCATATCATCGGTCAAATACTGGCTGTCGGTGCGGGGATAGGTCAGCAGCTTCTTTTCGTAAAGCTGCTGGGCATAGTCAAGGGTCTGCTTGGCGGTAAATCCAAACAGGCGGTTTGCCTCCCGCTGCAAGGTGGTGAGGTCATAGAGGCGGGGCGGCTGCTCCGTCTTTTTCTCCCGTGTCACTGACACACAAACGGCCTGCGCCGTTTCACAGGCGGCTTTCAGGGCCTTGGCGTCGGCAGCGTTTCCCATGCGTTCACTGGCCGCCTCCATGCCGCCCGCCGCGATCTGGACGATGTGGTATTTCTCTTTCTGAAAGCTGCTGATCTTGGCCTCCCGGTCAACCAGCATTTTCAGGGTCGGCGTCTGGACACGGCCCACGGTCAGGGGCTTGTGGTAGAGGATGGAGAACAGCCGGGTCGCGTTGATCCCCACCAGCCAATCCGCCTGCGCCCGGCAAAGGGCCGACTGATACAGGTTATCATAATCGGCTCCCGGTTTCAGGTGGGCAAAGCCGTCTTTAATGGCCGCATCCTCCATGCTGGAAATCCAAAGGCGCTGAAACGGTTTCTTGCAGCCCGCCATCTGGTAGACGAAACGGAAAATCAATTCCCCCTCGCGCCCGGCGTCGGTGGCGCACACAAGGCCGGTGACATCGGGGCGCTCCATCAAAGAACGCAGGGTGTCAAACTGCTTTTTCTTATCGTCGGGAATGATGTACTGCCATTCCTGCGGCAGAATCGGCAGGTCGTCATAGCGCCATTTTTTGAAACGCTCGTCATAAGTCCCAGCGTCGGCAAGGGAAACAAGGTGGCCGATACACCAGCTCACCAGATAGCCGTTCCCCTCCATATAACCGTCCTGTTTCTTGTCCGCGCCGATCACACCCGCAATGCTGCGGGCTACGCTTGGTTTCTCTGCAATTACTAACTGATAGCTCATACTTCGTCCTCCTTATTTCCATCTTCGTCTGTCATATCCTCGTCCGGCTCCGGGGCTTCGTCCTCGTCGTCCTCGTCCTCTCCAAAGTCATACTCGGCCAGATCGTCATTTCCTGTGGTGTCAGCTTTTTCCTTTTTGAATTTCAGGAAGTAGAGGGCTGCGCCGCCGCCCAGCAGCACTATCACAAAGAACACCACAAGGCCGCCCATGCCGCTTGGCTTTTCCTCCTGCGGCTTTTCTTCCTCCGGCTGGGGGGGCTTCGGCTCCGGCCCGTTGCAGGCGGTCAGGTTGTTTTTACAGACCGGGCAGGCCGTATTGACGGCCCCGGCTTGACATTTGGCCGTACAGGTGCAGACCTCCGGCTCTTTTTTCCCGCCCTCCAACAAGGCTTGCAGGTCGGCGTCGTCCACTTGGTTGAGAAAATGCACCGCCGTTTCCTTATCCTCGTTAGCCCGGTCGATCAGGATGTAAAAATAATTCCCGGCCTTGGTGGTAACGGTGATAAGCTGTTTATCCCCGAAAAAATCATCCACCAGCGTAGCGTTGCCCTGCGGGGTAACGGGTACGCCCTCCGGCTCCATGCCGCCGGTGGTGGGTTCTTCGGTTTCCTCCGGCACTTCTGCGGGGGCCTCGGTGGTTTCCGGCAGCGGCACAGGGTCAGGGTCAGCGCCCCCGGCGTAGGCGGTAACGGTCGTGGTCGCCATGCAGAGCGCAGCGGCCACGGCCAGCGTCAAGGTGCGGAACAGTTTAGATTTCTTCATGGGCGCTGTCCTCCTGTTCAAAGTCCGGGATCGGGGCCGGGGCCGCCTGCAACGCACCGCCGCGCACAAAGGCGGCGAACTCCTGCGGGGTCATGTTGAGGCCGCGCACAAGCTGGACGATCTGCAAGTTTTCCTGTTCGGTCTTGGCCGCTTCCAGCTCCCGAAGCTGCTTTTGCAGCTCCGCGATCTTGCCCTTGGTTTTCTCAATATCCTTTTCAATGCGTTCCAATTTGTTCATTGCCATAGTCAAAAACTCCTTTCTGGCGTTTAAGGCAAACGCCCGTAACAATAAAAATGCTGCTGCCAGTAGCTTGAATTGAGGTTCGTGTAGGAAATGGGGTCGCCGCAGTGCAGCATGACCGAATTTCCCACATACAGCCCCACATGGGACATCCCGACAGTGTCGTAAGTGCCGACGAAAAATACAAGGTCGCCGGGCTTGGCCTGCTCCGGGGAAACGGGGGTGCAGATGTTGTAAAGCCCCTGCGCCGTCTGGCGTCCCACATTCCAGCCGGAATGATTGATAACCCAGCTAATGAAGCCGGAACAATCAAAGCTGGTGCTTGGGGAGCTGCCGCCCCACACATAGGGATAGCCCACATACTTTTCCGCCTCCGCGATCATGGCGGCAAAGGCTTCGTCCTTTAGCGCCTCCGGGGGGATTTCATAGTAGGTCGGCTCTTTCGGGGTGGAGGCGTGGGGATAGCTGCCGTTGGGAAACAGGTCTGGCCGGTTGCCCAAAGTCTGCATATAGGCAGCATAAAAGCCCATCTGTTCCTCGGTGAGAATGTAGATGGGCAGGTGGGACAGGTCAAAGTTTTCCAGCTTCACATTGCAGATGTAATAGGTGTAGGGAACTTCCACGGTATAGGTGTTTCCCTCGCTGTCCGTCCTCGTTTCGGTGCGGTAGCGGGTTTCCGTTTCGATGGTCTGGGTCAGGATGTACTGCTTTTCAAAGAGCATGGCAAGGTCGCCCTGTACCTCCCCCAAAGTGAACACGCCGTTATGCAGCGCGGAGAGGATGGAGGTCAGCACATAGGGGTCATGTTTGATCTCGTCCAGATCGAAACGGTATTCGTCATAGCCAGGGTGCAGGCTTTCGTAGTTGTCAAGTTCGTGCTGCAAGTCTGCTTCCAGCGCGGCATAGGCGGCTTCGGCTCCCAGCATATCACTGTTCTCGGAGAGATAGGAGGTGGCGGCAAGGCCCGTCCCGGTGCTGCCAAACATGGCGGTGCAGGATTGCAGGCCGCCCATCACCAGCAGGAGCATGAGGCCCACGCCGCCGACGATCAGCGCCCCTTTCCAGTGCCGGGCGGCAAAGGATGCGGCCTGTCTGCTTTTTTCTGCGGCTTTCTTGGCTGCGGCACCCGTGGTCTTGGCGGTGCCTGCGGCCCCCTGTGCGGTCTGACCCGCCGCCCTTGCTGCCTTGGCATATTCCCGCTTGATGTGCTGTTTCTGCCAGAAGCGGGAAACGGGGTTCTTGACCGCCTGCGCCAGCTCCGGGTTGTCCCGCAGGGATTTTTGATACGCAAACTCGGCGTTGGCAGCGATGGACTTTCGCTCGGCCTTGGCTGCGGCCCGGTAGGGTTTGAGCTTGTGGCGGTGGACGCCGCTGCGGATCATGCGGCCCACCTGCCGTTCCGCCAGTTCCTCCCCCTTGTGGCCGCCCTCCACGCCCACATTTTCGTGTTCTACCTCGTGGATTTTTCCGTGGAGATAAAGCCCGGCTTCCTGTATGGGGCGGCTGGCCGGGTTTGGTTTGAGCTGGGGAGGGGATTTCTCCACCTTGTCAAAATACAGCCTGCTTTTAGCCTTGCCCTTGGCCTCGTCATAAACAGTTTCCTTGGTGACGACGCGCTTTTTCGGCAGGGCTTCTTTGGCCGCTTCCAGCTGATCCGCCCGTTTTTCTGCCTTTTTGATATACGGGGCCAGCTCCGGGGAGGCCCGTTCCTCGGCGGTAAACTGCAACCGGGAAACGGGGCCGGTGGCCTGCGCCACGGTTTTTCCGGCGTCCTTGGCCGCTTTCCTTGCCTTGTGGCGGTCGTGCAGTTCGTCCGCCCGTTCCAGTATTTTTTCCGCCGCGCCCTCCGGCTGGGCGGTGTATTCCTGCTCGGCCTCCCGGCTGGACACATTGACGCTTTCGCCGGTGGTCTGGTTATCCAACGTCAGGCCGTCGCGGGTCATGTGCTGCGTTACCTTGTCGCGGGGTTTTAAGGGTTCCATATCCGATCACCTCCTTGCTGTCTGTTCCGGCAGCGCCCGGTTTCAATCTCTGCAATATAGCGCAGGATGGGGTACACCTGCGGGGGAACAACTGCGTTTCCCAAAGTCTTTAACCGCTTTGCCACATTCGCCGGCGGGTCACTGATTAAGTACGGGATTTGCGCCGGTTCTTTGGCCCACATGGAATGTCCGTCCATCTCCGGGGGAATCCCATCAGCCATTCCACCCAGTCGGGGTTCAGTTTCACATCCCCCGGCGGGCTGCCCAGCAGTTTGTAAACCGCCCATGACAGCCGCGCCGTCCATACGGTTCCGCTGGGATTGTATTTTCGGAAGCTCCCGGTCGGGGTCATCCGCACATCGACAGTTTTCCCCACATCCCCCGTGTCGCTGGCAAGGGGCGTGGGAAGCAGCATGGCCGATGATGAAAGTTCTTTTGCGCTCATGCCATGCGCCGACGGCGACAGCAGGAAGTACGAAAACCCTAACGGCGTAGCCTGCCTGCTCCAAGTCAAAAACCGTCTTGTCGAGCCCCAGATGGATGAAGCCAGCAACATTTTCTCCAAGCACCCAAGAGGGGTGCAGTTCCCGGATAATGCGGAGCATTTCGGGCCATAAATACCGTTCGTCCTCAAATCCCCGTTGTTTCCCGGCGCTGGAAAAGGGCTGGCAGGGGAATCCCCCGGAAATAAGTGTGGTCGTTTCTCGTCCTGTTTTTTCAAAAAATGCCTCCTTTGTCACTGTGGTAATGTCCCGGAATTTTGGTACCTGCGGCCAGTGCTTTTTCAAAACTTCCATCGGGAAATCCGCCCATTCGCACTGGCATACGGTGGTAAACCCTGCGGCTTCCGCCGCAAGGTCGATCCCTCCGATCCCGGAAAACAGGCTGAAATGTGTTAGGGCGCTCATACCGTCGCCCCCTCGCCTAACCGGGTCGTCATGATCTGGTAGAGCTGGGTGTTTTTCGGGATGGGGTTCTTAAAGGGCAGGATCACATTTTCGTAAATGAGAAGCCCCTCGCCGGGTTCGGAATTGTCCACATACCGTAATTGCTGGGGCGAAATGTTCAGCCGTTCCGCAAGGATTTTGCGGTCGCCGCTGGCCTGATTGAGCAGGCAGATAAAGTCGCTGTTTTCCAAAATGTTCTCAATTTCCGGGGAGGAAAGCAGGTCTTTCACATTCTGCGTCGCACCTGTGGGAATCCCGCCCCACTTACGGAAACGCTTCCAAATCTCGCAGGAAAAGGCCGCCGTCTGTTCCTCACGCAAAAGCAGGTGGAACTCATCACAGAAATACCATGTCGCCTTGCCCTTACTGCGGTTTTGGGTGACGCGCCCCCAAATCTGGTCTTGGACAATGAGCATACCGATTTTCTTTAGTTGCTTGCCCAGCTCCTTGATGTCAAAGGCCACAATGCGGTTTTTGATGTCGATGTTGGTTCTGTGGTTGAACACATTTAAGCTACCGGACACATACAGGTCAAGGGCCTGCGCCACCCGGTCAGCCTCCGGGATATGCTGGTCTAACAGGGCTTTGTGCAGGTCTGCAAGGATGGGCATATTTTCCGGCTTGGGGTCTGCCAGATAAGGCCGGTAGATCACCTGTACCGCCCGGTCGATCACCGTCTTTTCAATGGCTTCCAGCCCGTTCTTGCCGCCCATGACAAGCTCACAGAACGACAGCACAAAGTCGGATTTCAAGGCCAGCGGGTTTTCGTCCTCGGAGTAATTCAGGTTGATGTCCAGCGGGTTCACATAGTTTTTGCTGGTAGGCGACAGCTTCACCACCTGCCCATGCAGCCGCTTCACAAGGGGGTAATACTCGGCCTCTGGATCACAGATATACACATCGTCCGGGGTGCAGAGGAACACGCTCAAAATTTCTGATTTACAGCTCATACTTTTGCCGCTTCCCGGTGTCCCCAGCTTTAGCCCGTTGGGACACCTCGCCCGTTTGCGGTCGAGCATAATCATGTTGCCGGTCTTGGCGTTGATCCCGTAATACATGGCGTCGCCGCCCTGAAAAAGCTCCTGCGTTACAAAGGGGACGAACACGGCCACGCTGGAAGTCGTCAGGGAGCGTTCAATCTGGATGTGGCTGGTCCCCAGCGGCAGGCTGCTCATAAGCCCCTGTTCCTGCTGGTAGTCCAGCCGTACAAGGGAACAGTTGTATTTCTGGGCGATCCCGGCAGCCCAGAACACATCGTTTTCCAGCTTTTGCCGGGTGTCTGCGGTGTTCAGCACCAAAAAGGTAAGCTGAAACATTCGTTCATTCCGGCTCTGCAAGGTCTTTAGCAGCTCCTTGGCGTCCTGCCCGTAGGTGGCAAGGTCGCTGGGAAGTATATCCATGTCGTAACCGCTTCTTACCGCCCGTTTCTGTTCCTGAATCTTCATGGCGTCAAGGTCGGTGATCTTGCGCTTGACCGTCTTAATGGCGTCGCTCTGGTCGATGGCCTGCACATGGAGGTTCACCACAATGCCGTTTTCCGTGTTGAGAAAGTCGGCCAGCATTTCATCCGACAGCTCCGGGGAGAGGATTTGCAGGAAGCTCACCGCCCCGTATTTGCCGCCCAGCCCGAACATCCGGGCATTGCCGAAGCGGAACGAGGACGGGGCGATAAAGTCCTTGGTAGAAAGCCCCGACGGGGCAAGCCACTTCCAGTCAAAGGAGAACGGTTCCCCGTCCGGGTGGAAAATGCTGTGCATGACTTCCAGCCGTTCCTTGGCGTCCAGTCCCCACGCGGAGGCCCCCATGCTCTTGAAATATCCCAAAAGGTCGGTTTCGATCCGGCGCAGTCTGGCGCGGGCCATTTTCAGGCTGTCCGCCTCAATGGTGTAGGTCATAAATTTCCGCTTCATCAGGCCGTTGTTCCCGTTCACAAGCTGGTCTTGCAAAATGTCGGAATACTCGCTGCGGATGTCGTCGAAGTCGTCCCCCTGCGCCCGGATTTCAAAGCTCTTGGCGTACTGCTTGGGGTCAATCTTGCGGTTGATAAAGGAAAACTGCACATGAATGGAGGCGTCCAGATAGTTGTAGAGGTCGCACAGGTTTTCAAAGATGGCGGTCTTGGTGTCCGCCTGCGCCAGTTGGTAGCTGATGTCCGTAAACTCAATGCACTTGGAAAAGGTGCGGGGCGTCACCCGGCATACGCCGTCCTGATACATGGCCTCATAGGGAATACTGGTCTGCGCCGAATGGGGCTTGCCGTCGCCCTTATACTTTCGGATGACAGCCTGAATTTCTTTCTTTTCGGCGCGGGTGAGCTTGACCGGCGCTTTTGCGCTCGTTTCGTTCTTTTGCTTTTTGGACAATGGCGTTGACCTCCTTTTCCATTTGGGATTGCCGCACAAGGGCGGTATAAGCGTTGTTGGTCTGGTAGGGGCGTTCCTTGGGCTGGATGAAGCAGCACTCGACGATCTGGCGCGCCACCACTTCAAGGGGCTGGCCGTGTTTTTCGTAAAGCGCCAGCAGAAAGCCCGGCAGCATGGCGAACACCATAATGAGCGCCGCCGCGCTGGTCGGGACGCGGCCCCGGATCAAAAAGAAAAGCGGGATGCCTACAAGCAGCGCACCGCCAAAACAAATGAGCTGGCGTTTCGTCAGCCCGAATACTACCTTGGATTTGACCTTGGTTAAATCCTTGGGGACAGTTACATAAGCCATAAAAAGTCACCTCGTTTCTGGTACGGACAGGGAAAAATCGCTGTCCACTTCGTTGCCCCACGCATCCCAGCCGGGGATTTTCTGTCTGGCAAACAGTTCTGCGCGGGGCAGGTCGCCCGCAAGCTCTATGATTTTCTCGCGGGTAATGTCTGGTTTCTTGCTGTGTTCCTCCACCGGGGAAATGATAAACTGATGGACGCTTTTGGAGTAACGCTTGGGATGGCCCCGCTTGGCAAGCAGGCAGATTTCCGCGTTTCCTCTCGTCCAGTAGCCCAGCCCGTAAAACCATGTGGGGCTTTTGCGGTTCAATTTCAGCCAGATAAAGGCCACGGTCTTAAAGGTGAAGCCCCACGCCTTAATCAGACGCAGCGCCTCCGGGAGCTGGGGGAAAGTTGCCCACAAAAATAAGAGGCAGTCTTTTTCCGCCAGCGTTTCCACCGGCAGGGCGCACAGCTCGTCAATGCTCATGGTGGGATAGTGATGTTCCGCCGCCCCTGTCCGCTTGCACTCATATCGCCACGGCGGGTCGGCGTAAAGGATGTTGTAGGTTTTCTTTTGTGTTTCCTCGATAGCTGGTATTCCTCCTGTCTGTTAATGTGCGGTAAATACGGCTTTCGATATGCTGCCGGTCTTGAACAGACAGAAGCAAAGCAAAACGGTATAGCCCATACAGCCCCAGATCGCGCCGGATATGTCGTCGGCGGTTCCGATCTGCTGGATCAGCACCGCATAAATCCCGACAACCACCATGATTAAAAAGGCTTGGAAGCCCAGCGCAAGCAGGGATTTCAAGTAGTTCTGGCCCATGCCGCGCCACTCTGCATTGCCCAGCGTGGCAAGGGGGATCGGCCCCAATGCGGTCACGGCGTAAATTTCAATCATTCTTCCATAGGTCACAAGGAAAATGCAGATGGAAAGAATGTTCATCGTCAGCCCCACAACAAGGGTCTGGAACCACAGGCCCAGCAGCGGCCCGATGTCCATTGCTTCAAGGCGGCTTTCCAGATCGGGGAGCAGCGTGTCAAAATCAATGCTGGTATCTCCGATAATCACCCCGGCGCTCTGGTTGACGACCTGTTGGGTGGCGTCAAATACGCCCATGACGATATTCCATGTGTTCGTCACAATGAGGATGGCAAAGGCGCTTTTGAAAATCCAGCGGAAGAACATGGAGCTGTCGAAGTCGTGCATATTGTTCTTTTCCACAATCATGTCGATCAGCTCATAGCACATCACGAGGGCGAGAATGGCCGCCGCAATGGGGACGATAACCGTTTCGGACAGGTTTTGCAGCATGGAGAAAATGCCGCCGTTCCAGTCCTGCGGGGTACTGCCCACATCCGACGCGATTTCCCCGACTTTGGTATTGACTGTGTTAAACAGGCCGGACAGGTTGCCCATGATACCGTCGATCAGGATTCCTTTGATCCATTCCCCGATTAAATCACCGATCATGTGGGGACACCTCCTTTCCCGCGCCCTCCCAGATCAGAGAGGGCGCGGAGGGTTTTCTAACACACATGGGGTTATCCCAGCAGCCCGGACAGCAGAGGAACAAGTGTCATGCCGATCAGGGCAACACCACCTCCGGCGACAAGCTGCTTGATTCCCTGGCTCTTGCTCGCCGGGTTGTCCGCCCCGTATCCCTCCAAAAGATTGACGCCGCCCCATACGCAAAGCGCGCCGCCGAGGCCCACAACAATGGTCTGCAAAGTATCAACTGCACTATTGAAAAATTCCATAAATTTACCTCCATAAATTCAGATCGTGATGGTGTTTGGGTACAAAAAAGCCGCCATACATAGCGGCAGCCTCACAATCCGCAGACGGCCCGGAGTTACTGGCCGTCCCGCCATTTCAGCACAGCCAGCGAAAAAATCTCGCCCCATGCTTCACACAGTCTGCGGTCTATTTCCCTTACAAGTTCTTCGGCTTCCCCGTCCGTGGGCGGGGTATCATGTTCCGCAATCCACTGGCACAGAACCGCAGCGGAAATGATCGCCCGGTAGATTTCTTTCTCATACCTGAAATAATCCGCAAATGTCCATTCGTCCGAGTGTCCCATCGGTCACGCTCCTTTCTCTATGGCCGCTTTATTCTACGGCAAAATCTTCATCCGACAGCTCAATGTCGTAGAGGTCAAAGGGTTCGTCCTCCGTTATCACGCGCCGCTTTTTCCGGCGCAGGGACGACAGGTAGCTGTCCACATCAAAGGTGTTCTTTTTGTCGGCGTCCGAGAGGTATTGATAGCGGGGGTGGCGGGTGATGTCGTATTTCTCACTGAAAAACGGCCTCACGCCGCGCACCTGCAAAATACACTTGCCTCCGTCCATCGTTGCAATTTCGTCTTGGCTCATCAGCTCCTTTCCGAGTTTTTGGTAATTCAGTCCGTGGGAGGTCTGCGCGCCCCGGCTCTCGCTCTGGTTGTAGCTGTCAATGGTTTCCTTGCCCAGCACCTCCGCAATCTCCTTGGCGTTCTTGCCCCGGCCACTAAGGAACAGCGTACAGTCGCAGTTGTCGGAAATGATTTCCGCCGCGTCCTTGTAAATGGCCTTTAGCTGCGACTGGCTCTGCAAAATAATAGAAGCCGAGATTTCCCGGCTTCGTATGGTGGCAATCAGCTTGTCAAAGTTTGGAATCTGGCCGATGTTGGCGAACTCGTCCAGAATCAGCCGCACATGGACGGGCAGCCGCCCGCCGTATTTGTCGTCGGCCCGGTCGCACAAAAGGTTGATAAGCTGGCTTTGCACCATTGCCAGAATGAAATTAAAGGTCGTGTCCGTGTCCGACATAATCAGGAACAGGGCCGTTTTTTTATCCCCGATGGTATCAAGTTCCAGTTCGTCGTCCTCCATCAGCTCCCGCACCTCCCTGATGTCAAAAGGCGCTAATCTGGCTCCGCAGCTTATCAAGATGGAGCTGCGGGTCTTGCCTGCCGACAGCAGGAATTTACGGTACTGGCGCACCGCAAAATGTTCCGGGTCTTTTTCTTCCAGCCGTTCAAACATCTGGTCTACCGGGGATTGAAATTCTGGGTCGTCCTCGCGGGCTTCACTGGCATTTATCATTTCAAGCAGCGTAGTGAAATTCATTTCATCGTCCGGCGCTTCGTACCAGATATAGCCAATGAGGGCCGAATACAGCAGGCGTTCCGATTTGATCCAAAAATCTTCGGCGCTCTTTTCGCCCTCGCCCTTGGTGTTGCAGATCAGCGTGTTTACCAGCTTCAAAATGTCCTTTTCCGAATGGATGTAGCGAAACGGGTTATAGCGCATACTCTTGGAAAAGTTAATGGTATTCAGCACTTTTACCCGGTAGCCGCACCGCACAAGGAGCTGGCCCACTTCGCCGATCAGACTTCCTTTCGGGTCAGTAATCACGAATGAGGTCGGGTAGTCCTTGGACACGCACTGCATAAGGTTAGGCTTCACAAAGAACCGGGTCTTGCCGCTGCCGGAACCGCCGATCACCAGCACATTTTTGTTCCGGGCGGTCTTGGGGTCTTTGGGCCGGTTGTTCATGGTGAGGCGTTCCGTCTGGGTCAGGAGAATGTTGTTGTCAAACACCGGGTCGATGTACGGGGCTATATCTTTGGGGCCTCCCCAACGGGCGCTGCCGTACTCGACGCCCCGGCGGTATTTCTTGGCGTTCTTGCTCTTGCAGTACACCATCAGCCGCAGTGCCACCGCACCGGCCACGCCCACCGCCAGATCGAACAGGTGGAAGCTGGGGGCGGCGCTTTCAAAGGCAAGGGAAAAGCCGTCCGCAAGGTGCAATAGCTTTTCCGACAAGTCCGCCCCAGCCGCCAGCCGGTAGGTCTGTCCCAGCTTGCCGAACAGGTAAACAAACAGCAGGTAGGGCAGGTTTGCGATTATCAGCTTTTTCATTTCCGGCTTCATCGTGACAGCCCCCTTTCCTTGATTTTCTCCTTGGCCTGCTGGCTGCTTCTGGCAGCTGCCTTTTCTTTCAGGACGGCAAGGGCCTTTCGGATGGAGGGGCGTTCCTGCTGTTTGAGCTTCTTGGCTGTAAACTCCTTAAACGCCTGTTCCAGATTGTCCACCTGCTTGGATTTGAAAATCACGATATACCGGGGCGGATGGGTAGTGCGGTCTTTCCGCAGAGTAAAATCAATGTCGTATTTCTTGGCGCAGGGCTTAAACAGGCCGATGTTGGCGTCGGTGATCTCAATGTTGGACAGGGCGGAACCGTCCTTTTTGAGCTGCCGTAAGCTCTGCTGGCCGTGATGGGCCTTGCCCGTCCCTTTCTGCCGGGCGGCCAGATATTTTCGGATGGCCGCTTGCAGCACTTGGGCGGTGAGCTTGCCCGTCTTAACCGCTAACGCTATGGTTTTCTGGTCTACTTCTTCCTGCAACTGCTATCCCTCCTTTGGAAAGTCAGCAGGCAGGCGGATGGCTTAAATCCGCACCCGCAGGCCAGAGAGGTCGTCGGCATGGATTCCCACCAGATACCAGTTCTCGGCCATTTCAATGCGGGTCGGCCTCCATCTGCCGCCCACCATCACATCAAAAGTTTCTCCGCAGTGCAGGCCGCCGTAATAGTCTGCAAGGTCAAAGCGGATGTCGTAGCGGTCTGTCTGCTCGTCAAAAATCAAAGCACCCTGTTTCATAGGGTCGTCCTCCTTTCAGATTTTGCCTGTGTTCATGTCGTGGGCCACCAGCGCCGTGTAATAGCCGTTGATGGTGCTTGGGGCGTTGAACAGAACCGCCAGCAGGTATTTTTTGATGTTCCGTATTTCCGTGGTGTTTTTGCTGATACAGTCAAAGACAAACTCAATGTGAGAACTGTCCAGTTTCATCAGCTTGGATTTCACCAGCTCGGCGGGGTAATCGTCCCCGGCAATGCGGATAGTCTTTCGGGCGCTGCATACGGTTTCCACCAGCAAGTCCACAATCTCGTCCAGCATATCCCGGTCAATCCCCTTGGCGTACTGGCAAAGGTGTTCATACTCGATGTTGTCCTTGATGATCTCCCGATAAATCTCTACGGCGCTCTGTGATTTCGCTCCCGTTCCTTTCCGTTCCGGCGGCGCAGCCGCTTCTTCCCCCAAAGGAGAGGGAGGGGAAAGGATAGGAATGGAATCGGTATTTGATCCATCTGTCATTGATTTCTCTTTACTTGATCTATCTTTATTTAATTGCGTTGGTTTTTCCTGCGTAGGGGTTTCCTGCGTTGGATTATCCAATGTTGGATTTTCCAATGTAGGTGAATCCGGCACAGGCTGGGGCTGTTCGTAAATGATGTAATCCGCCCCGCGCAGGCGGCCTTGGCTGTCACGCTCACGGGAACGCACGATATAGCCCGCCTTTTCCAGCTCCCGGACAGCCGCCCGGATCGCGTCGATCTGCTCCCGGTTGATAAGGGACAAGCCTTTCAGCGTAAAGTCCCAATCCTCCGGCAAGGACAGCATTTGCGACAGCAGGCCCTTGGCTTTCAGGGACAAGTCCTTGTTCCGCAGGTGGTGGTTGGACATCACCGTGTAGCCCCGGTTTTTCTCCACTCGAAAAACTGCCATCTCGTCGTCCACTCCTTTCACTTGAAATTTCACCGCACCGTCAAGGGCGGTGAGCTTGCCCGGCTGGTAGGGACATTCCTCATACACACAAAACTGGTACTTCCAGTGCGGGCGGTAGAAACGGCAGGTGCCGCAGTCCTCCGGCGATCCGGCCTCGCCGTTGTCAAAATGATCTGCGCCCGGCCTCGTCTGCATGAGCTGTTCAAAGGCCCGGTCGCTGCCGGAAGTAAAGTACATAGGCGGTCGCCTCCTTTCTGGTTTTGGGCGCAAAAAAAGCGGCGTCCTGATCTCCCCAAAGGGGAAAAGAGAACGCCGCCGTCTGCGGTGTCGTATTTGATTTTCGATGTGTCACTATTTGGGCGGTGGGCTTCACGGGAAAGTAGAAGCGTGTCAAAGCTCAATCCGAAAGTAGTAAATCGGTAGTAAATTCAGTTCTTATATCCCGTGAAATGCCCGTATTTCCGGGCTTTTTGGAGATAATCAGAGTTGTTACGTTAAATGCATCTGAATTCAGGTCAGATCTGCGCCCGGCAGAAGAAGGTATTTTCTGTGACATGTTTCTCCCCAATACTGCGTCATTGACTGATCAGATCTCATTTATCATGTTGCTTTGTAAGCATTCAGCAAGCCTGTTTATTTCCATCTTCCCATCACAGGATCCGTTTAAAAAATTCTCCGCATTCCTCCGTGACCGAGAAAGCATCCGCTGAAAACGGAATCCGTTCTGCATTGATCCGATATCTTCTTGAGAATTCTCTTCTGGTCTCCTCGCTCCCAAATACCGCGAGACTCTGCCAGCTCTTTTTCTGCTTCGCTCTTTTCTCCATCTCGAATTCCCGGAAACTTTCCTGCTGCCACTCTGTAAGGGAACCCACCAGAAATTTCTTATCACATCTCCAGTATGATTCATGTTCACCGTCTTTGACCGATCCAAAATCGATCAGGATATCGTCATATCCTTCCAACAGCACCTCCTTTATATTCTCCGGCCCTGCATGTTTATAATAATCCGCATCCAGGATCCTGTATGGATTTTTCCGTCCCGTCTGTCCCGTACAGACCTGCTCGAGTCTTTCAAAGTCTCCTGACTCATTAAATTCCAGCAATATTGCTTTTCTCCTGAGATAACCCGTGAGATAGTTTGCCAGCATGATTGAAAAATGTGTGCATCCCACTCCGACATTGCTGCCCGCGATCCCAATCATCCTGCATCGTTTCTCCTGTATCCCGCCAATAATTTTTTTCTTTTCCATCTGGTCCCCCCTGTACCATCATTCCACAATTCCCGGTAACAGGTGTTGGCAGCTTTATCTTCTTTAAATGGATTCGAAAAGAACGGAAGAAAGAAATAATGAATATCAGATAAAACTTTTGGAAGTTTCAGACGTGCTTTTTTCTCCATATGGTTGAAGAGCAGGATCACCTTTCCACGGCTTTTCAGCATTTTTGCCGCATTTACAGCCCTGTCGATCTCCCACCATTTTCCCCCGCATACAAGAACATAAAAATCTGCTCCCGGAAGTTCCCGTCCTGACCGGATCACTCCCGCGTCCTTTATGATTACTGGAAAATAAAGATATGGCAGCTTCACAGCTTCGCCATAATAAGGCCGGATGTTTCCGCATCCGATTTGATATACGCCGTTCCGGTCCGCCTTGAGCCCCATATTTTTCGCAAGGGTGCGGACCGTATCCGTATCGTATTCTTCCTGATATAAAGCCGGACACCCGTTTCGGGTCAGAAAGTAAGACATTCCGAGAGCTGCATGGGTCGTTCCGATCCCCGCCCCAGCTCCGGTAAAAACAACGATTCGAGATTCTATTGCCTGCTCTTTTATCTGGTTTTGCAGTTCCTGCAGCGTCCTCTGCAGTTCTTCCGCGCTCTGGTACCGCTCCTCTTTCTCCGCTTTCATGCACCCGCGGATGATCCGGTCAAGTTTTCTGTATTCCGGTTCGTTTATAACTTCCAAAGTACTCCCGGGAACGTCTCCATGACTCATAAAGTAAAGCAGCGCACCGATCGCGTATACATCCGTTCTGCAGTCTAAAGGTTCTCCTTTATACTGTTCCGGTGCAGCAAAACCAATTGTCCCATACCGTTCTCCAAATGCGGCGGCATCTGACGCGTATTGTGCGTGATCAAAATCCGTTAGCCGAAGGATTCCGTTGCATACCAGCAGATTTTTTGGCTGCAAGTCTAAATATAAAATAGGGTTTTCTGCTGAATTCATGAACTGAATGATACGGCAGATCTGTATTCCAAGATTCACTGCCGTCTTAACCGACAAGCTGCCCAGGCGTTTCACCAGAGCATATAAAGATTCGCCTTCCAGATATTCTTCGATCAGATAACTGTATCCGGTATCTTCTTCCACATCATAGACGATTGGGATTCCCGGATGTCTCAATGTTTTCAGAAAAAGTGCTTCTTTTCTAAAAGTATCATAATCCGCTATGGACTTGGGAACGACTTTTACTGCCCGATACTCTTCCAGCTCTACGTGGTACGCCAGATACACGGTACCGGACCGTCCATTTCCCAATTCTCCGCACAACCGATATTTGCCAAACAGAACGCGTTCGATAAATCTTCACACCTCCTTTCGGCAATACAACCTCTTGTGACTATTCTAATATAGATACTCCCATTTTAAATCATCTTGTAGATGTCAAAACTGATTAAATTTTAATAAATTCTCCTCATATGATTGCAAAAGCCGAATAGGATATAGTATATTATAGATGTAAAAATGCGGTCTTTTGCCCTTTTACCAGAAACCGATCGACCGCAATGATCTTTAATTAGTAATAAGACAGGAAGTGATCCTATGAAAATAGAACGTATCAACGAAAACCAGATCCGCTGCACACTCAGCAACTTTGATCTGAGCGTCCGCAATATGAACCTCGGTGAACTGGCTTATGGAAGCGAAAAGGCGCGCAGCCTTTTCCGCGAAATGATCCAGCGCGCAGCAAACGAGGTCGGCTTTGAAGCGGAAGATATCCCACTTATGGTCGAAGCGATCCCTATGGCGAACGAAAGTGTTATGCTGATCATCACGAAAATGGAAGATCCCGAAGAACTCGACACCCGTTTTTCCAAGTTCTCACCGGCAGACGATGAGGATGAGAATGGATGGGGAAATCTCACTGCGGAGGTACTGGAAGGCGCTGACGGTCTGATCAATATCCTGACCCAGAGCGGGATCCTGAAACCGAAAGACGCGAACACTCCGGCACCATCCTCTGCATCTGCAACTGATCCGCAGAAAAACCCGGAACCGGCAAATCCGGCACAGTTTACGAGGATCTACCAGTTCTCTTCCCTTGACCTAGTCTGCGAGGCAGCAAGACAAACCGGTGCTGTTTTTAACGGAAGCAGTGTTCTCTACAAGAATCCGGAAAATGGCGTTTTTTATCTGATCCTCAGGAAGGAAGATGACGATGAGCTGTCCTTCAGCCGGGTCTGCAATACCCTCTCCGAATACGGAACAAGATTAAAAGGCGATGCGGCAGCATCCGGCGCCTACTATGCGGAGCATTACGATGTGATCGTAAAAAAAGATGCACTGAAGGTACTTCAGAACTTATGATCTCCGTGAAATATTTTATGTATATCTCCGCGCGAGTGCGCATCTTAGGCACTCAATGCCTTTTTGATTAACAGGAAGTTCCATCGGAATTTCCTGTTGATCAAAAAAAGGCTGTGACACCGGGAAGATCTCCCCGGTGTCACAGTCTTTTTTCATTTCTCTGATATTTTCCAAAGTCAGCAGACCGATCGTTTTCGATCAGTTACACATTACTGCTGCTTCTGAGCCAGATATTCGTTGATCACACTTACAAGTTTCTCTACCGGAATTCCGTGAACCATGCAAGCCTCTTCCAGAGACTCCATCTGAGAAGACGGGCATCCGATGCAGTGCATTCCAGCGCCCATTAAGATCTGAGCCATATTTTCATCAACCTGAAGAAGCTCACCGATGAGCATTTCTTTTGAAATCTGCATGATAAATCCTCCTTTCACCTTCGAAATCTGCCGAGGGCAATTTTCTACGATTGTTTCCGGCATAACAAGCGTACCGCCATATATGCCAGCATATCGAGAGTATAATACTTTTTTCGTTTCTTGGCAAGGAGGTTTTGCAAAACTAACCGCAGTTATCTCTGTCTAACCGCATATTTACTGGTTTTTTGTTCCTCATTAGGTACATTTTTTTCATGATTTACCCCTTGAATAATTTGACTGTTTATTATAGAATGAAAGAAATAAACAAAGGAGGTATTTTGTCATGGCATATGTAATTAGCGATAGCTGCGTTAGCTGCGGTACTTGTGCTGGTGAATGTCCGGTAAACGCTATTTCTCAGGGAGATGGACAGTACGTAATCGACGCTGATACTTGCATCAGCTGCGGTACTTGTGCTGGTGTCTGTCCGACAGGCGCAATCAACGAGGGTTGATCACAAACGCAAACCAATACATAAAAGCCGTTGTTCCCAAAGGAGCAGCGGCTTTTTTGATCTATGCAGATCTTCCTCATCACAATTTATTTGCATTGCGTCCAAACTTTTTCTTTCTGAAGAGTGATGGCAGAAACGGCGCCTTTGCCGCCGCAGCTTCCGCCCGCCCCCTGCTCTCCTTCTGGTAGAGTCTTATCGTCTCGTCCAGCTGGCGAAACCGCTCTTCGTCCCGCTCATCCGCTACCCTCATCAGATAATCGATCTCCTTCAGCACCTTATCATTCACCATCCTGCTGATATCCTGACTCAGCTTTTCATTGTTCTCTTCGATGGCCTGTCCAATCATCTGGGTGAGGAAATCCTTAAACTGTTCCGCCTTCTCCCGGTTCATGAGCTCCGTGATCTCCCCGGGATCCATCTTCTCCAGATTCTTCTTCTCCTGTTCCGCACATTCTCTCAATGCCGACGCAACATCCTCCTCTAAAATATCTGTAGGTGCCACCGATTCTCCCTCCGCATCCAGGGTTTTCGCAAGTGCCGCCTTGATCGCCTTGAGCTGATACCCTTTTTCCTTCAATTCCTTGATCTGCTTAAAAAGACGAATATGAAAATCCGTATAATACCGATGTCCCATCTCGTTGCGCGGGATATTCATCTCCAGTTCTTCCTCCCAGTAGCGAAGTACATGAGATTCCACGTCAACCTTTTTCGAGGCATCAGAGATCAGATAATGTGTTTCTGACATGGCTGTTCTCTTCCTTTCACATGATTTCCCATTACAGCATCATACAGAATTTTCTGCTGATCAGATTTCTGTCCGCAAACTGTAACGATTTCTCAACTCTGTTCCTTCTGATTCTGCAGCATATCTCAGACCGCCCTCTGCACGCAAACCAGTTACCAGATCGTTAATAATATATGTGAAGGCATGTCCCAATATGACAAAAGCGCCCGTTTTCATCTGAAGATCAGTTGAAAACGGGCGCTCAAACAGCAATCTGTTACTGCTGCTCTTTTGCAATATTCACAAACCGGGTCAGCTCCGGTTTCCATCCAAGATATACCGTTCCGATCGGGCCGTTACGCTGTTTAGCGATAATGACTTCCGCCGTATTCGGATTATCCGTATCTTTATTATAGTAATCATCACGGTACAGGAACATGACTACATCGGCATCCTGCTCAATAGCTCCGGACTCTCGAAGGTCCGAAAGCATCGGACGATGGTCTGTTCTCGTCTCACAGGCACGCGACAGCTGGGACAGGGCGATGACCGGAACACTCAGCTCCCTGGCGATCGCCTTCAGGGATCTGGAAATCTCGGAGATCTCCTGCTGGCGGTTGTCACCGTTCTTTCCGCTTCCCGACATTAACTGCAGATAGTCGATCATGACAAGATCGAGACCATGTTCCAGTTTGACCTTCCGGCATTTGGAACGCAGCTCCATGATGGAGATACCAGGTGTATCATCAATGACAAGTTTGGAACTTCCGATCGTCCCGATTCCCTCCACGACAGCATCCCAGTCAGCATCCGTCAGAGTACCGGTACGGAGTTTCTGGGAATCCACATTGGACTCCATGGAAAGCATACGGTTTACCAGCTGTTCCTTCGACATCTCCAGGCTGAAGATCAGGCAGGTCTTCTGTCTGCGGACCGCGATATAATCCGTAATGTTTAACACGAATGCAGTCTTACCCATAGACGGTCGGGCCGCAATCAGGATCAGATCCGACGGCTGAAGTCCGGACATCCGGTAATCCAGATCGATAAATCCGGTCGGAAGACCCGTTACCGTGGATTTTGACCGGGTTGCCTGCTCGATCTTGTCGAGAACATTTAACGCAACCTGGCGGATCGGCACAAAATCTCCGGACGCACGGCTCTCCAGAAGATTAAAGATCTGTTTTTCCGTGTCGGCCAGGATCGTCTCCAGGCTGTCCTTTCCTGCATAGCAGTTGTTCGCAATCTCCTCGTTGATCCTGATCAGACGGCGGAGAACTGCTTTTTCATGAACGATCGTCGCATAGGACCGGACATTTACCGAGGTCGGAACAGTCGCAAGAATATCGCGGACAAAGTCCAGACTGCATACCTCCGGCGGAACATCCTTCTCCTTCAGTCTGTCCTGAAGTGTGACCAGGTCTACCGGTTTTCCTTCATTGAACAGCTCCACCATGGTATCGAACATGATCCCGTACTGTTTCTGATAAAAATCATCCGCAACCACGATCTCCGACGCCGCGATGATCGCATCCCGGTCCATTAACATTGAACCGATCACCGACTGTTCCGCCTCAATACTGTGCGGCAGGACTCTCTTTACTAACGCTTCTTCCATCTTTTTTTACGCTTCAACGACTTTCACGCTGAGTCTCGCTGTTACTTCTTTGTGAAGTTTGATCGGGACCTCAAAGCTTCCGATGCTCTTGATCGGCTCCGGAAGTACCATCTTCTTCTTGTCGATATCGAGCTTTAACTGATCTTTCGCCGCTTTAGCGATTTCTTTCGTGGAAACAGAGCCAAACGCACGTCCGCCTTCACCGGCTTTGATCGATACGGTAACGGACATCTTGTCGATCTCCTCCGCAAGCTTCTTAGCCTCCGCAAGCTGCTCTGCCGCAACCTTTTCCGCGTTTGCTTTCTGGAGTTTTAAGTCATTTAAATTCTTGGATGTAGCCTCAACACCAAGTTTTTTCGGAAGGATAAAGTTTCTCGCATATCCGTCATTTACCTTTACAACCTGGCCTTTTTTGCCAAGTGCCTTCACATCCTCTAATAATACAACTTCCATCTTAAATTTCTCCTTTCTCCAGCATCATATCGATGACGCCTTTTACCTTCTCCTTGGCCTCCTCAACGGTAGCGCCCGGGAGCTGCGCGCCTGCGATCGTTCTGTGTCCGCCGCCGCCCAGCTTTTCCATCATGACCTGGACATTGACTTCGTCGATCGATCTCGCACTGATATAAATCTTGCCTTCATATGGGGTAAGAACGACAGATGCCTTCATTCCCACAATGTCAAGAAGCTCGTTTGCAGCCTGTGCGCCTACTACTGTCGGGCTCTCTACGCCCTCTGCCGGGCACACGCTGATGGCAAAGTATTTCTTATAGACCTCTGCCTGACGGACTGCCTCGGCTCTCGCCTTGTAGTCCTCCATACTGTCACGGAACAGCTTCCGGACTCTCGTCACGTCCGCTCCGTTTCTTCTAAGGAACGCCGCCGCCTCAAAGGTGCGGACGCCCGCCTGATTTGTAAAGTTGTTCGTATCGATCACGATTCCCGCGTACATAGCGTCCGCCTCCGGGGATTTGATCCGGATGCTGTCCGCGACGTACTGTAAGATCTCCGCAACCAGCTCACAGGCAGACGATGCATACGGCTCCACATAGGACAGCGTCGCGTTCGTGATGATCTCGCTGGACTGACGGTGATGGTCGATGACGACGATCGTTTTCACAAGTTTTAAGAGATCCGGCTCTTCCGTGATACTCGGGCGGTTGACGTCCACAACGACAAGCGCTGTGTTGTTATCCACGATATCTGCGGCTTCACTTCCGGTCAGGAACAGATCTTTCGGATAGTCACCCGTCTCAAAGCGTTCCATCATCGGGCGCACCGAAGATGTCACCTCATTGATCACGATGTGGGCTTTTTTATTCAGCGCCGATGCGATCCGGTACATACCGATCGCCGCACCGAAGCAGTCGATATCTCCGATCTTATGTCCCATAATCAGAAGGCAGTCCTTTGTCTCAAGAAGCTCCCTGAGGGCATGGGCTTTGACGCGGGCCTTGACACGGGTCGTCTTCTCTAACTGCTGGGCCTTTCCGCCGTAATACTGGATCTTCTGGCCGCATTTTACTACCGCCTGATCACCGCCACGGCCGAGGGCCATATCGATTGCTGTACGGGCATAATCATAGTTCTGGCTGTAGGTATCGCCGTTCATTCCGATACCGATACTTAAGGTCACCGCCATCTCGTTTCCGATATTGACGGTCTTTACCTCCTCAAGCAGTCCAAACCGCTCTTTTTCCAGGCGCGGCATATAGCACTGCTTGATCGCAAAGAAATATTTGTCCTTCTCCAGTTTCTTTACGATACCATTGACCGCTGAAATGTACTTGTTGATCTTTCGGTCGATCAGGGCCGTTAAGAGCGATCTGCGGACTTCCTCGACACTCTCTAACGCCTCATCATAGTTGTCCAGATAGATCAGGCCCGCGACCATCTTCTGGTCTGTGATCGCCTGCTTGTAGTTATAGAGCTCTGTCTCATCATAGAGATACACCGCAAGAATCTGCTGCTCCGTCTGCTTCTCCGGGATTCCGGAGGCAAGCTCATCCGGGCGGATCGTCACGCGTTTCATACTCACGCGGTATTTCGATTCCCCATAGATCACATGGACTTCCATCGCATTTTCCATCTTCTCGAGGGATTCCACTGTGATCTCCTTGAAGAGCATTGTCAGGCTTTTCCCTGCGCTCTTCTCTTCTTTGGTCACCGCCTCAAAGGCGCGGTTCATCCAAAGGATCTTACCATCCGTGTCCGCGATCGCGTAGGGCAGCTCCAGGGACGCCATAAGCTGTTTCTGACTCCAGCTGTACGCCGACGCAAAGGACACCAGACTGCCGAGAGCCCGCTTCTTTCCGTACATATACAGGGTTCCGGCACACGCCGCGTAGATCACCGTAAATGCAAGCATCACGAGTCCCGCCTTGCGTGAGATCAGGTTGACCGCAGCTCCCGCAAGAATTACCAGTGCCGTTAAAAATACCGGCCACTGAAGGTAAAGCTGCAGAATATGGCTGACCTTTTTATCATCTTTCATTCTTATCTCCTATCCGCCGCCCGGTAAAATGGGCATAGCAAGACCATAAAAAGAATGTGCCTTGGCACATTCTCGCGCCGAGCGCAGTCGCTTGCGATAGACTCCTCTTGCGCGAGTGTGCATTTGGCACGTTAGTGCCTTTTTATGCATGGAGAAATTCAGGCAGAATTTCTCCATGTATCAGAACCGACTTTGGGGATAGTATACCATAGATACAGGCATTTGTCCATGATCCGCTTGGGGCGGACATGGCTGGCTGCTGAGTGTTTATCATATTTATACTGTATACAAAATATCCTGTGTCTTTTCGCTTTTGTTTACTGAGAAATTAAAAAGTATGATATAATGGCTTAAATACAGATAGATCGTATGAGCACAAGTCACCAATTCCAAAATTTTGTGTATGAAAGGACATATGTTTATGAAAGCAACCGTACTCAGCGACAACATCCCCGCCGAAAATCTCGGCTGTGAATGGGGATTATCAATTTTTATTGAATATCATGGGAAACATATCCTTCTAGATGCCGGGGCATCCGGACTTTTTCTGAAGAATGCTGATGTGCTTGGACTGAACATGAAAGACGTAGATTTCGGAGTTCTCTCCCACGCGCACTACGACCATGCAGACGGAATTCCGGAATTTTTCAGGGTAAATTCGTCCGCACCGTTCTATTTTAAGGAAACTACCGGAGAAAACTGCTGCAAAGGTGTCTGGAATTACAAGAAATACATCGGTATTCCAAAGGGCATGTTAAAAAAGTATCCGGACCGGATCAAACTCGTCTCCGGGGACTTTTCCCCATGTGACGGGGTTTATCTGATCCCGCATAAAACTCCGGGACTGGAGAAAAAAGGCATCCGGGAGCACATGTACCTGAAGGAAAAACGGCGTTGGAAGCCGGATTCCTTCTCCCACGAACAGAGTCTCGTCTTCGACACACCGGACGGCCTTGTGATCTTCAACAGCTGTTCCCACGGCGGCGCCGATACCATTATCCGTGAGGTCACCGCGACTTTCCCGGATAAAAAAGTAAAAGCCCTGATCGGCGGCTTCCACCTCTACAATAAGACCGACGCAGAGATCCTTGCCCTCGCCGAAGGGATTCGCTCCACCGGTATTTCTGAAATCTACACCGGCCACTGTACCGGAGATCATGCCTTTGATCTCCTGAAAGAGACGTTAGGAGAATCCGTTCACAAGCTACATGCGGGGCTTGTGATGGAGTTTTAGTATGTACCGGTCTGCAAACGCAATGCAAGCGCTAACCTTGTGATCGCGAATTGAACAAGAAAATCTAACTGAAGAATTTGCAAACAAAAACGGCACCGTTCTAACCAGTGCCGTTTTTGCTTATTTTGTTATAAGCCAGACGTTTTCAGCCAAACTTTCGTGTGGTTTGATTTCTCGCCTATTTACACTGCGAGGAAAGACTCTGCCCACATTTTTATCCGGCCTACGACAAACATTGCTCCTCGGTTTCTGAAACAACATCCGTTTTTCTCAACGCATTGGATGCGGTTTCCGGATTCACCGGTGCTCTGCGCATCACTTTTTTTGCACCATCGGTCTCAGCTTTATAATGGTAACTATATATCGTCTGACCTTTTTTACATTCACTAACTTCTATTCTTTTCTCCGGATCCTCATACCAAATACCGCTTGGAAATACGAGTCCATTACCTACAAATGTTGGTGACATACTCCCACCACTTAGCTCACGCTTGAAGTGGGGGCTTCTCGTTCGATTGCCCCGTTGGGCAAAGCATTCACGAGCGATCCCCGTGTGTCCCACGGTTCTTTTGGACTGATATCTTTTTATGATGCTTTTTCGCTCTTTTCTAATATGATCCCGGACATTCTCAGACCTTCCCTGCAGATGTTGACTGCCGCATTTTCATCACGGTCCATCCGGTT
>NZ_WQPQ01000077.1:30406-94660 GCF_018785365.1 Clostridium sp. MCC344 | reverse complement strand
TATTAGGATATATCCTGTATTTATATGCTTTTAACACCCACTGTCGCCACCTTCCTACCCTTGATTTTCTATATATTTTCTCAACATCTCTTCTGATGCATTTCCTACACTGCAGACAAAATATCCGTCCGTCCAAAAAGTATGTTCTTTCCAGAAATGTTTTCGTAGATAATCCGGATATCTTTTCCAAATATGATATGTTGTATAACTCTTCATCGGATTTACTATTTTACTGATAGACATTGTTGGTTCCGTTTCTATCATGTAATGAATATGATCTTTATCTGTCTCCATATATCTGATAATGACTTTATGCTTTTGACATATCTCATAAGGAAACTGCTTTATATCATCTAATATTTGTTTTGACATCAGCAATTTCTTTCTATACTTGCATACGAATATGATACTGTAACAAATATTTGTGTCTGTTTTTTGATTTCCACGTTTCCATAACGCAAGTATAGCACAAACCTCCGCTTCCGGCTACCTTAACCCACCGTCTAAAGCCAGTGGGATTGCGGTAGCCCTATTTCAAAGAAGGATGAATGTCAGCTGATCTGAGCATTCATCCTCTTCCATTGTTTCCTATAATATTGCTATTTAGAAGTCATCATCCATATCACAATCATCGAAGTCAATGTCATCCTCGTCGTCATCATCTTCATCGAAATCTCCGGCATCTCCAAAAAGAGCCTCGTGTTCCTCTTTGCTGGTACACATTAATTCATCCCATAAGAATCTTTCAGTTGCATCAATTTTTCCATCACCGTTAAAATCCTTCCACTTCATACCGGCGCCCTCCTTAAAGATTGCTGATTTGTTTTTCTTTGTCCCCTTATCATAACACAAATGCTGTCCAATAAAACGGACTATTCATATTTATTACTTTGTTTGAAATATCTTTTTGGAATCTGTAAACTCCCTATTACCTCGTTATTGGAAATCTGGCAGTTCCAGCCTTTTTAATTTGTGAGCATCCAATCCGATAACCGTCTCCACACCGTTCACTTCGGCTATCTCCCAGAACTCCTTCCAATAATGATGTTTGTGTCGCATGGAGGAACAATTCTTTTCCAGAGGCAATCCATATTTCACAGCTGCATCAATCACCCGTACAGCAACTGCTTCCATTTCCGGAGTCCAGATTTTCTGTCTTCTGAAAATCCGATCCGGATGAGCAACGATCTTGAAACAGCCTGTTTTCATTCCCGCGATCATCGCATCGCCAAGAACTGTGTATTCGTCAACCTGTAATCGTTCTTTCGGCCATTCGAACGTATAATGCTCTCTGTCTTCCGGGTCTTCTGCCATATGCTGTCCAAGCAAAAGAATTTCCAAATCCGGATTATTGGAAAGTTCTTGATAATATCCACTCTGATCATATCTGGAAAAACACTCAATCTCCAGTCCGATATGAATTTTGATTTTTCTCTGATACTGTTCCTTCAGATTTTTAAGAGTGGATATGTATTCCGGCAGTTCCTCATACTTCATCCGTCCACCAAACGGATTACCGGGGAATGGAGCGTGATCCGTAAAGCAGATATCAGTTGCTCTAAGACCAATCGCTTTTTTGATATATTCTTCATCGGATACCATCTCTGCATGTCCGCAGCGGAACGTATGCACATGGAAAAGATATCGTTCTCCTAATGAAATCATTTTTACGCTCTCCTTTCATGGTGCCAAACACATGACGGCATACCATTAAATACATTTTATAAACGGTAGGGTATCCGTTTGAATTGTAGAGCCGTATAATCCAGCTGTATAGCAGTTCTCCAGGATACGGCCGGAAACATGTCGGCATGGTTATTGCATTCATGTAATCTTCTCTCTTTCATCATTATTTTTTGTGAAAGAATTATGGAAAGAAAACGATTTGTTTTGGCAAAAAAAGAAGCACGGACCGTGACGATCCGCGCCTCCTGTCGTAAGTACAAATGCTTTATATTTTGGGAATACCGAGCGAAATTTCTTCTGCCTGAAATGAGATGCAGCCGTTCGGATGAAAAGTGATGTGTTGAGAATCCCAGGCTGGAATCTTCGACCATTTCAGGTGCATTGATTTATGTATATGTATTGTAATATAATATACAATAATCAATTGAGGTGGTAACCTTTATGGAACCAATGGGAAAACTGTCAAAAGCATCCTACACAAATGCAGAGGAAATCAGCGAGGTGTCCGCTGCGTTAAGACTTGAAGGTATGCATTTGGACGATGATGATATCTTGATGATGCAGGAAATACAACATGGAGCTCTCAGTTTTGACCAGGCAAGAGAACGGATTTTAAAAGAAGTGTGATTTCACAAGCTCTCTCAAAAACTGGAATCTGTTTTTCCATCAAAATATAAAATGTACTGTTCATCATTCTGCTCTTTTCCACTAATCACAACCTCCACACTATCTTCTTTCCAGATAACCTGCCATGAATCGGAATGAACAGAAGCACCATCATTTCTTACATCAAAAGAATACTTTGCAATCGTTCCTAATTCATCTTTAAGAACCAGTCTGGCATGTGTATATCCAAATGGCCAATCTGGTTCTCCTATCTGTTGAAACAGTAATTCATACTTCCCATCTTGAGAGGTGGACGAGTCAACGGAATTAACCCGATATTTCGTCGTATAGGTAACGCTACCGATCAGACCTGCAAGCATTAGGCCCAAAACAGCTATGATTCCAAGTCCAATCCTTACCGCAGATTTCTTTATGCAAACACATCCAAACAAGGAAATAATGGTTATGACAATCACTATTGCAAATATCATTTCTTTCAACTCCCATATTTAGCAATAATTTAAGATTTGTTGTTGTTCCAAAAACTGGAAATTATAGTTCTCAATAATCTATCTTCAAAATTAGCTGTATATCTAATGGCTCTTTATCGCTCCATTACTTCATGCATAGAACCACTCCGAGAACCAAGGCAACACTTACGCATAGTGCACCCACACCAATAAACACTTTTCGCACGGGAGCTGATTTATCGGCAGGACAGTAGAATTTATCTGGACGGTTTGGATTAACGTAAAGATTGACCTTTTGACCGACAGATACCTCTGGTCTCACTGTTCCTACAGATGCTCGTTTTCTCAGCACTGTGCCATGAACGCTGTATTCATAAACAGGAAACCATGACATCATCTTCACTTCATCGGCATCGGTGTAGCCGGAGGCGCCGATTGCCCGATGCTGTATGTCGGTCACTGATGCAATGACTTGTTGTGTGCAGGAGGCTCTCTTTCGCTTCTCTTTTGCATATAGCGCAGCGCCAATACATAAAAAATTCACGCCAAGCAGACCAAGCACAGATATGATCAGCAATAGCACCAAATAGAATTCATTCGCCGCTTTCATGTATAACCTCCACAACTTCCAATTTACAAATCATTAACAGGTTTCCTTACCGCCCTTTCGAAACAAATTAATTTCTGTTAATGTTTTTCCATTTGCTCTGGCATACCTTGTCAAGGCAACCAAATCGATGCCAATGGATGGCAACAGTTCGTATGGGTTCGGAACCGGACGTTCTGTCACCTGTTTTATAAAATAACGGTTCAGGGTATCCCAAGTGTTTCTGTCAGTTTCTGTCTGATCGGCAGCCAGCCTGATTGTTTCCAATTCTTTCTTGATAAAGCAGTCCAGTTCCTTGATTTTTGGGGCCAGTCCCATTTCCAGCATTTTCTGCTTCTTGTCCAGCAGTTCATTCACGATGGCTCTCAGCTCTTCCGGTAGTTCCGCATCCAGCAGTTCGCTGAACAGCATCGGCGGCTGCGTTCCATGATCCGCGATCCATTTTGCCGCAAGCAATGGACGGATCACATAAAAATACTTTTTAATCCGTACTTCTTCACCCTGCAGATAGTTTTCATAATTGCTGCTTGCCATATGCCAGTAATGGTACAGGCTCTTCTTTTTGGAATAATACTCTTTCCTGATTTCCTGCAGTTCCTCGAATGCCGGACTGCACCTGTATACGATCGGTGAAGCACACCACTCAAAAATGGACGGATTTGACTCATGCATGAGCTGTAAAGCCTTTTTCAAATCCCAACCGCTGATGTCCAGCGTATCATCCAGCTGTCATTCAATCACGTCCCTGGTCTTATCCAGCTTCAGATAATCTTCCAGTTTTCTCACATATACAAACCGAACATCGTAATCACTGTCAGGGGAAGCGAATCCCCAGGCCCGGCTGCCGGATTCCACCGCCATGATGATCCTGACATTTTCTTTGTTCCCAATCTCCGCCAGTTTTTCCCTGATGACCTGTTCCATATCCATGTCCAGCCTCTCCTTTTATACTGCTTTATTTCAGATATTCCGCATAGCTTACGGCATTCCGGATAGCAGCTCCTTTTTTATAAATTCCATATGCCCCCTGATGCTGAATAGCAGGAAACAGAGATGTACGGAGCAATTCAAATCCGTCATGCCTATTTTCATATATACAATTCCATTATATCTGTAACTTACCCCCGGCAAGTTGCCTGTGAAATCACGCTTCCGATTCATGCCCGGCATCCAGAGACAGTTCTTTTTCCATCACCTGCCGGATAGAATTCGATGGTCCGAACTCCTCATAGATATCCCACAGCAGCAGTTTCATCTCTTCACCGGGAATACAGGAGTCATCCTGTCCGAAACGGTAAATGCTGTTTCCTGTAGTGAGTTTGATGATGCCATCATCTTCTGTTTCCAAATCTCCCGGTGATGTTTTTAAATAGTGCCCAGCGAAACCGCTTGCCGGAGCGGTAAAGAAAACAAACACAAACTTTCCAGGTCGCGAATTGGATTCATAAATCATAAGCAGTCCGGAACGGTCAATATACGGTGCCCGCCAATCCGTATATGACACTCCTTCCCTGTTAGCCGCTCCGTACAGGTATCCTTTCTTATGTTCGATCAGGCGCATGTTGTCTCCTCCTTTGCCCCAAGGGCCAAACCAGACACTGATGGTGTTTGGATGATTGTTATTGCTGTTAGGAATGAATATAACATTATGGATTGGAAAATACAAGTATTTTCATAAGCCAACAAGAGTTAGCGTATTCAGTCTGTATAAAACACAAGCATTTCACACAGCGTATTTGCTGGTGAGAATCTCAGGGACAAGTATTGCAATCCGTGCTTTTTTATTGCAAATTCAGTAGATTCATCACCAGTTTCACCATTACTTCTTTTTCTTCTGGATTGGATTCAGCAATCATCAACGTAACGGCTACCAAGGTTCCATCGCTGAGTCGTTTTTCTCCATCTTGGAATAAAGCATTGTTTTTATCCAGGAATTCAAGAAAAAGTGATGCCGCAATTCTCTTGCAGCCATACACATAAGGATGATCCTTGATCATAAAATACAATAGATTTGCGGCTTTTTCTTCCAATGATGGATATGCATCCTGGCCGAATATACTTTGATATACTGCAGCAAGGATTCCCTCAACCTTACCTTTCTCCTTTCCTTCCAGAACAATAGATTTTTTTCCGTATTCTTCGTTTTCCAGTTCAATCGCATTTGCCGAAGTTTTTATTGAATCTGATCAGATATATTTTTTGATCCATTGATCAAGGAATGCCATCTGATTGTCCGTGTGAAACCAATGTTCCCCGCCTTTCATGACGGTCAGTGTGGCACCAATCTGGTCTGCAAAACAGGAAATGGTTTCATAAGATGTCAGGCTATCCCGATCCCCGTACAAAATGTGTGTCGGAACATTCCACGCAACAGGATGTTCTTTTACATAACAAAGATATTCCCATGAAAGTGTTTCACCGAACGCTGTCGGGATATTCTTCCTGCACTTAAGCTCTTCTTCCGTAACATTGGCCCACAGCATCATATCAGAAATCAGCTTTTTCATGTCTACGACTGGTGAAATAAAATAAGCTTTGCTGATTTTTTTGTCCGTTAAAGCGTTCATGGAAAAGAAAGCTCCTATGCTGTTGGCAATGATTTCCACAGGCTGAGCATTCCGGCAGACCGTGTCAAAGAATTTCGGAAATTCTTCCCTGGCCTCCCATGGTGTCTGCGATTCATAATCAAAACCAATGACATCACAGTTGCCAAAAAGCGGCTTATAATGAATGGCTTCTTCGGCATTACCGCCTTTGCCGTGAATGTATATGATAGTTTTTGCCATAAAATGATTCTCCCAGTACGTTCAATTTATTCTGTCTCCAGTATAAGCCGCCGCACGGACTGCGTCAATCACACACTTGTGTATAAGAGAAACATAGAATCCCACGCGGCACTTCGGAGACGCAGGTTGAGTGTAATTACGGCACTCCGCCTGCTGTCCTTTTTACCTGCATTATGATAGAATGGACCCATAATGATCGAACACGCAAAGGAAATGATGGGTATGAACATTGAATTAAGAAAACTTCTGGATTCGGATAAGGAGACATACTTCGAATTGGAAAATGAAACATGGGTAAACAAGCGCATGCTGCAGGACGAAGAAGCGAACGACCGATCGTGGAAAGCCATGTTTGCCGATACCGAGGCTCATTATGCCGTTCTTATGGGCGATCAGATCTGCGGATTTGCTTCCATTCTGAAACTGGGCGAAGAAGTTCAGGAATTTGGGCTGGAACTTTTTGAAAGATTCCGTCATCAGGGGATTGGATATGCCGCTTTGGTTCGGCTGCTGGAAATCTGCAAAAATGAATATCACGTAAAAGAACTTCACAGCAAGGTATACCCGGATAACTTTCCAAGCATTCTGCTTATGAGAAAGATCGGCGGCACTCCCTATGGGATCACTGGAAACCCGTGTATCGATGTTTCTGAACGACTGGAATTTCAAAAAGACAATGCGGAACTGATTTCGGATAACGTAAAAAGAATGGCGGAACTCTTTGGCGTTGAACCGGAGCTGCTGCTTTCCAATTTGCTGGTATTTCAGATCCCGCTCCAGCCTGCGGAAATACGTTCTTCTCTTTCTTTGACCGGTGATCTCAGTTATGAGAAAAAGATAGAAACCAAAGCAATCAACCACATGTATCAGGAAACAACTCGGATTCTGAAATCCATACTGGAAAAGGCGAAAAAAGGCACAGAAGAAGATTTTAGGAAAGAAATGATGGATATGATTGAAAATCTTGAATCGCGTATGTAATGCAGGACTGAGCAGGGAGATTTTTGAAATTCTGTGAATCATCGTTTTTTCAGGTAAAGAAAAAGCACGGACGCTGGGTTCGTGCTTTTTCTTTGGGTAAATTGGTGAGTTTAGATTGTTGGAATGAAGGTGCCGTTGTTCCAGGTACCTGCTCGTTTTGTGAATTCAGGATGAGACCAGTATCCTACAAACATATTTTCAAAATCGGATACATTTGTAATGTCCCAGTGTTTGATGCCGCTTTCCTGCCGATTCTGAAAGACTTTGCGGAGATCACCGGTTCCAGACTGAAAATCCAGCAAGACCCGTGGCATGACATCACGGCAACTTTCAGCAGTCAGTGCGGCATCGATATTACGCCGAGTGAAAAGAGAATGCGTATGATCATCTCGGCCGCCGATCATATCAGCATCAATAAACAGACTGATTCCGACCGGGTGGATTTTTCTCTTATCTTCGGTTTTCCGGATGATGCAGAATAAGAAACAACAGGGATGTACGGATCAATCTAAATCCGTCATCCCTGTTTTCGTATATATACATCTCTGTTTCTTTCCTTTTATTTCGCAAACATACTCCCCTCTTTTTCCCTGTTTTTCTGCACGTTTTTTCCTTTTATATCGCAAACAAGCGATTTTTCCTGCATCCTGTTTTTTCCTTTTATTTCTTAAACAAGCAAAATACGTTTTCCTTTTATTTCCTAAACAAGCAAGTTTCATGTCGGTGAGTTTTTTCCTTTTATATCCTAAACAAGCGTATTGAGGAATGGTGCGAATTTTCCTTTTATTTCGTAAACACCTGGAGGTAAAGTGAAGAAAAAAATCCTGCGGCCAACCACCGCAGGATTGTAGAATTAGATCAGGTTGTTGGAGTAAATGTACCATCGTTCCAGGTACCAGACCGTTTGGTAAACTCCGGATGAGATGGGCAATGGATAAACATATAATTAAAGTTTTCTACATTTGTGATATCCCAGTCGTTAATAGCAGATGCATCAGAAAGTTGATTACAATCATTGAACATAGAATATATTTTGATAACATTGCCTGTCTTCCAATAAGCAAGTGGCGCTAAGTTGGTAAGTTGGCTACATCTACAGAACATAGCGCTCATATCGATGACTTTATCCGTTCGCCAATTGGCCAGTGGTGCTAAATCGGTAAGTTGACTACATCCACCGAACATACTGGCCATGTTTGTAACCTCATCCGTCTTCCAGTGAGTAATCGGTGTCAAATTAGTAAGCTGGTTGCATTCCCAGAACATGAGACTCATGTTGGCAACTTTGTCAGTTTTCCAGTTAGCAAGTGGTGTTAGGTCAGTAAGTTCTGTGCAGTGGCAAAACATCTCACTCATATCAGTAACTTTATCGGTTCGCCACTCGCCAATTGGCGTTAAGTCGGTAAGCTGATTGCATTGAGAAAACATCTTGCTCATATCGGTTACGCTGTCTGTGTTCCAATCAGCTAAGCCACTAATATCAGTCAAATTTTGCATTTCGTAACATAAATTTTTCAGAGAAGAGCCTGCGTTAATTTCTTCGGCTTCCGACCACCATTTAATCACGCCATTCTCATACCACATGTAAGCTGGTTTTGAAGTTGAATTATTTGAAGAAATTAAATAATCAGAGTCTTCCATGACATAATCAGGAGGTGCAGTATTGGATCGTTGGATTGCTACAATTGAGGTATCCGTAGTGTTATAATATGCCGAACTGTTCCCGGCTAATCTTTTCATGTGAATATTAAGAATAGTTCCGCTATAAAGCTTTGCAGTATTCGGTTCCCATTTTGCCGTAAACAGCATGTTTCCAGTGCCGCCTGTTGGGATGTTTGCTGGACTCCACCCAGCAAATTTATATCCTTGTTTTGTTGGTGTTGGTGGTGTATATCCATAATCGGTGCTTCCATACTCTGTCAAGGCTCCATCTGCTATGGTTCCGCCATTAAGAGAATAATAGATTTTACCGAGTTTTCCTGACTGGTTCCGGTCACCGTCATCTGCCGGTCGGCTTGTCTGGTTACCGGACTGGTTCAGGAAGATGGTATATACCTGATCCAGCACATCCTTACTCAGATTTCCATCACTGCCAGGTGTCAGGTTCACATCCGGGATATCGGTTGCCTGAATGGCGCAGGCGGTCACAATGATATCTTCCACGTTTCCGCTCAAATCGGATTCCACAGCATTTTTCATCTGTACCCTCTGGAACAGTTTGTCCGTGGTTGCGTCTTTCCCCAGGGTCTTTTTGTAACCGTACACATAGGATGTTTTTGCTTTCCCGTCTTCCCCTGCCACTGTTTCCGTTCGCAACAACTCCCACTGGTCACTGACGCCTTTTAACTGGAACAGATCCTGCTTCTTCTGCTCTCCTGTGCCGTCATCCTCGTCGGTAAACGTTTCCTGTGGTACCTCGACCCGTAAAAATACCAGGGCATTGTTGTTGCCGGTATTCTCGATCTGCGGATCTTTCACGATCTCCTGATTAGGGATGATATTTTTGACCTCGTCACTGTCATTTCCGGGATAGCCGGGTTCCTCCAGGTCGATCTTGACCTTGCCGACCGTGAACGTGTTGGTGGCTGTCTCGGCATCGGTCAGATAAGCAACGGTGCTTCCGGCTGCCACGGAAACCACAAGCCCGCAGGCGATCATTGCCCGAAGAAGCTGCTTCTTTGATTTCCTCATAAAAAGAAAACCTCCTTCCATATTTTTTTGTCGGTACAATTATGGAAAATTTGCACCCGGAATTGGTGGAACGCAAAAGAACCTGCTCCGATAAGGAACAGGCTCTTGTTTTATGAAAATATGATTAGACTGACAGGTCATTGCCTTCCAGGTTCTTACTGTTATTGGTATTTGCTTCCGGTACGGTCTGGCCATTGTTCTGCTTGCCGTAGATATCATAGATCTTCTGCAGGTTCTCCTTGGTCAGGGTATCGGTCAGGTCGGTATCCTCGCCCTCCAGCACCTCGGCTGCCTGGATCGCATAAGCAGTAACCTTGATATTTTCAGTATTGGTATCAATCTGTCCCTCGATGATGTTCTGCAGCTGGATGCTGTCAAACAGTGCCGTGGTCTTGGCATCCTTTGCCAGTTTCTCCTTGTAAGCATAAACATGTACGTTTGTATCAGCACTGGTATTATCACCCGTAAGTTCTACCCAGTTCTTTCCAGCGGTACTGCCGTCAGTTGCCGGATCGATGTCGGTATTCAGCATGGTAAAGAGCTCGGTCACCGCAGTGGTCTTTCTTGTGCCGTCCTTTTCTGCCACAATTACGTCCTTCTTCGGCATCTCAACCTTTAAGAATACGATTGCATCGTTGACACCGGTGTTCTCCACCTGCGGGTCCTTTGCCACGATCTGGTTCGGTACCAGGTCCTTCTTCTGAGTTTCCGTCAGTTTCGCATACTCCGGCTCCTCCAGATCAATCTTTACCTGACCAATGGTAAAGGTGTTGGTTGCGGTCTCGCTGTCAGTTAAATACGCCATGGTTCCTCCGATGGCCATTACTCCCATCATGGCACAGGCTGCTGCTGCCATGACCATCTGCTTCTTTGATTTCCTCATAAAAAGAAACCTCCTTCCATAAATTTTCTTGCGGAACAATTATGGAAGAATTACTGCATAAATTAGCAAAACGTAAAAAGAACCCATTCCCACCAGGGAACAGGCTCTCGTTTGATGTGACATACCCAATCTTATTGGTTATTTCCATGTATAATTTTTTGACAGAAAATTATGGAAGAAATTAGTCTTAATGCCACATCTTACTTAGGATCTCCTCCTTTCCTGTTTGATACAGGAATTATGGAAGAAATTTCCGCAGAATTGGTCAGAAAATAAAAATGGCTCGATGTTGTTTCTGTTTTTAATTCATCTCTCCACCTGCAGAGGTGGGGGAATTTTCGTTTCTTCTTATTTAAAAAGTCCTTTGACAATCTTTTTAATCATGAATGGATAATACTGAAAATACGGCTCCATGTCAGAAATAAAGATGCGGTTCTCCAGGAGCCAGTCTTCCACCTGTTTTTTATATTCCGGGTGTTTGCCGGAAAACATCAACAGATTGATTCCTTCGATTGCCTTGTAATTCCGGTTATTGATTTCCGCATATGCCGCTCTGGTTTTGAACTTTGTATTTCCCACCTTCTGATTCCTGAAGTCATCCGTTTTCACGTCATTACACAGAATGTATTCCGTTTCCGGTTTCTTATCCAGAATACCGGCATGGTACGCGGCGGATTCATGGTAATAAGCCCCGATATGTTCCCCGCGACGCTCCAGGTAAATCTCCCGGATTGCAGTCTCATCGGGAACATCCAGATCCACGGAGAATACGCCCGGACATTTCCGAAACAGGTGTCCTTCGGCAAGCAGCTGACGTGACAGATACTGAATCTTTGCAAACTCCATGGCAGCGTCCGTTTCTTCCGGTATCCAGACTCCATATTTCTCACAGACTTCTTTCGCCTTGAAATACAAAACCGCAGCATCCCGCAGGGGAATTTCCGGTTTTTTGACCACGTGATTAAACACTGAGGATTTCTCGCCGAGCGAAAGCTCCTGTATAAAAAACTGTACCGAGTTCGTCAGTTCCTTTCCGTCGGGACCGCATACCGTGATCGTGTTCCGTTCAATGCCGCTCACATGATATTCTCCGCCGGTACACTCCGCCACATATCTTCTCATGTCTTCCTTCGGTATAACCGGCGTACACAGGGCGCACCGCTTGCCGTTCAGAAAACTGAGGGCATATCCTTCGGTTGTTGTTCCGCAGGTGCGGTGACGTACCGTCATCATCTTTGACAGTCCCTGATATGGAGTGATCATCTCATACTCATCCCCCATGAGTTCCTGGAATCTCTCCCCGAATCGGTCAACAACCGCCTGACCGCTCCTGCAGCAACGACAGAACGGTGCCCGTTCAAATTCCCGAAGAGATACTGTGAATTCGCCTCCGCATTCCTCATGCCGGAGCGTCACGAACTGTCCGATTCCCTTACCGCCCCGGTATTTCACCAACGTGTATGTATTTTCCGCATGCGCGGCCCTGTCGATCCTTGCCTGCAGTTCTTCCTGTCTGAGATATGTTTCACAGTAACAACGTTTCTCCATCCATATCAGCTCCGTGGCGTTCACATTACGTTCCTTGCCACAGGTCTTATGTCGGATCTTTACGGGTCTTCCATATCCCGGGAAGTGTTCCTCCAGTTCGTAGGTACCGTCCCCAATCATATGAAGCTGGCGCTGAAACACCTCATCTGGATCCGCTTCCCGGTCACATTTCGGACATCCGGCACCAAGGAAAAGAGCATAAGGATGGATATGGAACCGCTCCCCGCATTTCCGACACTCCAGTTCCGCAATCCAGTGATCCACGGAATGCACGATGTATCCCGGGAAAAGCTCGGCAAGCGTTCCCGTATCATCCGTCTGTACCTTCAATGCCGCCTTCTGAAAATCCTCGTAATCATGGAACAGGAATAACAACAGTGCAATCGCGTCTTCCGGTACAATTTTCTTCTGTGACAGAACCTTGAACACACGCACATCCGTTTTACCGGCGAACAGACCGGCATATCCGGCAGTCCGAAGATCATCCGCAAGATTTCCGTACGGTGACTCCAGTGGATATCCGCCTTCTCCCATGCGCGCCAGAATCATCGCCTGTAAGCCATTCAGATCCAGATCCGGCGGGCACTCATATAATTTCCGCATAAACTCACTGATACGCTGTTCCGTTGTTTCATCTGCTCTAAGCTCCACCGGAACCATGGACCCGTCATCAAGTCCGCGTTCCCAATCGTCCGGTTCTATCTGTACACGCATCAGTACCCGGTGATGTTTCGGACACATCCGAGCGCCAGGAAGATGATGGACGGTATGGAGATACGGTCTTCCATATGCGGCAATATCCTCCCGCGCGCAGTCCGGACACACGCGCAGTTCCGTGATATCACTGTCCATCAGAGGAATATCCAGTTTGCAACCGTTATGTTCCCGGAGCAGAATTTCCATGCATTCTGCCTGATATCCCCTGGTCATAAACGGAAACAGGGTCGTGAGCGGTGTCATTTCCGCAATCATGCTCCTGACATCCGGGAAACATTCGAATTCTCCGTTCTCCGAGCATATATGGTCCAGATTGAATCGGTAATCCAGACGAACGGGAACCGGTTTTCCCATTTTAAATTTTCGATCTTCATACGGGATATAAGCTGCACAGAATTTCTCAATGGAATCGTACATATTGACTCTGAATAACCTTACAATCCAGCCGTACAGCAGTTCACCGGGATAAGGTTTCAGGCATGTCGGCATCAGCATAAATAGCACTTCCTTTCCATAATGTCTTTGTATAAATTATGGAAGAAAAGCCCCCTGTTACCGCAAAATGAAAAGCCCCGGAAGGCTCATTCCTTCCGGGGTTAAGTCACATAAAATAATAAGAAAAGATTCTTAATGATGATTTTAAAGTTTGGGATGAATCCTTGGAAATTTTTGCATCTGATTGATTGCTGATAACATCCAATTATACTGTGGATTTATAAAACGCAGCCTTCCGTGTTCTTCATAAAGCCAATGGCTCTGCAGTTTTTTTTCAGAGTATGCCTTTTGAATATCATAATGAGAAAAATGTCCTCCTCTTACCTGATAAATCGTGTATTTGTTAGCATACTCTACAGTCAGTGCATCCTCATAAACCAGTCTTTGGGATTTGCTGATTTCTCCAAGTGGGATAATTTCGTGAACCGATTGTGGCTCATATACCGCAGTTGCTGACACGGCAGACTTCCCACTTGGCGCAAAATGCTCCCGAAAACGTTGAAAAATTCCGTTCGTCTCTCCAATATAATATAAATCCTCTGCGCATTTCAAAACATAAAGATAAGATTTTCCTTCCACTAAGTGATACTTATCGCAATAATCATAAAGGGATTTTTGCGTCCCCCAATACCGCAGCTTGTTCTGCGGTCTGCAGTCTCTGCGCTCTTCTGGAGTCATGTTTAAATATCTGTTATGAGCATCTTCCAATATTTGAAGCATTTCCTCTAAAGTCATTTTTTGATTTTCCATTGTCATCCCTCTTTTCTATGTGTTTGCCTTCATGGTCTGCATTCCGCGCATCAGTTGAGCAGGGTGCCTTAGAAACGGTAAGTAATCCATACATAGTCGGCTTTCATGTGTAAATTATGGAAGGAAAGCACCCTGTTACCGCAAAATGAAAAACCCCGGAAGGAATGTCCCTCCGGGGTTCAAAACCGCTATTCTCTTAACTTTTAGAGCTGAAATTAACAGATTCTGGTGATCCGCTCATAGATGACGGTATCCTTTTCCGTGATCTGACGGTCCACATGATGATGGCCGAAAAACCACTGGCCGTAATCCGTCTTCTGTTTTACTTTTTCCAAATATTGATTCAGCGGATCCGGCGACAGAAGTCCGCCGCCTAAGATAGCCAGACTGGATGACGGACCGTCATGAGAAACAATGAAATCCGTCTTCATCCCGTTTGCTTTCAGTGTCTGCATCCCGTGCATCATTTCCAGTCTGGTCGGCATCTCGACCCGCCACCAGCTGACTTCCTCAATCCGCGCGCAGCAGTTTGTTCTGCGGAGAATCTTAAGCTTATCATACAGAAGCGGATCGTCCGGCTGCAAAATCCCTGCCGTGTAATCCCGTTTCAGTGCCGCATCCGTTGCAAACCCGTCGATGTCATGGGATCTTGCCCCGCCGAAAGCGAATACCTTCTTTCCGTCCAGATCGAACATCTCGCCACGCATTAGATGAATGACATGTTCCCGGATCTTATGCACCCGTCCTCCATGCCATTCCTCCACCGGAAAGGTATTCAGTCTGGTAAAATTCTCATGGTTGCCGTCCGCGAACAGTGTGGTGTATGGTCTGTCCTCCAGCCAGTCGAGCAGCTGCTTCTCCCGTTTGCTTTCCTTATCCTCCGCCCATACCAGTCCAAAGTCTCCGCAGATGATCATGTAATCATCGCGCGTCAGCTCTTTCTGTTCCGGGAAATTCTCCGTATTGAAGCGGTCCGGTTCCGCGTGAATATCCCCTGTCACGTAAATTCTTCCCATTTTTCTTTTCTCCTTTTTGCATGATTCCGTTCTGATTCTCCAAGGAGTTTACAGTTATCATACCATTGTGTCTTACTTCTGTACAGTCCCGCTATCGGCAGCCTGATTTGCACCACCACGTTCTCCCGAACGCTTCTTTTCCGACAGGACGTATTCGCCGTATCCGATCCGTTCCAGATAATCGTTTCTTACCAGCCATCGCATCAGGTCCTGCACCTGTTTCAGCGGCAGGATGTCAGCCGAGTCCCTGGGGCTCCAGAATCCCTTCCGTCGGCAGATTTCTTTTGCGGATAAATAAATCAGCGCTTCTTTTCTTTGTATCGGTTTCGGTTTTGCCAGCCGGTGCGTAAAAAGCTTTGATTCCGTGGGTCTGGACAGTTCCTGCATGATGCATCCGGAATCCCGGAAGAATCTTTCTCCGTTTTCGCCTTCGATGCAATATCTGACGTTTTTCATGTCCGTAATGCGGTAGTACCCTCCAGTGCATGTGTTAAGCGCCTCTTCCAGTTCCGTTCTTCGAATTGCCTTGTGGCACAGGTTGCATCTTCTCCCGCGGAGAAAATCATTCGGAATCATCTCCGTAACGGTTCCGCATACCCGGTGTCTGATCAGTATCCGGCTTCTCAAATCCGTGAAGCCGCTCACCGGCTCGTATTCGTCTCCTGCCAGTTCCCGCATCCGTTCCTGGAAATCTTCCGGGGAATTTCTTGGGGCACGCCGTCTTCCGCATGCCATGCAGGTCGGCCTCTTCTCAAAACGGCTCAGTTCCCACTGAAAGGTCTGACCGCAAACTTTGTGTTTCAACCGGACGATGTGCTCCTTTTTCCCTCCGATATACCGGATCAGTGTAAAATCGGGGGATGCAGCGCGGACACGTTCCGCCGCATCCGCAAAACTCACTTTTGTTTCGCAGTCGCATTTCTTCTGCGTCCAGAGTGTCTCCATAAGTCGGGTTTTCCGCAATTTCTCGCAGGTTTTATGGATAATCTCAGCCCGTTCTCCCATGTCCTCCTCATTGACATCCTGCGCCAGCTCATAATTTCCGTCTCCGAGAAAAGAAAGCCTTTGGTTGATCCGTTGTTGCAATGACAGCTTTGCTTCACAAAACGGACAGCCGCAGCCCAGACCGAGCGCATACGGATGGATATGGAAATTTTTTCCGCAGGTCCCGCACTTCAGACACACCAGCCTCCCGAACCCGGACATCAGTCGGAACCGTCCGCTGATTACGTCCGCAAACGGTTCCTCCAGTTCCCTCAGACAGCGCTGCGCCTTTTCTTCCAGAACGGAATATTTACCGAACAGGAATGTCGTGAACGCCATCAGCTCTTCCATTCCGTTCCACGGCTCCATCAGTATTTTCAGTACCCTTTTTTCACATTCGCCTTTCAGGTACGGAAGAAATCCGGCCGTCTCCACCGCTTCCTTTATTTTCTTCCGGATCCCCAGTTCTTCCATGCGTTCTGAAAACAGCGCCTGCAGCCCGCGAAGATCGAAAAACAGCGGCCGTTCATACATTTCCTTTGCGAAGCTGCTGATCTTCCATTCCGTTTCCGGATCTCCGGCCGGTTCTTTCCCCGACAGGATGATTCCGTCCTCATCCGGGTCCAGCACTTTTTCTTTCCGGCATGCCAGGATCTGCAGAGGAACCCGGTGGACGGCGCACAAACGCACACCCGGCAGATGATGCCAGGTGCGCAGATAGGAAAAGCCGTACCGTTCACGATCCTGCCGTCTGCATTCGGGGCATGACAGGAACTCCGGAATCATGTTTCCGCGGTTTCCAGTCCCGGTCAGGGCAGTGTCTTTTTCCCTCAGGATGAACTGCGTCCACCGCGCCTGGTTCCCGTATGCAAGGAACGGAAAAACCGCATACAGCGGCGTCATCTTCCTCAGCATTTCGTCCGCTGACGGAAAGAAACGGACCGGCCCGTATTCCTTACAGGTCCGGTCCATGTCCCGGATAAAATCAACCCGCGCGGTCCAGGATACCCCCTCCAACGGCTGCAGTACGGTCCTTTCGGCCAGGAACCGTGTCCCGAATTCTTTGATCGACGTGTATCCGTTTTCCAGTGACAGCCTTGAAAGCCAGCCGTAAAGCAGCTCATCTTCCATCGGTCTCACACATACCGGCATGATCATGGTATGAAGCCCTATCCTTTCTCGATGCAGTTCATCAACGTGTTTTCGATCTCCTTCATTTTTCCGTCATCCCCGGCTGCCTGTTTTGTTCCAATCGTCCGTCTTTTTCCTTTTCCGACCTTTTTTAAGACGGCAAGAACCATCTGAACACGTTCTCCCTTGGCGGCCTTTTTGAATCCGTCTTCCTGCTCCGCTTTTGCAAAGGCTTTCCGGATCTGAAGTTCCGAATACTCCGGATAGCAGTCTGAAATGGATCCCATCATCTGAGAAAGAATCAGGTCACGATCATAATGATTATCAATGTTTTCCTTCGCTTCCCGGCGGAATGCTTCCGCGGCTTTTCTTTCCTCATCCGCCAGGGCTGACTGCTGAATATCCATCAGCATGTTTTCACGAAGTTTCAGAAAACGCTGTTCATTCTCAACCAGGGATTCCTTTAACAAACCCCGCATTTCCCTGATGTGTTTCTCGGCAACCTTATGAACAAACACCTCATCAATAGTCGGCTGCTCCTCCGTGCTTAATACCTCGAACTGCATCATCATCCACAGCGTTGTAAGCAGGTCAATACTGCCGCAGCTTTCCTCATACATGGCATTCTCAATTTCCTCCGTCAGGGTTGCCGGTTCGTCCAGCCACTGGTATTTCCAGATCCTCTCGATAATCCCGCTCATGTACTTCCTGTTTTTGCAGTAGGAATCCGCCCGGATAATTGTGCTTGCCATGCGCCTCTGGATGCGCAGCATGCTGCCCCATAACCTGCACGCCTCCGGGGTTCCGATTGCCACGATCGCCACGCCCGTCTGGGCCGTGATGGTCAGGAAATTCTCGAAGCTTTTTGCGCTTCCCTGTGAAAAATCAAGGAACTGGATCTCGTCGATTGCGATCACCCCGATGTGGTACACCTCAATCCATCCGCAGACAATGGAAACAATCTTTCCCAGGTTTGCCTTACCCGAAACCATATTCAGGTGATCCGTCCCGGTATCCAGCAGCCGGTCGAGCTGCTTGGCAAATGAAAGGAACAATGCCGTCAGGTTTGAATTCGCAAAGGCAGTCAGACGGATGATCGGGATCTGCGTGTAAAATCCGTCCGGAAAGGTGTGGCGGATGACCCGCGGATACTTCGCGCATGTCAGGTCAAATGCCGTTGATTTTCCCACTCCGGATGTTCCGACAACGGAAAATCCCAGTACGTTGGCAGAAATATCATTCGCATACGAAATGATATTGGTCGCAATCTCTTCTCCCGCAACCCTGGTCGGTCTGGTAATCGCCGTTATCCCGTTCCGTCTGCTGGCGTATGACGAAATCAATGCCATGGACAGATGGTATTCAATAAGAGAATGGAACGGAATCGGATAGCGGATCTTTTTCAGACTGATCAGCCGGCGTTTCCGCTCAGACAGCGGAACCATCTTTACCTTTGCCGGGTCATATCCGGAAATGGGGATATTGTTTTGTTTGAACAGTTCGTTGATATCCGCCGCACGCGGCAATGCGCAGATATCCGGATTGCCCGGATATCCGTTCTGCTTCCAGTAACGCGCTTCCACACAGTCTTCAGCCTCCAGATCCACACCGTCATACAGGTTTTTTCCGACGGCCGGTTCCACATAATCAAGACTCATGTTCTTAACAAATCTCATGATTTTTCCTTCCTTTCCGCGTTCTAAACACCGAAATGTTTCTCCATCCCGCTGAAATCGTCCGGGAGTACTTCAATTACCTTTCCGGCTGCTTTCGCCGCCTTATTCTTCTTTTTTGTAATGTTTTCTTTTTCAGGCTGTACAGTTTCAGGTGCCCCTCCAATATCCGGCAGTCCGGTCACAACATCCTCTTTGGCTGCCGTAAGGCGGTCGGCAAGCGTATTGGAGAGCTGATTGTTTTCCTGTTCCTGCTTTCTGGCATTCCGGATGTCCTTTTTCCGGTTCTTCCCGGCATTTTGTAACTTTTTCGCCGTCATGATGACATCCGCCATGTCCCGCTGCACGCTGACCTGCTGCTCCAGATCGTGTGCTTCCAGACTCCTGCCTGTATCCTTTTTCCGTTTCCAGAGCCCGTCATATTCCTTCCAGCTCATGTTTTTAAAGGATTTCTGCTCCTCCCGGATTTCGTTCAGGGGGATGACATGCAATACGCCGTCTTCCATCAGGTACACGTGATTGATGCTCCGCGGGTCATAGCGGACTCCTGGCAGTGCTTCCCTTTTCTTTCCCGTTTTCCACATTTTCTCCAGAAGCCATTGTTCTCCGTTTTCATAGAATAGGCCGCGGTATGTAACGCCGCGTCGGGAGATCTGGAACTTCCGGTCCGTTTTCAGAAGTGCGAAAAATGCGGTCTTTTTCGTGCTATCCGTCAGCCAGCGCGGTGTCATCAGATACTCACACCCGTACTGCCATATGGAAGCCGGGATTGGCGGGACATCCGCCTGGATCATTTCCTTCGTCAGAGGATATCCGTCCCGCTTATGCTGGTTGAAATAAATGACAAACCGGTATGCCATGCGCCGGATGTCGTCCAGATCGGTGCAGGCGGTCTCGTAATGCCGGGAATCATGTTTCTTCATGATGACTCCCGTTCCGGCGGCCGCTCCTCTCACAAGTTCCTGGAACTGGTGGAATGACTGCTCGACGAGGCCTTTCATGGAACCTGTGGCCGGAGGCGCCAGCACGATGTTCATTCCGATTTCCCGTCCTACCCGCCGCATGTCCTCCGACGTGTATTCGGCGCCGTGGTCCGTACGCAGTTCCTGGGGAATGAATCCCATCGGGTAGACTTCCGGCGATGCAGTCAGGCCGTATCTTTCATACTGCTCACGGCCGTCGAAAAACAGCGCCATAAGTAAATTTGTGATTCCGACAAAGCTGTTATTTGCGTAATCCACCCAACAGCCTACAATGCAGCAGGAATAAACATCTATCATCAGATACATAACAGCTCGTCCGACAACCTGCCTGCTGTCCCGTGAGGACACGTTAATCATGTCGATCTCCACTTCGTCCACCTCAACGATATGTCCCGGTCCCAAGCAGCCGGACTGGCTGTTGCCGCGCAGGAGCCTTGAGTTGTTTCTCCGCTCCTTGGCGCTCATCTTCAGAGGAGTAATACCGTTCCTGTCGTTCTGTTTATTGCAGTATGTCCAGAATCTTTTGTATGTTGGAATTTCCTCAAGCGGAGCCATTTTCTGAACCAGGGTACCATTGCTGTATTCCTGTGTCATGTAATGCTTTCCGACCAGATATCTGTATGCCGATTTAAGCGACACTCCGACTTCTTTCCCTTTCAAGAAATAGCTGTAACCATCTTGGAAAACCTCTTCCAGACGTACGTCATTGGCAACCGTTTTATTCCCGTGTCCACGGACAGGGTCTCCTACCTTGTACTCATTCTTCCTGTTTTTTTCTCCCTTTCTTCCATCTACAAGAGAATAAGGGTTTCTTCCGGATTGAAGATAGTTTCGTATTTTTCGATGGGTAACCGCCTTGCTGCGCCCGAGCTCCTGCATCAGTTCTTTTATTTCCGGTTTGGTTTCCTTCGACTGGATTCGTTCCCATTCCGGATATAAGCGCTGCAGCATGCGCTCCACTGCAGCTGTTTTCCGGTTTAGTTCTTCCTTTTCCTCATCCGTCAGATTTTTCACTAAAAGCTCTTCATCTTTCCAGTCTGATCTTTTTATACCGCCTATGGATATCTGATACTTTACGAAATCCATGGAAAAACGCAGGATGTTCAATCTGGTTGTTTCTATTTGGATAAAAATTCCGCAATTAGGAGTCATGACCAAAACCCGATATAAACCGTCAGGCATCTGTACCACGTCACCCACCTGCATCTGTAACGACTCGCTGTTTTCCATCCCGGTACCTCCTGAACGCTTCTCTTATTTTCTCTTCGTTACCTCTTACCAGGCTTGCAAACCGTACGATTTCCCTGTCCATGGGAATCGATACCGCTTTGTGTGCAACCAGGTATTTTAGCATAGTCTCTTCACCCACCACATGCTCCAGAGCATAGTACGCCATACAGTGTTCGATATTGACTGCCAGGGTTTTATTCAAATTTTCCCGTAACACGATTCTGAAATCGACACCGTACCGTTTCCAATATTCCAGCTCGATGTACTGCCGGATCAGAAGATTACTGTATTGCGGTGAATCCGGATTGAAATCATCCGAGCCCGATTTGATACTGTATGCGACCCTGCTGCCGTTACGGAATGTAATGAGGAAATCCGTGGACAGGACATTGCGCGGAATGCGGAATCCATGTTCCTCACAGATGTTCCGTACCGTCTCGGAAGAAAGCATCATCTGTTCCTGAATCTGTGCCACGTCATCGCGAAAACGCATGATCCAGAAAAATTCCTTTTCGCCCATGGATAACGTATCCACGGTCCTCTCCGCAATCGGATCGTATACTGCCGTTGATGTTCCGATACTGCCGATTTCATTTGCTTTAATGAATCCGACATACAGGTCTCCGGTTCCGAGGCAGCGCCCTTCCTGTCGTTTTTTTGCGTCGCTTTTCTGCTTCAATTTTTCACCTCCTCGGTCCAATTATGGAATATCCCAATCCATGCCCTTTTCTCTGCAAGGCTTAAGGAATATAAATCTCTCTTTTCTTCTTGAAAAAGTCCTTTGTATCGACTGCGCATTTTTAAATTTTGACGAACCGAACAATCAGAATGACAGTCTTTTGATGTATCTTTTCTTGCGGATAGATGAATTCCGCTTTTTAAATACAAAATGTATGCATCTTCTCGAATATATACAGTCATTTTGCTTTAGAAATATTACTTTCCGTGCCGATACACACTATGACTGTATATTTCTTCATATTTTTCACAAACGCATGCACTGTGACTGTGTTAGTTCGTGCTTACTGACTGCGGATATCAAAATCTATCATATTTTATCGTTATGACTGCATATTTTTGTTCTCACGCAGTCATTTTGATATAGAATTTTACTTTGCAAATCCGGTTTCCCGGAATCAGGAACTGTGCTATACTTTTCTTATTACTGACGACAAAGAATCTTCGAGGTACACATACGATGAAATTAAAACGCAATGATGAACTGATCCCTAAACGGCTCAAAAAACTTCGAGAGGAAAAAGGCTGGTCCCAGACACAGGCCGGTGATTCCATCGGCGCAGGCCGTGGTGCCTGGCAGCAGTGGGAACTCCGTAAGCGTACGCCAAGTGACACGGCCCTTATCGCCGCTTCCTATATTTTCAACGTAAGCCTTCCGTATATCTGCGGCGTGGATGACGAACCGACTCCACAAAGCATGATTATCCAGGAATCCCGCTTACAGCCGATGGATCGTAACGGGATTGAGGCTTATCTCAGCCTGACACGGCAGGAAAAAGAGTTTGTGCGAAAAACCATGGATTTCCTTCAGTCCCATCGTCATCACCAATGAACCCCCACTGTCGGAACGTAATCTGCTCCGGCAGTGCATTTTTTTATTCTTTCTTCTTTTAATCAGAAAGCGAAACTTTTTCAAACTACTTTTCAACACAAGTAACAACTTCTTCAAAGCTACTCTCTTCCTCACTTTTCCTTGCCGCACAACCATGCGTCAAAGCTTTCCTTGGGTACGCGGTACATGGTCCCGATTTTATGTACCAGGAACGGCGTTCCGTCTTTATAAACCTTTGTCAGAAAATTGTAGGCAGCCGAACGCTTCACGCCAAGCATCACCTGAATATCTTCTGCACTGTACACACGCTGATCGATATCCTGTCTCTTCTCATATCCCATATCTGTTCTCTCCTCTCTTTTCCTCTAAAAGACGCAAAAAGGCACAAAAAGGCACAGCCCCTGCCGCCAATTTCATGGCCTCTAAACAGGAACTGCACCTAGTGGTGTCGTTATCGGTATTCTCTTTACTCTTTAAGTATAATGTCCTCCTGTCCGGGTGTCAATCCATTTTCTTCTATCTTTTCCATTCTATTTTTCTCTACTTCATCGCGCCATCTTTTCCCATAATTCCTGTACAAACATACAGGCATGGAGTTGAAAATTCGTGCCTGCTTTTACGAGAGGAGGACATATCATGATGCACGATTACTATGATCCCGTTAACCTGCAACGGCTGCAAGTTGCTCTTCCATTGCTGTACGGCCAGTTGGAAAGACTCTTGACAGAGATGCATACTTGTTGGCAGTTCCTTGCCTCTGATCCGGCTCCACCGAATGAGGACAGCATTCTGTATCTCCTGGATCTGATTGATCTGGTAGATAGATTTTCTGAGCTTTGCAAGAGACTTCGAACAGAATACCATACGCGGACTGGACGGCAGTTTTTCAAGCGGATTGATAATTTCGGTCATCGGCGAACGCTGCTGCTGATCGCGTTGGCTATGTATAACGATCTTACTTCTCAGTAGCACGGACTTAACAGCCTCCTGCTTTCCAGCGGGAGGTTGTTTTTTGCTGGATGATATCAGCTTTCGTGATAACTATGGCATAAAAGCTATCAGTTTCCGTGATAATCACGGTTGGCCCGCGGCTATCAGTATACGTGATAGTATGATGATTACTTAATATCAGCTTCTGTGATAACTTACGGTACTTATCTATATCAGCTTTCATGATAACTTTGTTTCAGTGGGAAGTTATCAATATACGTGATAATGTACCGGAAAGAATATATCACTTTCGTGATAATATCCGATATCCTTGGATATCAGCTTCATGATAATTTCTCTCGGTGTTTATATCAGCTTTCGTGATAATTTCTTTTCGCAACATATATCAGCTTCGTGATATTTGTATTTTCCCTAAAGTTATCACATACGTGATATCTATAATTTTCGCAAAGATATCACCTTCGTGATAGTTTGTTTGTCAGAAAAACACGTCATTTTGCTCACCATACGTCATTTTCTTCACCGTACGTCATTTCCCTCACCATAGCTTAAAAGCAGGCTTATTTTTCCCAAAATGCGGTGGAAAAAAATACGATAGGAAATGGGGAAAAGTACGTCATTTTGCTCACCTCACCTACTTTTGCTCACCGTACCACCCCAAAATACGTCATTCTGCTCACCATAAGACATTGATAATTCCTCGGAAACACCTGTAATTCCAACGATTTCTGGGTGGCACCGCCTACTTCGTAAACAGATTTATAACTATGTAATACTATAAATGTACAAAACTGTACGGCAACAATTTTTTCGCCCCAAAAAAGAAACAAAAGAAAAGAAATCTCGCAATAAAAAACTTTATCGTAGAACAGACCATGAATTGACTCAGCTACAATAAGTTTATTAAACCGATTCCTCATAAGCAGAAAATATCGATACAGTTACTGTTCATTGTATCAGTAACTGTATCGACACTAGGGGAATGTATTGGCATCTTCTACACAGTGAACCCTTTATGGAGAATGTGAATTGTCTGAAGTGAAGTTATTGGAGAGGTAACATAGTGGCAGGAATAACTTATCCTTTCGAGAAAAGAATTAGCACACCGCCAAAATATTCTCCAAAGTACAGATATGGTTATCGGAATACAAAACTGTACCGGTTATCAGTGACCGAGTCGCATACGCTGCCTCCCACCTTATGGAGAGGCGGTAATTGGTGAAGAGAAAATTGTCGGTTAACAATGACTGTATTGGCAGAAATCACGTACTTTTTTCGGAAAAGACATCGGCACACCGCCAAAATTCCACTTAGGAAATGATACAGCCATTGGAATATGGAACAGCTCCGTTTATCAGTGCCGAAATTGACATATGGTACTGTGAAAATGCTGTTGTGGAGACGCAAAACTGGCATTAAAACTTGTATCATCCTGCAGAAAATGGCTGTCATACACAAAAAAATCCTTTTCCTTCAGAAGAAGATTGATCCATCAATACCAAAATATTCCGTTTTGTCTCCATAATTACGGCATCAAATCGGTAGGAAGGAGACCAGTAATCAATGAAACATTATCCCCAGCCAGCAATACACGACTACAAAATCTTTGAGCGGAATGACATTGCCAAATATGGCATCATGTTTATCACTTATAAGGCTCTTGATCCGATCCAATATAAGAGCCTTATGTATCTGCTTTGGAAAAGTTTGCAGCAAACTTACGGGCGTATAGATTGCGCAGAATTATCCATCAGTGAACTCTGTCATGCCCTCGGATACTGCAGCGACCGGAATTGTAACTTCGCCCGTCTAAAAAGGAAAATTGTCCTGCTCATTAAGGAGTTAATGAACGAAACACTGACAATCCATGATAAGGACCAGGATATGTATGTTTCTTTCGTATGGATTCAAACGATGAGTTTTTCCTTCAAGAAAGACTGGCTTACCGTCCGGTTTAATACGGATCTTGCACGTTATTTCGGCTATGCATTGAAGGAAGACTTCACCGTGGTGAAATTGAAATATCTGAATCGGCTCAAGAAACCTGCTTCCGTCATACTGTATCCGTTTTTCTGCCGTTACCAAAATATGCATGTCTTTAATTATGATATTTCGGATCTCACGAATCTTTTGACAGGAGACATGGATTTTCCGTACAAATATCTGAAACGGGACCATATTTTGCCGGCCATTCAGGAAATTAACCGCTGCACAAATCTTAACGTAACCGTCTCGGAAAACTTTTCGGATCGGAAGGTAAGCAGTTTACACTTTGTCATTTCACGTTTTCCTGCCGAGGACGAAATGGATCATTACATGATCCATGAAAATGTCATGTTCGATGAGTTGTCGATCTGTCCGTATCGGAATGACTGGATGAATGACTTTGATTACGATATGGCTACCCAGAAATACATACCTCATCAGGATGCCACAACCTCGAAGATCGATGTCGATTATTCCAGTTCCATCTATGATGATATCATCGATTCATCTTATAAAGGCTAAGGAGGCGCCATGTATTCCACTGATTTGTTATTAAAAATTCCGAAAAGCATTTTGTTAACCGGGATTTCCGGGAATGACGGGAAGCCGATTTCCGCAATCGCCTGGAAGGCCCTGCTGTCCATCATGTACTTTTTCCACGAACGCGATCACTGTGAAATCACTGTGCCGATCACGATCCTGCACATGATGTTTGGATACTATTCCAATTCGGAGTGTAATCGCAACCGCTCACACCATATCCGTCGCATCCTCTCCCATCTGGAAGATCTTGCCGGACAGCCTCTTGTTTTTGGAAGACACCGCAAGAATAATACATCAGGCATGATCTGTATAGAGTCCGTTCAGGCGGATATCCGTTCAGACCAGTGTTCCGTGACTTTTTCCCCTTCCTTCATTCAATATTGGAAACGTAATACCGAGAAGACTTACCAAACCTTAGACCTCCAAAACCTGTATCCGCTTCATACGCGGCCTTCTGTCATTCTCTATCTGCGTTGTGTAGTATCCAACTCAGGCGTTATTACCCTTTCCGCAGAGGCGCTGGCAAAGCTGCTTACCGGAGACCCGGACTATCCGTATAAGTTGCTCAAAAAGGACAAAATTCGTCCGGCCATTGAGGTTATCTATTCGAATGCGGGTTTTCGCATTCATTTTAAAGAAATATTCCGTGGTCAGAAAGTGCAAAAAGTGCAATTTACTTTTGGTCGAAATCAGGTCACCCAAAATGATGGATGACGAGGCACACCAGTACAGTTGGAATCTATTATTTAGGGGCTTGGAGATTGACATTATTCTTTATCACGGACACAAAATGTATTATAATGGGGTTAACCCAAAGATTGGTATGTCAGGCTGCCATGCAGCTTCAAAAAACGAGCGCAGATACAGCACCTGCGCTCGTTTGATTTTTCTGCATTTTTCTTATAACGTTTCCATATCATCTCCAACGGAGTTTCTTTCCACCATCATGTTATCGAATATCGTTTCCTCTATCACTTTCAGACATTCATCCGGCTTCTTCATGATATCATTACCCCAAAACCGGATAACCGTCCATCCGCGGAACAGCAACGCCTTGTTCACTTCGTCATCCCGCTCCATGTTTCTTGCAATCTTTTTCACCCAGAACGGTCCGTTGTTTCCGCGCTCCAGCTGAGGTTTCAGCACCTCCCAGTCCTTTCCGTGAAAGAATTCGCTGTCGCAGAAAATCGCAATTTTATACTTCGTCAGAACAATGTCCGGCTTTCCGGGCAGTTCCGCCCAGTTTTTCCTGTATCCGTATCCGTGCTCTCTCAAAACTTTCCGCAGGACAAGTTCAATCTTTGTGTCTTTTGCATGGATCCGGCGCATGTTTTCACTTCTCTGCTCGCTTACCGGCTTCGGCATGACCGCTCACTCTCCTTAATGATGCACCAGTGCCGTGCATTTCAGCATGGATGCCAGATCCCTCATGGGTCTGCGCCCAGCACCGGATCCTTCCGTCCGTTCCAATGCGTTTCGGCATGATTCATTGTCCATGACGGTCATAATCTCCAGCCGAATGCGCGCCCTGGATGCTCCAACGTAAAACAGCATGGCATCATCAGTCACGGTCCGTTCCGTGAAATCAACCAGAATGACCGCATCCGCTTCAAGCCCTTTGAATTTTCTGCAGCTCATGAATCGGCATTCCCCGTAAACGCCGTCTTTTACGGCTCCGCTTACAATGCTGTCCGTTTCCGTTGACAGGGTCAGAATCACGATGTCATCGATTCCGTCCCTGCGCAGTCCGCCAATCACATCATCCAAGGCATTGAAATATGTTTCCTCACTGCAGAAATGAATGCACGGGATTTTACCCGTAATGCCGCGAAGAACTTCCGCTCTTCCGCATTCTGGCAAAAGACTCATCGCCGTCCGGTATATGTTTTCCGTGTTCCTGCAGTTTTTATGCAGGGTAAGGCGGCATTCCGCGTTCCGTATGAAACCCGGAATCTGATCCGACTGCACCGCCTGGAGCCTGTCGTAAAACACGTAACAGGATGATTTCGAATTCGGGTCGGCCAGCACGGCATCATGCAGCAGCTGAAGCAGTTTTACATTTTCCATCGCGTCCCGGCCGAAGTCCTGCCCCTCGTCCACGATGACATGATCATACGGGAAACTGTCGAATGCGGCAAAGTCCTTCAGCTTCCTTTCCGCCCTGCCGTAATCCGAAACGGAAACGCCGCAGAGCCTACACACGTAACCGTCCAGGGTCATGAAATCAATAAGCGGATTTGCATAATGAAGCGCGAGGAATTTTTTCAGTTCCGAATTGTAGCAGAGGAAAAGAACCCTTTCTCCGTCCGCGGCATGACGCACGGCTTTTTCAACGGCTATCATGGTCTTTCCCGTTCCCGCGGCGCCGTTTACGACCGCGCTTTTCTGTTCCGTGAGGAAATTCAGGATTCCGCTCTGTTCATCAAGCATTCGGTGAAACACGGCGTGTTTCAGATCAACGTCAAATCCTGGCGGCGGAAATATGTTGAATTTCGGGCAGAGAATCTCGCGGACAAGGGCACGGAAATCCCCGTCCGAAATATCGGTGACAATCCCGGCAGGAACTTCCAACGAAAACAGGCGTTCAATGCATGTCCATGCATCGGAAAGCGCCTCGCTGCCCAGCACGATCTTTCTGTCCGCTTCCGGCGGCATGACAATCTCATCGATCCGTTCATCGGAAAGGGACGGAAACCACACTCCGTGCAGAAATTTGATTCTTTCCGTAAGAAAGCCGAGCCGACTGTTTCCAATCAGCTCCATCAGTTTCCATTTGTTGGCCGCGGCCTGCCGGAACGGACCTCCCGAACGCATCGGCGTTCCGTTTCCGTACATCCATCGGCCGTCGCGAAAGGAAACGGCTCCCGCCTTCGCTTCCAGGCACAGAATTCCTCTTTTCCTGTCGAAAATGATAAAATCGGTCTCGCTTTCATTCAGAATCCCGTCCTTCACGTCCGTGAGCCGGAAGGAATGAAAAACCATGCAGAAATCCGGCAGGTTCTTCAACGCTTCAAACATCACGTCTTCAAGGCTTCCGGTCTGAAACGGATTCGGTATTTCCGGAATCATTACGGCCATGTCATCTCATCTCCCTGATTATCCTCTGATTGTTTTCGCTTTGCCCGTCAGGCCCGTAAATGCATTTTACGCCGTTGTCCGCGGCGATTTTCATGGCTTTTTCCTGACCGGAAGCAAAATACATGATTTCCGAATCCTGCCAGTAATAATCGCATTCCCAGGTACAGGAGTTCCCGGACACGCTGAATTTCACGTCCCGAAGCGGCATCCGTTTCCCGGCGAGTGCGCCGCTGCTTTTCAGCCATTCGGCAAATGCGCGTTCCCCGTCGGTTTCCGAAAACTGCGAAATATCAGAAATCACGCTTTCCGGGCTTTCTCCGCTCATGTCCGTACCCGCGGTGACGACCACGCGTCCCGTCGGCCGTTCCGTTTCCGTCGTTTTCTCTTTCAGAGACTCCAGATCACGTTTCCACCCGCCGGTTCCGTACAGCTGTTCATGGAAAAAGCCGAGTTTTTTATTGTCATACGTCCCGACGGCCACTCCGCGATCCAGAAAAACATTGAACTCCTCACAGCAGGTTTCCGGAAGGAGACAGCAGGAATAACATGCCGCAAGGTTCAGGGAATCCCTTCCCTGACCGTTGCTGAGAGAGCATACCGGATCATTGGAGCAGATGACGGCCGATTCGATTGCTTTTCTGTATATGCGGGGGAATGTGTCGTACCTTCCCTGGCGCACAAGACCTCCGAGCGTCCCTTCCGAATCCCCGCTTGCCGTGTAAATCAGGATTCCGGCCATTTCCTTGCCCTCCGCCGCTTCACCGCAGTAGATTCTTTCCTTCAGCGAGGAAATGTTGTATCCGCATTCAAAGCTCAGCTGTTTGATCAGCAGATGCGAAACGGTATGCAGAAGAAGGAATTTCCCGGAAATCTTCCTTTCGTGCTGGCTGCCGATGAAGGATTTGTCATAGTTTTCCTGGAGCATCTTTACGCGCTTTTCCAGCGTTCCGTTCCCGCTTCTCCACCTGTTGATCGCATCCTCGTCAAATTCAATGAAAATGCCTTCACCGTACACGTTGTAACCCGGATACCAGTCATCTTCCGTTTTTTTGACGGAAACAAAACCGGAGTTCGAACTTCCATCCCCTATCATGGATGCGGAAAAGGGGCTGATTCTTGAGAATCCGAGCATTACCTGCACCTCGCGGATTTTTTCAATCAGGGAAATGTTCTTCACAAACGGAATGTCGTATTTTTTTATGTCGGTTCCGACGCGCTTAAAATCATCGTAATCCGTTCCCGTGACGGAGGCGCGACCGGAAAGGGCGTCAAATTCCGCCGCCCTGTATTCGATGCTGCCCGTGTCATAATTGATCTCCTCACCCGAAGACATCCGTCTGCTCAGGATTTCGCGCACCTGGTCACGTCTGCATCCGATGTTATCCGCAATTTTTCCCGCATATTCGTCAATCTTGCCCTGTATGAATACATTTGTCTGTTCTTCCGACAGGTTCATGCTGACCTTCATTTCCATGGCTGTTTTTATCGCATTCCGAAAATCTTCATAAAGGGTACTGTCCTCAATTCGGCTGTTGATGATGTCCGAAAACGGCGGAATGACAAGGGAACTTGCCGTTACCGGGAAATACACGGAAGAACTTCCCCTCTGCAGCACCTTCGGATAGCACGGGCAGACATCCGTCTGGTTTTTCCACGGATGCCTTCCTTCGCACATGAAATCGTACCTGTTTTCCGTTTTCTCGTCCAACTGCTCAAATATCCCGTCATTGAAAGCATCCTTCAAGGTGGCCGATGCATTGCACGCGGTGCACTTCAGGCTGAGACCTTCCAGGCCTTCCGAAGCGACCGGGCTTGTTGTAAACGTAAGCTGCGGATTCGCGCAGACCGGTTTCGGGCCGCCGAAACTCTTTGCGTGTGTCCATTTCACCCACGGAAAATCGTTGATGTGCCCCCGCGCGCATACCGTGACGATTCTCGCCACGACAAGTTCGACGCGATCCTTCGGGCAGTAAAGCCTGCGGCTCATGTTTCTGTTGTTTGTCTTTTCCTGTTCCTTTGCATTTTTATTAAACTCGGCAATCCATTTTGAAAGGGGCTGGAAGCGACGGCATTTCGGACAGAAATACCATTCCGGGAACCGGGCATATGCGATTCCGTCCCGGTTTTTGCCGCCCGCGGGCATTCCGAAATACCGCACTCCCAGTGATTTTTCCAGTCGTTCATCATGAATGCGAATGATCTGATCATTCCAGTATTCGGGTGCCGCGGTCATGAGCGTCTGGGAGGGAAAATCGACCATTGCCCCGACGCCGTACTGCAGCACCGCCTGGGACGCACGCACCGAATGCGATGTCGCGTTCAGTCTGATTTTTTCAATATTTTTATCTGCCATCCTGATCATCATCCTCCTTCCACTCGATGATGGAGCCCGGCACCATCACGTCAACGTTTCGCATGGATGTCATGGTTTCGAATGCCGGATCCTCCCGAAATGTTCCGAACGCTTTCAGCAGGCGTTCCCCCGAAGCATCCGGATTCTTCACCATGAACTTTCTACCGTAACAGAAGATTTCTTTCGCATCCTGTGCCAAATCATCCCACTTTTCAAGAATATCCTCCATTTCCTTTTTAAGATCGGCGGAGTCATCCTCCATGTAAGGGTTGATGCGCCGATTGACGTCAATGCAGCGATTTACCATGTATCCGCCGATCTCCTCAATCGTCTTTTTCCGGTCTTCCAAACGGAATTTTATCGCATCATTTTCACCGGATAACTCTCCCACCGAAAGTCTTATGTAGGCGATCAGGACCGCATGAAGCGCCCTTTTTCTTGCCGGTGCCGAGAATGGAGTGGCTCCCGTCGGTTCGACGTGACGGTAGAAGGATTCGTGGTACGGTCTGAACTGTTCATAGTGGGATCTGTCGCGGCTCTTTCCTCCGTCATACATGGTGAACGCCACGCCCGGATACTCACGCCCGACACGGCTTGATGCTTGGATGTATTCACTGGTAAGTTTCGGCTGTCCCACCAGAAGCATCACGTTCAGCCGCGCCACGTCAATGCCGACGGAAATCATGTTCGTTGCCAGCAGAACATTACACGGATAAGTTTTACTGTTGTTTGTCGAATATTTATTCTTTTCCAGTTTATCCAGAGTCTGATTCAGCTGGGTGGTGGAGACACGGCTGGTCAGTTCATCCGCGGTTCCGATTTTTCTTACTTCCGCGTTTGATTTCAGACGGTAGCACATTCTCTTCATGAAGTCCTTGACGTCATCATCCACCATGGTCGCCGCCTTGCCGAGATCCTTCAGGCTGTTGTAATAAGCCGTGAGCGTCCACAGCTTGTCCCTTACCTCGTCACTGACATCCATGTCCTTCGCCTTCTGCAGCATCACGGCCATGGAGCGGATCTCCATCATTGCCTTGGTCTTGCCGGACGGCATGAGTCCCACGTATTTTCTGCCGAAACTTTCCTTTTCGTAATCAATCTTCTTTTCCCTTGCGAAGAAGGAATCCTCCGCGTCCAGCGCCGGATGCGGGAACTGGCTGACATCCCGGTCGTAAAGAGCGGCGCACTGCTCAACCGCCCGTCGTATCGTCGCCGTTGACGCCACGATTTTGGTCACGTTTCCTTTTCTGCGGCACAGCGCATCCACCGCGCTTTCATACAGACCGACCATGGTTCCGAGCGGTCCGGAGATCAGATGAAGCTCATCCTGTATGATAAGCTCCGGTGCCCGGTTTTCGGAATTAAGCGCAAAGAAGTTCCCGATCCGGTTCTCCCAAGGAAGCATTGCGAATTTGTCCACCGTTCCGAAAAGGAGCGTCGGCGGTTCATTGTACAGTTCCTCATCCACCACCTGAACCGGCAGCCTGTTCCCGAATGGACATGCCTGTCTCGTGCAGTAAAGGGCAAAGTGATTTCCTCCGTACATCTTGTAACCGAAAGTGCCGCGGATCTTTTTATCTTCGCCTCTTTCCTGCGTCATGCGGGTTCCGCACCAAGGGCACTTTAATACCTGAAATTTGTTGTATTTGTCCTGATTATAAACCCCTGTTCCCCGCAATTTTTCCAGATTCTTTTTCGCTCCGTCATCGGTATTCGGCGTATGTTCCCCTCCGATCCACAGTCCTATGGTGATCGGAGTAGTTCCGAGTGCATAACGTCTGTACCTGGATTTCCTTGATTCGCAGTCCTTTCGGATGAACTCACAGGCACAGATAAGCGTCGAAGCTCTTGTGAACTGCTGCGCCGCAAGAAGCCTGAGCGTATAGCGCATGATGACTGTCGTTCCCCCGCCCTGTGCGGGATGACGGAAACGACGGTAAAAAATGGTCATTGCGGTAAGACCAAGGTAAGCTTCCGTTTTTCCGCCGCCGGTCGGGAACCAGATCAGATCCACCAGGGAACGGTCGGCGCTGTCATCATCGGTCACCGAAGCGACATCCAGAAGCATGAACGCAAGCTGGAACGGTCTCCACGCGTACCGATCTTTTGGAAAAGTTTTATCCGCCGTGCCGTAATCAATGTCCTTCAGGACGTTCGACAGATCCTTTTCATCCGGGTATGATGCCGGATAATCCCTTTGAATCGCAAGCTGGACACGCTGCATGAACATGGCGCGGTTGGCAAGCTGGAAGGCATCCCATGCCATGTCGTCTTTTTCAAGGATATGGATTCCGTTTCTCATGCGTTCGCACGCTTCCAGGCAGCCCTTCAGGTTCCGGTCTGCCGCCTTTGCCAAACGCGGTTCCAGCGCATGCGAACGTACAACCAGATCATCGATCCATGCGGAATACGCATCGACCAGACTTTCCAGGTCGCGGATTTTCTCGCTCTTTTCCGTATCGTTCAGATCGGAAAGATATTTCATGGACAGTGTCCGGTCGCTGACCCCGCAATCATCCGGAAGTGTAAAGTCCATGGACGGCACTTCAAATTCCGGGAAAAAGTCGTTCCGTATGAATCCTTTCCCGTTTTCATCAATCTTCCAGTTGACCGCAGTTCCGAGACCGGTTCCGTACACATGCTTGTTCCTGTACTGGAGTTCAAGAGACTGCTCTTCCTCATCAAGGAGATCGAAATTCACGGCTCCTGAATATTTTTCAAACGAAAACTCATTATTCTCCGAATCCACCCGAAGCTCCGGCTGAAAAATACAGTTGCTGCTCTGCGGCCGTCCCGTTTTGGCATTGACCGCCATGATTGTCAGGGCCGTGGTTCCGTTTTCCATTTTTCTTCTGAGCGCCGTAATTTCCACAAGGTCATGATCCGCAATGCACGTTTCATTCGCGTAGTCCCCGTCACCGAACACGATTTCGTAATTATTCAGTTCACGCGGTTCCCTGACGAAACCGTTCTGAAGCTGATCGGCGAGTTTGTACAGATTATCGATGAGCTGATCCTCATCCGTATCCAGCAGATCCCTCTCCTTCAGCTGACGGACCGTTTTCCGGTTGATTCCGTTGATCAGTCTCAGGGTCTTTTCTTCCTTATCATATCTGACGTAGCGGTCAAATTCTTCCGGGACGGTCCATTCTCCCGCTTTTGCCGGTATAAACGGAATCCTGCAGTCCTCCATGCGGGCATCCCTGTACGTGCCGTATTTTAAGGATATTCTGACACGGTCGGTGTTTCCTCTGACAAAAAACGTGATTCCGAAAGAGGACGGCATGTTCTGGGCGGCCAGACTGACTTCCTCATCCAGATTATCCTCCGAATCCGGGTCATCATCGGCCTCATCGGCTGTCTTTTTGTCCTTTTCCTTTATCGTCATGTCCTTTCCTACATAATCGGAATCATCGAATGCAACCGTTTCGGCCTGTTCCGCGTCTCCCTTTTCGTCTTCCGGGACGGCGCGATCCACGTCGTTTCCGTCCGCCTGCATTTTATTTTCCTTCGGGAAAAGAATTCCGATGGAATATCGTTTTTCCGGAACGGTCGTGATCAGTTCATGTTCCGCGTCCGGGACGGACACTTCCGATCCCGGTCCGAGAAGTTCCGCCTTTACCAGGGCAATGAACTCATCCCTCGCCTTAATCATTTCAGACTTGTTTTCCATGTTTACAATCCCCCGTCAAGATCCAGAGGCCGGTTTGTCATATAGGCCGGTACCGATCTCTCATCTTTTATTATTGTTTCTATCCTGAGAACTGCCGCAAGCGTTCCGAGCCGTTCACGAATCTCGGGCGGAATCATTCCCTCGGGTGCCTTCTGCCCTTCCAGAAATTTAATGATTGCTGCCCCCAGTTCCTTCAGAATGTCTTTTCGCAATCTTCTGATTCTTTTGCATGCTTCAAAATACTCGGCCGCATGATCGAACATATCCCAATCGTTCGTCAAATAAGCAATCTGCTCCAGTGATTCCACCGACTGCGGAGCCACGGTATGTGCATCCTCATCAATCCAGTTCATCACGGTGTTTTTCTGAACCCGTACACCGTTTCCTTTCATTTCATCCGCAATTTTCTTCGGCGAATGCCCGGTTTTTTCCATGTGTTCCAGCAGATCATTTTTCCATCTGCGGGACATCTCATAATCCCTCATGTTTCCTTCGCTTATCCGGTTACCGTCGATCAGTTCCTTTAAAATGTAATCGACGATATCCCGAGTGTATTCATCACGGTTAAGGAATATCATCCGGTCACCGGCTTTCAGATCATCCGCCTTTTTCTTTTCGGCTTCGCCCTTTTCATCATTCAGAACATACGCTTCGTAATGCTTTGAAAGCATGGCTCCTTCCCCGTCCTCAAAGCGGACAAGCACGGAAACATCCACGGGAGGAACCGTGCTGCTCTCTCCTTCCCGCCGCAGGGCCGCATCGAACTTTTTCGTGACGACTTCTTCCGTGTAGGACGCAATTTCCTCATCCACGTTCTCGATTTCATCCACGTCCGTGACGGAAACATTCTCTTCGATTTCATCATCACCGTCATCAGCCGTACACTGGTGTTCGTTAAACAACCGCTCCGTCACGCGGCTCCGCTTCTCCCTCGCGCGGAACATGACGGCTTCCGCCTCGTACAGAAGTACCGTGATTTCCGCGGATGACATGCACCGGAAGATGTCAAAATGTTTTCCGAGCAGATTTCCGACAACCAGAATGCGGTCGTATGCACGGGTTCCGTCAAAACGGGCCATCGTCACGATTTCAACACCGGATTTCTCCGGATCAAGTTCGGGCAGTACGTAATTCCATATGATGTCGGCATAATAGGCTTTCGGAACCACTATGGCAATTCCGTGCCCGTAATTTTCGTCAATGTATTCCCGCAGGAACCTGCGTTTGGGCGAATCATCATATCCCGCATAGTATGCGGTTTCCAGGGAGTCCGCGATTTTTCCCGCGGCTTCCGCCAGATTGACAGGCAGCTCCTTCAGTTTCTTTTCCAGTTCTTCCAGCCGGATATGCGGCTGTCCCACTTCCCTGCGGATTTTTCCTTCCTTTACGGCATCCTCCATTTCCCTGACGGAAAACGGCGCCGTCATGAACAGGTTCATGAGAGAATATGCATTGGGAATTATGTACGCCCTTTCATCCTCGTCCAGTTCATCCATTCTGACATATCCGACGGCTTTTTTGAAATCCCGGTATGCCTTCCAGTCCGTTTCGCCGTGCAGAATCACCTTATGAATCTCACGGTCCATCACCGCATCCGCCTGCCGCTGCAGCTCAACGGTAAAATCATTTCCGTTTACCGGAGGCAGGGTATTCTCCAGAAGGAAATCCTTCGTGCAGGCAAACACTCCCGCTTCCCCGTATTCCTTTATCAGTTCTTCCGCACAGGACAGATCCATGCCGCCGGACACGACCGAAAAACCGACGGATTCCCTGGTCATGACCTGCCCAAGTTCCGTGATTCCTCTTTCAATCAGGCCGTTCCCGCAGACAAACATTCCGAGATATTCGTTTCCGTCCGATTCCCATGTCATATCCAGACCGACGGATATTTTTGACGCGAATTTTATCATCGCTTCGTTTTTCCCGGCATTGCCGCCGTACGGATACTCGTTTCCTTCCGTAAAATACGATGCGGTCACCAGATCCTGAATCCGTATTTTCAGGTTTCCCGTCTGCAGAACCAGACCGTCCATACAGCGGTTTGCCCGCTGACGATCCATGACAATGATGACGGAAGCATCCGTCACGGAAGGGACATCCTTTTTATCGCATTCAAGCAAGGCCGACAGAAATTCTTCCCGATCGCGGTTTCCGCTTCGGATTCCGCGCCCGTCATAACGCTCCGACTGACCGTAATACGGCGTGATGCGCGCCCAGCTTTTTCTTCCTATTCTTGTCGTGCCGCCTCCGCAGCGGATGCTTACCCGTTCCACACCGTCCTCGTCCGTATTCAGGCCGATAAATTCCGCTCTTTTACGGTCATAAAGGACCTTGTCTCCCGGTCTGAGGTTTCTGATGATGGACTCAACATCCGTTTCATTCCCTGCTATGACGGCCAGAGCCGCCCATGCAACCGAGATCGCGTCAAAACACGGAGAAGCCAGATGCAGCACAATGCTTCCGTTGTTTTCCGCCTTACCGGCCTCACCGGTCAAAAATTCCATAAAGGATCGCAGGAGCAGCTCTCCGGAAATGAGCCGATCTTCAAAATAAACGTCGCATTTTTTCATGATCTTTTTCAGGCTTTCAACATCCATCGAACTTCCCCCTTTCACCGTTACATTTCAGCCGAAAATTTCTTCTTTTCCGCTCTCAGTTTGTAACCGCCACTGTCAAATTCCACACATTTTGCACGTTCCAGTCTGTGCAGATAACTATAGGCTGTAACATTGGACTGCCCGAGCGCCGCTCCTATGTCCTCCGCGCGGAAACCGTTGCTCAGTCCGATTTCCGAAACGAGCCGACAGCATTTTTCAACCGTCTTCGGCTTCTCATTCTTCAGCAGTTTCCGAATATCGTTCTGCACCTTGAGCAGTGCCCCGGGAATTTTATAACATTCCCTCTCCTCTTCCGAAAATTCCGCTTCCATCCGTGTCACACAGTTTTTTATGAACAGTGCCATTTCCTCAATGAGCGGTATCGAAACGGAATTACCGAACTGCTTGAATTTCTGCTGATTCGACATTTTTTCCGGGAACGAAAAAGTCTCATTCCCGTTCTTATCAAGAAACGCATAGCCGATGAATCCCTGAAGGCGTCCCCACTCTTCCGGAGTCATGGTTCTGATGCATTTTTCATTTATGGGAGTCTTCTTCCCCGGCACGTTCCTTCCGGCAATGTCGCGGCCGTTGACCGGATCATAAATCAGATTTCTTTCCTTACCGGAACCTCCAGTCGCAAGAATGGTATGTGCAAGCGGTCTGGTCATGGAAGCGTCATTGACGATCCGATAACCGAACCCGTTTCCGTTGCTTTTCTGTCTGGCCCTGTGCTTTTCCAGTGTTTCCAGGAGACCAGATGAAAGGAAAAATCTTTCCGAAACCTCGGTGTCCAGAATATCCAGAACCGAGTGGAATATTTCTTTCCGTCCCTCGGTCGGAGTTTCCTTCGGCAAAACATCCAGATGTTTCCCGAAATAATCCCTGCTGAATGCCACCATGTACACTCTCGGCCTGTTCTGCGGGAGTCCGAAATTCTTCGTGTTCCTTATGAAGGACTTTTTGTCATACTTCAGTTCGCCTTTTTCATCCCTTTCCACGCCGATGACATGGTAGTTCAGTTCATTCTCCAAGGTATTTATGATGATCTTAAAAGTCTGTCCCTTGTCATGGCTTACCAGATTCTCCACGTTTTCCAGGAATACGACCTTCGGCATCGTACGGTCAATGATTTCCGCTATGTCGAAAAATATGGTTCCCTTCGTGACATCCCGGAATCCCTTTCTGAGACCGACTTTGCTGAATGCCTGACACGGGAAACCAGCAAGCAGCACGTCATATTCCGTCCGCGTCACCAGCTCCTTGAATGCCTCATCCGTCACATCGTGTCTGGGATCATCACCGAACAGATGCTGGTACGTCCTGCACGCATATTCATCTTTTTCCGCAGAAAGCACGTTCTCGAAGTCTCCGGCCAGTTCAAATCCCCTCCTGATTCCTCCGATTCCGCAGCACAAATCAATTGTTTTCATGATCCCGTTCCCTCATTCTCCTCTTTTTTCGGGCTTCTTAATCCAAACCGATTCCGCGGTTTTATCCGGCCCGTTTCATTCACATAAAAAATATTATATTTCCTTTAAGTATATCACAGAATCCGCTTAAAACCGTCATGTATTTCGCAATCTTAGCTGAAATTTTCCATATTTTGCATTTTTATACAAAATATCCGTTTCACACCGCACTGACGGATGAATGTGACGGGATTTTTCCACGCGGATTCTCAATATAATTATGGAATGAAAACATGAATTATCAGTTTTGGGGCAAAAAAAAGAAGGACAAGGATTTCTCCCTGTCCCGAATATTCTTTGCTCTATACGGATAAGTCCAGCGGTAAATCGCTGATGTCCTTCAGTCTCTTTCCTTCTATCAATGCGTTCAGCATCTCAATGGAATCTTCAGCCCCGGTATCTTTTACGGCTTTCACCAGTTCATACAGTGCAAAATGGTACATGCAGTCAATGTCACCGGTTCCCAATGCCAATGAGGCAAGTCTGCTCGGCAGCGGCTCCCCGGTTACCACCACGATATGGGGCAGATGTCCCTTTCTGTTTCGGATCAGATTCAAGGCTTCCGTTCTGCTGTTCTGGGCACGGTCGCTTCTCATTGTCCATTTGGCTGAAATGGAAGCATGCAGAATTGGCAGTCCTCCGTTTTTTGCCCTGATATCCGTCTGCAGAGCAACCGAATCATCAACAATCACGACCTGACTGTTCAGTTCTTCGTCCGTAAGCGGTTCACGGTACACAACCACATCTGGCGCGACCATGTAATCGTTTCCCATGCTTGCGGCCAGCTTTGAATCAACAGCCAAAAGCTGTGACAGATAATCCAAATGCTCATACTGACAGAAACTGCTTGTTTTTATCGCATTTCGGTTTCCCAGTTTCACGATGTGCCATTTTCCCGGACGGACATTCTGAAGTTTCGGGAATGTCGCCGCCAGGAATTCCATGTTTATCTGCTCAAACTTGGCTCCCGAAGTCTGTCCCAGGGCTTTTTCATGTACCTCAGCCATCAGCTGATCCGCGATTCCCTTTGCAATCTCCTTCGACAGTCTGGATGAAGAATCCGCATTGCTCGGAATTCCGTTTTTGTCAACCGTCAGAACGCCGCCGTCAAGTAGCATACGATGATAGTGTTTTCTTTCCTCAGTCAGTAACGCTTCCACCTTCCAATACCCTCCTTATCTCTTCTCCGACCGCCTGAGCCACCGGCGGCGGGAATGCATTTCCGATCATGCGGCATGCGTGTGTCTTTTTGTTTCCGAAATCCCAGGTGTCCGGGAATCCCTGAATTCTCGCAATCATCCGCGGAGTGAGTCTGGGCATCCCCTCGAAATCTTTTGCGGGTGCCTCATTCGCCACGCCGAGTCCGTCAACACCGAGTGCTTCCCATGCCTTTCTTGCCCTGACCGGTCCCAGATCCGGACCTCCGTGCTTCTTGGAACCGCCCACAATTGTCGGGGCAATGCTGTTTGCTTCCTTGGCCCATTTTGCGGCACCCTGCCAGCCGTTTGTTTTCATAAGATCCAGCAGTGTTTCTCCGACTGTTTTGGCATTTTCCGGATGTTCCTCCGGGTAATGGAATTCCCCGTTTTCATCGTTTCTGATTCCGACAATGATGACTCTCGGACGGAGCTGCGGCACACCGTAATCACTGGCATTCAGTAACTTTATCTGCACCCTGTATTCCAGATCCGCAATCCGCTGCAGGATGGATGTTCTGTATTCGGTAAACTTCGGATCAAGCAGTCCGCGGACATTTTCAAGCATAACGGCACGCGGCTGAATTTCACCGATCAGTCGAATTGCTTCCGGGAACAGGTCACGCTCATCCTCGCTTCCCAGCTGTTTCCCTGCCTGGGAAAAAGGCGGACACGGAACTCCGCCGGCCAACAGATCTATTTTCCCCCGATAGGGGATTCCGGAAAACTCACGGACATCCTTACAGATCACATTCCATTCCGGACGGTTTCGCTTCAAGGCGGCACAATAGTCCGCTTCATATTCCACCAATGCCACATGAACGAACCCGGCCATTGCAAGCCCCAGCGCCTGTCCTCCGGCACCGGCACATATTTCCAAACTTGTAAGCATATATCAGTAACCTCATCCTTATGTATTTCTCTTTACGTGAGTTACAATTATATCATACGGCAATACTTTTATCCAGTCGTTTCGGTTTATATTCGCAACCGTATCAAGAAATCGGCTTTATAATGAAAAATCAGCACGCCGAAGAATTCCCGGTATGCTGATTCTGTTTGTCTTCATTCATTATTTCTGCTCCGTGAACCGAATCACGTCATTCGGAGTACAATCCAAATAGGTGCAAATACGTTCCAATGTAATCAACGTAATGTTCATATTTTTCTTCAAACGATCAAGCGTATGATTGTCGAGGATCTTATCCTGCAGCATCATATATTGTGTTATTCCACGCTTGCGCATTGTGTCCCACAACGGGCTGTAATCAACCATGATAAGTCCTCCTCCTGCGAACAATCATAGCTGATTTTTGTGCAAATCAATATTGTGCATATATCCACAATGTGTTATGCTGTTCAGACAGGAGGTATAAATATATGCAGGAATTTGATTTTACAAAGAGGGATGGAGCCAACGAGTTATCTGAGATGGCCGAGCAGCTTTCACTTAAAGAAGCCGCTGCCGCCATTGCGGCAATTCATGCAACAAGAGATGAAAAGAAAAATACTGAGGCGGAAGACTTCAAAAATTGGTTTGATGCAGCCTTTCTTCCGATTCTAAAGGATTTTGCCGCCCTTACCAGATCCAAACTGACAATACAGCAGGATTCATTTCATGATATTACCGCTACTTTGACCAGCCGATGTGGTTTTGATATCACAACAAACCAAAAACGGATGCACATGGTCGTGTCCGCGGCCGATCACATTTCAGTGAATAAGTGGTCTGACTCTGATCAGGTAGAATTCACGCTTATCTTTGGTCTGCCGGAAGTTGAAAAATAAAAAGCCGGTTTCTTAATTATAAATTCTGCTATACACAATAGAGCTAATGTAAGAATGCAAAATTTCTGCATTAGCTCTGTTTCTATGATATAATGTTTGAAACAAATATGTCGAAATTTGAAATACGTTAAATCAGACTTGTATGGATAGCTCAAGAATGATTGAGCATATTGCAATATTTATAATGTAACTTCACTTAAAACCATTATGACATATTGTAAAAACTTCCCTAATGTGAGGAAGCAATTTTTTCTTTGGGAGAATTTATAATGATTGATTACAGTAAATGGGATGAATACTATGATGGTGGATTTGCCGACGAAGAACCCGTAAATAATTTTAATGAAGAGTATGATGAACGATCAGAATTAGAAAAATTGGAATATGGCGGGCAAAAAACCAATGTGACAGCAAAACAAATCATGCAGGAAACAGGAACGACAGCCATATCCGAAAAGTTCTTATATCGAAATGGAGTCGTCATTATTTTACTTGATTATTCAAAAGGTATTTTTGATAGATGGAAAAATGGAAAAATATTGCATTGTCTCGGAGATCGAACGTATACCACCCGCCAAAATACAAATGACCTATCTATAATTGATAAGACGCTTTTTAATGCAGATTCTATTGATAAGATTATAGTTCGTGCGTTTTGGAAGGATGAAACTAAAAATTATAGACTTGTCAATGGTTTATTGGTATTAAGTAAAGAGAAACCTTATCCTATAGAGGAAAATGGAAAATACAGATGGGTCTTCCCTTTATCTCTAATGTCAAAATACAATTTCCAAATGCCTGAAAAATACTCATATTTCTTAGACATAAGAAGCGTAACAGAAGCAGCACTAATTAATGCAGATAAGGAGGACGGAGCCCGTCTGACGACGTTAAATAAACTTGCCCGTTTTTCCTCCAGCAAAAACGACATCCATTATAAACGAACTCCTCAAAAAAAGATTAAATACACAAGTGTACAGGAAAAAATCGAGAGGAGCAGCAAAATAGCTGAAAATGCGCTGATTCTTGCCGATTTTAAATGTGAAATAAATAATGACCACTTTACCTTCATCAGAAAAAATCAAAATGTGCCATATACAGAGGCACATCATTTGGTTCCGTTGGCATACTCAGATTTGTTTAATTATTCCTTAGATGTTGAAGAAAATATAATTTCACTATGCAGTACATGCCATAACCAAATTCATTATGGAAAAGATTCCGAATCGCTCATAAAAAAATTATATGCGAACAGAAAAGAATTATTGAAAGAAGCAGGAATTGTATTATCAGAACAGGAACTACTGGAAATGTATAACAACTCTTAAGATGATATCCACTTTTTGCCAATAAATTCGTATCATATAAAAGGAGATTCCCTGAACACTTACATAGTGCAAGGGAATCTTTTTTACACCATATTTCCACGAATAATCGGATCTGACGAAGGGCAGCATTTTGCCCCCAAATACGGCGGCAATTTCAAAAACGGGCCAATATATTAAACGTGCAGGAAAGATAAAAAGATCATTGAAATAACGAGTGTAAATCAATGAATAAGTTTGGTGTGAAACTTAAAATTGGTTACAATGAAAACTCAAATACTGTACAGGTACTTCTTTAATCAACCATACCCCATTTACGGACAAATAAAACTGATAACCATCTTCCGCCATCTGCTTTGCATTTACCCGGTATACAACCGGCTTCCCATGACGGCTCCCGACCGTCTTGGCCGTCTCGTAATCTTTGGACATATGTACATACAGCCTGGATTTCGGAATCAATCCAATCCGATTGATTGATTCCACATACTTCTCTCCCGTTCCATGCCATAAAACATCCGGCGGGGTCTTTTGCTCCAGTTCCACATCCACTGGAATGGAATGCCCCTGGTTTGCCCGGATCAGCGTTTTATCCTCATTGAAGGAATACCGCTGCTTGGAATCAGTCCGTACAATTTCTTCCAGCATCTGCATGTCAAATGGTCTGCTCTTCGCTATCCCGGCAATCAGATCTTCCGTACGCGCCCATCCGTGTTCATCCAGTTTCATACCAATGGCTTCCGGGTGGTGCCGCAAAATAAACGCTATGAATTTTCCGGCATTGTCCTGATGTCCCATATTCTCACCTGCCCTTCCACTGTAATGCCTACTCTTTTGACTGCGCCGCCATATATCCTTTCATATAGCCGATATCATAGCCCTCTTTTCTTCCCTCTTTCAGAATCTCACGTGTCATGGTCAGCATGCTCACGCCTTCGCCTTCATCCTCATCATCGCTCAGCCATTTTTCTTCCGGCGGTACCGGGATTATCTTTCCGGCGTTTTCCGCAACCTGTTTTACCCTTGTATTCACGAACTCCGTGCGCAGTACGGCAACAATGGCATTCATCGCATCGTCCGCGCTGCTCTTTCCGCCCATATACTCCTTGTAAGCAGATGCCGCAAGATTAAACGCCGTTCTAGCGACATGTTCCTGCCACTCGTCATGCGCTGTCCAGCAATGTTCATGTTCCTCAACCTTCCGCGTCTCTTCATCTTCCTTGAATAATTTCTGGCAGTCTTTATTCCAGAATCCATAATACGCCTGCTCCTGGCCACGGTTGAATCCCGAAACGTATGCTTCTTTTCTGACTTCAGTCACCAGATCCGGGATCTGGTATCCTTTCCGTAAAAAGAACTCATCCGCAGTATAGAAGGACGCTGCTTCATTCTCTTTTCCGCCTTTTTTGATTTTCCTCATCCCGTTACCTCCTCACATTCGTATTTAACCCATCACCCGTTTAAACACCTTGAAATTCGTATCATCCCGCGGTGGGCAATAGACCGCAAATTCAATGGTTTTAAATGCGTGCAGATAATCCGCAATTACTTCTTTTGCTGCTCTTGCCACCACTTCCGGCTTATTCTGGAACGCTCCGCATCCGAAAGCACCCAGGATTACCACTTCGTCACCGTTCAGTACTGCAACATCCAGAATCCTGGTCAGCCTCTTCTTATGGATTTCCAGGAGTTCCCGGTCACTGACTTTTACCGCCCGGTCACCGTTTCCCTGGTTGAATCGGTTGCTCGGTCTCTCACGCAGGTTCGGTGCCGCGCAGGTGATCACATCCACTTCATACCAGTCTTTTTCATCCATCAGCTTCGGCCTGCCCGTATCCGTCTTGAATACGGTTACATCCGGCGTGTAAATGATATCCGCATTGTTGATCGGAATCTTCGCATTCCGATGAGGGTAATAGAATCCTTGCATCATTTCCGGTACACTCAGGCAGAAATACAGACCGGAACACCGACACAGACATTCCTCCTGTGCGCTGGATCCCCTTGTCACGCCGCCGCCCGGATTTGTGGCAGAGGCAAAGTTATGTACCGCCACCTTCTGGCCTGCATAACCTGCAGCCGCCTCGAAAGTCCGCTTTGCGGATACAACAATCTTCGCCTCATCTGCGAAACGCGCCTTATCTACGGCAGGCAGATCCACTCCTTCCGGAATCAGCTTCTGATTTTTCACTGACCGAGCAAGGGTGTCCTTAATCTTTCCGTTTGTCTCGCACAGCCTTTTGGTATTTTCAAAAATTTCCACATTCTCAACACTGCTCATATGTTTCCCATTCCTTCCTCTTCCGTTCATTCCGATACTGTCTGGAACTGTAAAAACAGCTGCGGAATTGTTCCCGCAGCCTATGTCTGGCCTCGTCTGTCTCACATGCCATCATCACGAAAATACTCATTTACCGTATGTAACAGCAAAATCATATCCACCTCTGATACGCATGATGCATCCAGTTCAAATTCATAGACGCTGTTCTTTGTTCTGATTGTCAATGAACCATCTTCCACTCGGATACTTCCGTAGGTTGTGTGCAGATATTTGCCCGGACAATCGCTTGCCGGACTCGTAAAGAAGTAAACCAGATACTTCTCATACCGGCTGTCGGATTTATAGACCATGATCAATCCCGGCTGATCCATATACGGTATCCGCCAATCCATGTATTTCCGCCCATTTTTATCTTCTGCTTTACGCAGGATTCCCAACGCTGACTGATCCAAATGCATCTCATCAACTCCTTATCATACAGGTATTTCACCGACTGCTGCAATGAAATCCTGATCCCGGTATCCGACCTCGTCAAATTTCCGCAGCCCGGCTTCCACTTCAAATACATGGCCGCAACAGCAACACTTGAGTTTTCGCGTAACAACAATTCCCGGTTCACTCAGCAGTAACTCCATGGATGATTTTCCTGCATTGGCTGCCACATACTCATCCATCTTTGCCTGTTCCTCATCGGTCAGCTGAATGTGCCACCAGTTATGTTCCTCATGACACTTCGGACATGGCGGGTTGATTTTATAAAGCCTTCCCATAGTTTGGTCTCCTTTCGATTTTTTCGTTGCAACTATATCATCATCGAATTCGAATTTCCAATTGGCGGTTTCTGCGGATAACGTTTTGAGTCAAATTTTCACTCCGACGTTCCTGCCTGAAATCATAAAGCGCTTTGTCATAATTCCGGTTTCAGCATTCGTCAAACCGTTGCCGCCACTATATCATCAAGTATTTCAAATTGCAAGAGGGTATTTTACAGATAATCGGATGTTTCGGAAATAAAAGGAAAACCAGTTCTCGCCCTTATACCCTCTTGTTTCGGATATAAAAGGAAAACTGGTTTTTTGATTTTTATTCTTTGTTTGCGATATAAAAGGAAAACTCAAATCCCTGTTTTACACCGCTTGTTTCGGATATAAAAGGAAAATTATTACGTTTCCGCATCCCTTGTTTCGGGTATAAAAGGAATGTTTCGGAAATAAAAGGAATTAAACAATCTCTCCTACAGCTCGTCCACCGACTCCACGATCTTTCCGTCTCTCCAGATCCTCTCAAGATCATAGAACAGACGATCTTCCTTGGAGAATACGTGTACGATCACATCGCCGTAGTCCATGAGTACCCATGTAGAGCTCATGCTGCCTTCTTTCTGGTGGCACTCGTAACCTGCCTTGAAGAGCTTCTCCTCCACGTTATCAACTAATGCCTGTGTCTGGTTTGCGTTGGAAGCGCTCGCGAGAACGAAGTAATCCGCGATCACGGAAACGCCTTCAATGTCGATAATTTTTACATCTTCGCCTTTTTTCTCTTCCAAAGCCTCGACTGCAAGCTTTACCATTTCTTTTGACTGATTCAACTGATTGTTCCTCCTTGTCTTGATCGGTCTCTCCGGCCGCGCCGGCTGTCTCTTTCTGTTTTTCTGAAACGACACGGCGCATATCCTGGTAGGCCGCCTCCGTCATCGGATCGATCTGGCACCCGGTGCTCTTCAGATACTCGAGAATGCTCTCCATGATCTCAAAGCATGCCTGATCCAGGTCAATAAAGGCAAGCTTCCGCATTTCAGGAAGATTTGCCGCCTTGGACCGTCTCGGTTCAATATAATCCGCCACATAGAGGATCTTGTCGAGCAGACTCATGCCCGGCTTTCCCGTCGTATGGCAGGTGATCGCGCTTAAGATCTCCGGATCATCCACTCCATATTTGTTCTCAGCCATCCACGCCCCGAGTTTCGCATGGAGCAGGGACGGGTCGCGCTCTTCCTCGGCTGTCACCGGGATCCCGCGGTCCAGACATTTCTGAAGCATGACCGGATTTTCAAAGCGTTTTGCCGAATCATGCAGAAGTCCCGCAAGATCGGCTTTATCAAGATCGTACCCATACCGCATTGCAAGCGCCTGACAGGTAAATTCTACGCCGAGCGTGTGCTCGTACCGGTACGCATCGAGTTTTTTCTTTAAATGTTTTCTGATTTCAGGTACCCGACTATCCATAATGAATCTTCTTTCTGAATCTGCCCCGCCGGGATATCTCCCGCACGGGTCCTTCGTTTTCACCTGTTTTATTACAGTCAGGAGCCGGACTGTCTCCTTGCAGTTTACCTGCCTCTATTTCCTGTACAATCCTGTTTCCCTGATGTAATTTGCAACGGCTTCGGGCGTGTCTTTCGAGAGGTCCTCCCCCAGCGCCGCCCGTTTCCGGATATCCGCGGACGCTTCCTCGATCTTCGGGTTGTGGAGGATCCGGATATCAGCCCCATATTTTTTATTGAGGTAAGAAACCTCATCTTCAAGGGAAACACCGCCGTCCTCGTATGTCCTTCCGGAGACCAGGAGTACCGCCTGTGCCATCACCTGTTCGGGATGATACCAGGATTCCAGCTGATACAGGGAATCTGCCCCGATGATAAAATAGACCTCGATATCCGGGTACGCTTCCTTCAAAAGCGCCAGTGTCTGCGCCGTGTAGGTATTTCCTTCGCGTCCCATCTCAAAATCGGAGACCGAAAAATACGGAACGGATTCCGTGGCAAGCTCCAGCATCCGGATGCGCGCCGCTCCGTCTGTGATATGATGATCTTTTTTGTGCGGCGGAACATGAGACGGCATGAACCAGATCTCATCCAGCCCATACTCCCGGTGAGCCTGTTCTCCAAGGAGCAGGTGTCCGTTATGGACCGGGTCAAATGTTCCCCCAAGAATACCAACGCGTCTCATAGGATCCTCCATTACCGACAGGATTATCGTTTTTCCTGTTCTTCCCGTTCCGCAGTCCGTGCGGAGATCACTTTCGCAAATTTCCGGCACAAAGCGGACATTCAGGAATACAGGTATTTCCGCGGCAATTACGGAAGAACGATCTTCCGGTCTTTCTCTTCCTTCGCCGGTTTGTACAGAACGATCATCTTTCCGATCACCTGTACAACCTCAGAATGAGTACGCTCTGCAAGGATCTGTGCAAGGTCTTTTCCGTCATCCGCACAGTTCTTCAGAACGTGGATCTTGATCAGCTCTCTCGCGTTTAATGCTTCCTCAACCGATTTTGTGATCTCCGGTGTGAGGCTGGATTTACCGATCTGTAAAACGGCATCCATCGTCATTGCAAGTCCCTTTAAATAGGAACGCTGTTTGCTTGTCATAATAACTCCTTTTCATATATGGAAAAGCGCGGCTCCCTGGATGTTCCCATGAAACGCCCGAGAAGCTCCGGCGCATTATTTATAGTAATCAAATACGAGTCCGTACATGCGGACGGTATCGCCCTCCTGGATCCCCGCTTTTTCAAGATCTGCAAGGATTCCGGACTGCTTTAAGAATTTCTGGAAGAAGTCAAAGCCTTTCTCGGAATCAAGATTCGTGTATCCGAGCATCTTCTCGATCCTCGGTCCCTCGACCACGTAAATGCCGTCCTCATCCTTCTCGACCGTGTACGGAAGGGAACGATCGCCGACATACTCGATCTCGAACTCTTTCTCGAAGATCTTCGGTGTGCGGTCTGTATTTTTGATCACATCATAGAGATAATACAGAAGATCGTTCACGCCCTCGCCGCTGACTGCGGAGATTCCGAATACCGGGATCCCCATCGGCTCGAACTCTTTCTTTAAATCTGCAAGCGGATCTGCGCCCTCATCATAAACTGCATCCAGCTTGTTGGCTGCGATCGCCTGCGGAAGCTTTAAAAGCTCCGGGTTGTAGGCGGAAAGCTCATCCATGATCGCATGAACATCCGCGATCGGATCACGTCCCTCTACGGAAGCCGCGTCAACCACATGGAGCAGGACTTTCGTGCGCTCGATATGACGAAGGAACTCATGTCCAAGACCGGCTCCCTCGGATGCGCCCTCGATCAGTCCCGGGATATCCGCCATTACAAAGCTGTTCCCGTCACCGAGATTTACAACGCCAAGGTGCGGATTCAGGGTCGTGAAATGGTAGTTTGCGATCTTCGGTCTCGCATTGGAAACGCGGGATAACAGGGTGGATTTTCCGACGTTCGGGAATCCGACAAGTCCCACATCCGCGATCACCTTTAACTCCAGCTGTACCCAGAGTTCCTGTCCCGGCTGTCCCGGCTGGGCATATTTCGGAACCTGCATCGTCGCTGTTGCGAAGTGCATATTTCCAAGACCGCCCTTTCCGCCCTTTAAGATCACTTCACGGCGATTTTCGCCGGACATATCCGTGATCACTTTTCCGGTTTCCAGGTCCTTAACGACAGTACCTTCCGGGACCTTGACGATCAGGTCCTTTCCGTCAGCGCCGTGGCAGCGGCGTTTTCCGCCTTCCTCGCCATTTCCGGCCGCATATTTTCTTACATGACGGAAATCTACGAGCGTATTTAATCCATCATCCACTTCGAAGATGATGTCTCCGCCTCTTCCGCCGTCACCGCCGTCAGGTCCTCCATTCGGAACATACAGTTCACGCCGGAAGCTTACATGTCCGTTTCCGCCGTTTCCTGATCTGATAAATACTTTTGCACTGTCTGTAAACATGGAAAACCGTCCTCTCAATAAATCTTTTGTAACTACTCAGTATCCTCAAGCCTGTGTCTTATTACGGTCAGCGCAGCAAGTGCGCAGACCTACTGGATTGTTACAATCTTTTACCTATAAAAAATGTAACAGCAAAACCTTTCTTTCCTGTTTCCATGAATCCCGAGTCTCACTGTTACACTGCCATCTAATCTTAAAAAAGCTCCATACCATCCAGTATGGAGCTCTTCGTTATTATTCGTTGATTGCCTGAGGATATACAGAAACCTGTTTTTTGTCTCTGCCCTTTCTCTCAAACTTAACAACACCGTCAACTTTTGCGAATAATGTATCATCGCCGCCGATGCCTACGTTAAGACCTGGATGGATCTTTGTTCCGCGCTGTCTGTAAAGGATGTTGCCAGCTAATACGAACTGTCCGTCTGCTCTCTTAGCTCCAAGGCGTTTGGACTCAGAATCACGTCCGTTCTTTGTGGAACCAACACCTTTCTTATGAGCAAATAACTGAAGGTTCATCTTAAACATATCGTTACACCTCCCTGAATCGAAATTTGATATATTCTGCTCCATATTCATCCCGGATGTTTTCGAGTCCGAGGATCAGGGATTTCATGAGGAGCTGCGACTCAGAACTTATTTTATCCGGGAAGGAAAAAGAAAAGCTTCCGCCGTCTTCCCCCACACTTCCTTCGAAGTGATCGTCCGTAAATGTTTCAACGGAGTTTGCCATGTTGAGAACCAGTGCGGAAACAGCAGCACAAATCACGTCCTGTCCGTATTCTGCATAGCCAGCATGACCATTGATATCGATTCCCTTTACTACTTCGTTCCTGTCACGCAGGATATTTACCTGAATCATAATCTTAATTAAGCATTGATCTTTTCAATCTTAACCTGAGTATAAAGCTGTCTGTGGCCATTTTTCTTATGGTAGCCAGATTTGCGCTTATACTTGTAAACGATAACTTTTTTGCCCTTGCCAACTTTCTCTACTGTTGCAGATACTGTTGCACCCTCAACGGTCGGGCATCCGATTGTAAGCTCTCCGTTGTTAACAGCAAGAACCTGATCAAAAGTTACTGCAGAACCAACCTCTGCGTCGATTCTCTCGATCTTGATGCTGTCGCCCTCGGCTACTCTATACTGCTTACCGCCAGTTGCAATAATCGCGTACATATTGCACCTCCTATTATCATTACTCGCCAGTTATGGTGTCCTCCGTTATGGAGTCCTTGGAAACCTCACTGTGCGGCACACTAGATAACTATATCAAATACTTTTCTTGTTGTCAATCACTTTTTCTGCAATTTTTTACATTTAAAAATGTCAACATTAAATTCGACATTTTTTCATGTTTTTATCGTTTTGCCGTTTTGCACAATACGTAGCCTGTTTTATTGTATATTTTCACTTTTAGGCAGCGCAATAGTAAGGCTGCCACTGCTGCCAGCCTCTCACGCTCCCTATTTTCGTTCTTATGCAAGCTGCTTTACCTCTTCCTCGAATAGTTCCCCTGCTGAATGATAGCCATGTATTTTGCGTGGGTATCCGTTTATCCAGTTCTCTATACTCTCTACCTCTTCCTCTGTCCTGTCGTCAAAATTTGTGCCTTTCGGTATCTTCCGGCGTATCATCTTATTTGTTACCTCATTTGTGCCACGCTCCCAACTGCTGTACGGGTGGCAGTAATATACCTTTGTCCGCTTTTCTCCCTCGTTGATAATAGAACGCTGTAAGCCCTCTGCATCTGCAAACTCGCTGCCGTTGTCTACTGTGATTGTCTTAAATACCCGCTTAAACATATCAGCGCCCCATTTTCTTTCTAATCTATCCAGTGCCGCTACTACTGCCTCGTCTGTATGGTCTGGCAGTTTAAATATAATCTCGTTTCTGGTTTTCCGCTCCGTCAGTACCAGCAACGTATTTTTTGACTTTCCCCGCTTACCTAAAACGCTGTCCATTTCCCAGTTGCCGAACTCTTCCCGTGTATCTATCTCTTTCGGGCGTTTGTCTATACTCTCTCCTGCTGCCGCCCTTTTCTGTTGCCTCTGTACTTTCTTATAATTTCTCTTCTTATTCTTCTTTACTGGCAAATTCTTATTAGACAACTTAAGGAAAATACCCTTATCAATGTAGCTGTATAAGGTCGTTACGCATACTGTTACGGAAAAGTCCCCCTCTTTCCCCTGTGCTTTCAATTCTCCCAGTACCGCAGCTGGGCTGTAATCTTCATTTACTATTTTATCCTCTATATAATTTGCGTATGCAATATCGTTTCCTATTTTAAGTTGTGTACCCCTTGCCTTTAAATTTTCCTCTGCTTTCATTTGTGCCTTGTTTGGGCTATAACTTAATGTTTCTGTATAGTCGCTATTTCTGTGCATATATTCCCCTCGCTTAAGCTCATTGTATATAGTGCTGCGGTGTACGCCCAGCTGTTCTGCTATCTCTATCACGCTATGCCCTGCTTTTTTCAATGCCTCAATACTTATACGGTCTGTCCATGTCAGCTGTCGGCTGCCTTTCTTATTCGCCATTTCTGCTACCTCTCTTTCGTTCCTGTTCTTTCCCCATATACGACGAAAAGCCGCAAACTCTTTTACAAGTCTGCGGCTTATGCCTTTACCTATTTACAACACTTTTTACAAGCGGTGTATTTCTTCTTTGCTTGGCTTAGCGGTATGCTCTTTGGGTTTTTCATTCCTGAACAGTTAGGCTTACTATGGTATTTTTTGTTGCTACGGTCTACATATACTGTAGTTTCTCCCGTATGCTGGCTTACGCTGGGCGTTGCGTCCTCGATTACGTCAAGCTCTATATTGCACCCGAACGTCTGTACCCCCCCCCCAGAAATTTCCAGTATTTCTGCGGTGTAGCGGGCTTTCGGGTACTTTCTCGCTAAGTCCCCCGCCAGTTCTGCCGATAGATTGCCTATTACCTTATCGCCCCACTTTACGTATGCGGCAGGCTCTCCGTTGTATGTGTACTTTTCTACTGTAATATCTTCACTACCGGACATTTTGCTTAAAATATCCTGCCTGTTTTCTCCGTCCTCATTATTGAACGTCACGCCTACTACTTTCGTTCTGATTGTATCTAAAACCCTGCTACCAGATGCGGCGGCAGGCGCTGGTGTTCTGTTTCCGTTCTCTTTTCCTGCGCTTTTCTTTTTCAGTCCAAAATAGGCGCATACTGCCGCAATCACAATACAACCCACCCCACCTGTTATATTTCCAGACGGCAGCGCCGTTAAACCGCTTACTGCAAATAATGCAGCCACTACCAATAAAATTACCTTTTTCTTTGTCATAGTAAGCCCTCGCTTTCGTTTCTACTTCAATTCTAAAATTTCATCAGCAGAGGCGTTAAGCTCTCTGCAAATTTTCGCAAGTGTTATTGCGTTTGGCGTAAGCTCGTTGTTTTCCCAGCGGCTTATATCTTTCTGGTATACTTGCAGGCGCTCTGCAAGTTCCTTTTGCGTCACGCCTGCCGCTTTTCGTGCTTTTTTAATGTTTTCGCCTAAATTCATGCCTTACCTCTCTTTTCTCTTGCCCTCAAAATGAAAGCAACCAGCAGCTTTACCAGTCCTACTGCTACTAAAAATACTCCTAATTTTAAAAGCATACTCTTTACTCGGCTTTGGGTTTGTGTTATATTTCTTATAGGCGGCGGGCTTATCGCCCGCCTGTTGGTTAGGGCTTTCGCCCTAACCTATGTACTTACCAATTATGATAAGTATTGTTCCTATGATTAAGTCTATCACTGCACTGATTGCCAATTCTTGCCAGTTGATAGGCTTTTTCTTTTGTTTCTTTTTCTTACCCATTGTGCCGTTTCTCCTTTCCAGTGGCTTTGCCTCTTATTTGTTCTTATCTCCTTTCCATGATTTTATTATATACCTTTTTCGGTATATTGTCAACACTTTTGTATAGATTTCTAAGAAAATCGCAAAAAAATAGAGGGCAGACAGCGAACCGCCCACCCTCGAAAACTTAAGCTAATCTTGTGGCATAATCTAAGCTAATCCAGCCTGCGCCACTCTTCAAGCGTCCCCAGCCAGCACTTGCGCCCTGTCCGGCTTTCACTTCCACAATGGTAAATACTCCCTTTCCTGTGGTTTCTCCCGTCTTTGCATAGTTCGTGCCTGCTCCTGTTCTGATATTAAGGTCTAAAATATCTACCTGTACGCTAAACGGAACGCCTGCGCTTGTCTGCTGCCCCGCTGCGGTATATACCGCCTTGCCGTTATCATCATATACAGTATAACCCGCCTTGCAAGCGCTCTTTGCATTTTCCAGCGACGTAAACGCCCCCAGCTGGCTTGCTGCGTCCGTCCAGCTCTTGCGCACTCTGTAATACTTTGTACCGTTTCCTGCTGCATACTTTTTATAGTATCCCTCGCCGTACTCTGCACGCTTTTTCTTTACTGTTTCGCTCTGGTCTGCTGGCTTTTCATATCCAGTAAGAACGGCATCAGATGCAGCACGCACGCTGCCCGCCTTTTTCAGTGCGTCCATTACTGCTGTGTATCCCTGCAATTCTTCCCATAAAAATCCCAGCTGCATATTAAGGTCTGCAATGGATACGCCCGCCTGTTTTGCATGATTAAGCAACGCCTGTTTTCTGCTCCAATACGTCCACTGCGCCAGCCCATAGCCTGCACTGTCCTTTACAAAATTGCCATAGCTGCCATTATCCACCGCTGCTGTATATTCTGCGTCCGTCTTACCCAGCTTATTGTTATAGGTGTTCTGTAAGTTGTTCGGCATAAGCCCGCTTTCAGCATACAGATTACCCATAATACCAGCCACAGCATAAGCATTTAAGCCCTTTCCTGTAAGAAAATTCCAGATTGTTTTTTCATTGCCGCCCTGCGATGTTTCTGCCTGTCCGCTGATTTTACGCTTAAACTCGTCCCATGTGTGGGCGCTGGTGTTATATACATACGGGTTAGGGCAAATCTTGCCCGTTACGTCGTAATGTCTGATTACATGAGATGCAGGCACGCCGTATTTATTCATAAGGTAACGGGTAAGCTCTGCCGCTGCCTCTACTGTTGCGTCCTCAAAATACCAGTCTTTATCTGTTGCGCCCATGCTCTTTGTGTTTTTCTTCCTTACGCACATTTCAATACCGATACTATTAGCGTTTCGGCACTCTGCGTGCTTATAGCTCGACGCTCCGCAATGCCACGCTATATTAGCGTCCTCTACGCACTGCCATACCTCGCCGTTAAATCCTACAAAGTAATGTGCCGACGCATTTCTATTGCCGCCGCCATAATATCGGCAGTTATCCTCTGCGCCGCCCAGTGCGCCTACATAATGGATAACAATATACTTAATTCTGGAAACGCTGCCCTTATTGAAATTGTACTTACTTATCTTTCTGTTAATGTTCATATTTCCTGCCTTTCCGCATACAAAATAAGCGCCTGCGGTGTCCCGCAAGCGCTCTTTGCTGCTATGTCCTTATTATTCTTATCTTTCCTGTGTCCTGTGTTCCTCTACGTTGCCTGTGGTGCTGTCCCCGTCCAGTTCGTCTGTGTCCGGCAGTTCGTCCGTATACTTCGCCAGAAACTCCCGCACCTTTTCCCATACCTTTTTTACGGGCAGCCCGCATAATGCCATATTCTTAAAAATACTCACTACCTCATAGGCAATGTAAAGCAATGCGAAAAATTCAGCCACGCCCACGGTATCAAGCCCTAAATATGTACGTGCCTGCTCCGGTATAAATCCGATTAAGTTAATCTTAATCAGTACGTCGATTGCCAGCATGAATACCAGAGAAATAAGCATACCTACTTTTCTGATAGCCCCGTCAATGCCTGCGCAGCTGTTAAATTTCTTCTCTTTGATTGCACGCAGCACGCCAAAAACCGTGTCGCACACAATCGCCAATACTACCAGCTGGATAATTTTGTTATGTGCCGCCGCCTCAATAAATTCTGTAATAGTCATGTTCATAAATCCTGCCTTTCTCTTAATTGCAAATCTTTTGCCCGCTCTTTCAGCTCTGCGCCGTCGTAGCCTGCTGTCTGCTCCCAGCTTTCCAGAGTGGCTATTAAATCAGCAATAAGCCTGCTTTGCTTTTCTATGGTTTCCTGTTGTTCTTGTACTACCCTTAGTAAATTGCTACTCATGTACTCGCTCCTGCATTCTGCCGCTTAAGCAGCCTTTTCTATGGCTGCCTCTGCCAGCGTTTCTATTTTCTTTCGTAGGTTATAACTGTCGGCGTGTCCTGCGTGTCCCGTCCAGCTCTGTATACTCTTTTGTAACTGCTCTTTTGTGATTTTCCCGCTCTCGCACTTCTTGATAGTACGCTTTATGCGCTTTATGCTGTCCTTTCGTACTTTCCTGTGCGTTGCCCTGTGTTTGTAGCCTACAAAGTCTATACCGTTCTTTGCTGCCAGCATGGTAGTTTTCGGGTTAAACTCTAACTTAAGCTCTTCCCGTAAGAATTGCTCTATCCGTGCAAGCCAGTTGCGCAGCTGTTCCTTGTCTGGGCTTAATATTACAAAGTCGTCCATATATCGTATGTACGCCTCTACGCCCAGCTCATGCTTAATAAACTGGTCTAATGCGTCCAGATAGATATTTGCAAATAACTGACTGGTAAGGTTTCCTACTGGTATCCCTACGCCGTCCAGCATATTGCCGTTGTGGTCTATTATCCTGTCCAGCAATGCCAGTACCCCAGCGTCTTTTATAACCTTACGTATTTCAGTTTTTAATACCGCATGGTCTATGCTCTGGAAATAGTGGTGTATATCTGCCTTGATAGCATAAAGCGGCTGGTCTGGGTGGTATTTGTTCCACTCATACAGCCACTCTTTTAGCGTATCAGACGCAGCGTGCATACCTTTACCTTTCCGGCAGGCGTAAGACTGCGATATAAACCGCTTATCAAATATAGGCTCTAACACGTTGTTTATGGCGTGCTGTACCACCCTGTCATAGAACGGCAGCGCCATTATCTGCCGCTCTTTCGGTTCGTACACCTTAAAGTAATGGTATTTGCTTGGCGCATAGGCAAGGTTTATAATATCTTCCCGCACCTTGTCTAAGTTTTCCTCTTTGTCTTTCGTAAAAATCAGTACGTCTTTTCTGTGGCGTTTACACTTTCTGGCTTTGTTATAGGCTTTCTGTACGTTTCCATAGTCGCCCATAGCCTCTAAAAGCGTAATGCGCCGCCCGTCCTTATCGGTAATGCATCCTACTCTCTTCAAGTATTAAGCTCCTGCCTTTCGCCGTAGCTACTAACCAGCAGCCGTATTTTTTCTCTTTGCCTCACGGCGGGACAGCCACTCTGACTATAGGATATTAAACACTCGGTCTTATCCCTTTCTAAGTCCTTGCCAGTATTCCGTAGAACTCTGTGCCTGTAATGTTCTCACTAAGTCACACGCCCCACGAGCGCCAATGTTCGTATTGACATTCCACGGGTAATTGTTGCAATTCACGGCACGAGCGCCGCAATTCGCCCCATTGTTCCAGTTGCCGCCCGCTATCAGCGCCGCCAGAGGCTGTAAGTAAGCAGCTGCCCCATATCCTGCTATTTTCTGGTCTTTACCTCTTCTATCAGTTCGCCCAGCATAACGCCTATTTCTTTCAGCTTGCGGCAGCTCTCGCCGTAGTGCCGTGCGTTCATAGCGCTATACTTCAAGTCATGCGCCAGCCGCAGCAATTCTTTACTTTCCTGCAATGCCGTATCTACCGTGTATAAGTGGCTTTTCGTTGCCGTCTTATCCCACTTTATAACCTCTTGCAGCATTTCAAGAATTGCGTTTCTTGTCGCCGTCTGTAAACTGAATTTCTCATACTTTGGGTACTTCGTAAGCAGAGGGTAAATATATAGCAGAAAATCGTATATTTTCTGGTGTATAATATCTGTTTTTGTCTGTGTGTCCATGCCTTACCCCCGTTTATCCGGCTGGGCTTTCGCCCGCCGTCTACAGAGAGTCACACGCCCCACGAGCGCCAAAGTCCGTAATGACATACCACGGGTAATTGTGGCAATGCACGGCACGAGCGCCGCAATACGCCCCACTGCTCCAGCCGCCGCCCGCCAGCAGCGCCGCCAGAGAATATGCGTAATACTGGTAAATGTTACCAACGTCGTAAGACTTCTCGCCTGTGTTCAATGGGCTTTTCTTGTCCCAGCCCCACGCTACGCTTGCGTGGTAGTCTGCATTTGTGGCGTGTTCCGCTCTTGTAATAAGCTCGTCCAGCCACTCCCAGACACGCCCCACGGCATCTACAACGCCCACGGAAGAAACGGCATTTACCACACTGCCTGTTACGCCCCTACCTGTGTTGCTGGTGGCGCTCCATGCGTTTGTATTTGCGTTATCCAGTCCGGCAGGGCTGCCAAAAGCATAAGCGCAAAATTCTGCATAGTTCGGCAGACGCTTACCGCTCTTTGCCAGACGTTCTACAAAGTTGTACCAGTTCATGCTTTCTGTACCCGTCATAGGTGCGCAGCCATACTCTGATTTCAAGCCCTTTGCCCCGTCGTCAGAATTAAGGTAAATATCTACCCATGTGCCGCCGCCTAAATATACCATACCCTCTGGGCTGCATTTCGGGCGGTGTCCCAGTGTCCATACAGAACGTGGTACAATGCCATTGCTTACTGCACTTTCCCAGCCTGTGCCAAAAATAACACTGCTGCCATTAAGCGGCTGTAAATTGCTGTCCACCTTGCGGCAGCGTCCATAATGAAAGCCGCCGATTTTACGGCTGTTTGTAGCGTTCCAGCCTGTCGGGTATGTAGAATTAAGGGAAATTACGTATTTCTCGTCTGCGCTGTCAATTCTGCTGTCGCAGATATATACGTAATAGTCCTTACCTACCGCAAAAGCGCTGCCTGCGTCCAGATTAGCAGCCGTAAGAATTGTATTTGCTGTCTTGAAAATTCCAGCGCCGCCCACGGCAATTACGCAACCCTCTACTACGGTCAGCTCATTTGCTCCGCTGGCGTAAATGTACTCATTGCTCGGTGCTACAATATCGCTGATTGTAGCCATTTTATTTACGTTCAAAAGCGCCCTTGCGTCGGTCTTTGTAACGTCGTCCACTAATAATCTACTCATACTGCTTTAATACTCCTTTCAGTGCTGCAATGTCGTCTGTTGTCATTCCTGCCACGGTGTCTGTGCGTTCCAGCGCAATTACCTTGCAGCCCGCTTTTACCGCTTTGGAAAGTGTAAGGGCTGTTCTGTCGTTTCCCGCCTCTCCTGCTGCCGCTGCCTCGTCGGTCTGGATATGTGTTACTCCCTGCACCGTGCCGGATACGTCGCCTGCTACAAATTTCATACCTACCGCTGCCTCGTCGCAGTAATATACCGTAACCGCCTTTTTCTCTTCCTCTACAGCTGCTACGCCGCACTCAATATAACGCTGGTTCTCTGCGCTCTCGATTTTCGCCAGCAAATCTGCTGCTGCCAGTTCTCCGCTTGCTACCATAGCAAGGCAGTTGTAATAATCCTCTTTTGTCTTTAATACTTTAGGAAATCCTTTCATGGTCTGCCGCCTTTCTAAAATGTATTTGCAAGATAGGAATTACCCACGTAGGTAGCCCCTAACACTGCCGTTTCTACTGTTCTTTCGTAATGCTGGCTCATGTATGCTGCGCCCATGTAACACAATCCCAGTACAGCATCATGCTTATAGTCAATGCCCCAGCCGCTTTCTACTCTCTTAAGTCGCTCGTCCAGCGCTGCTATTGCCTCTTTGGTTTCTTTCGTGCCTGCCTCTGCCTGCTTTTTCACTTCCTGCATGGCTGCTGCCAGCTCTTCAATTTGCAGTTGCAGGCTGCCTGCTATGTCCTCACCCAGCTTGTCCTTGATACTCTCAAACCATGTGTTAAATTCGTTTTCAGCGTCCGACTGGAATAGCTTAATTTTTGCCATAAATTCTGTATAGGCGCTTAAAAGTTCCTTGTCCCAGTTGTCAAGCGTGCTTTCAAAACTGCTGTATCTTTCGTTAAACTGGCTCTCATACTGCGCAAATAAGCCCTCTGTCTTGCTTACGTAGCTGTCATATACGCCCGCAATCTCTGTAAGGTACTTTTCCATACTCTGCTTATATGCGCTGAACTCGTCCAGCACGGCTGCGCTGTAGGTGTTGAAAAAGTCCGTAAACTGCTTTGTAAGCACGCTTGCGTCTATCTCTTCCACCGTTCCTGTTACAATGCCGCAGACTGCGCTATTAAACCGCTGGTCTGTGATGTTCTGCGTCTGTATCCTTGTTACGCCCTTGCCTACGTAAATATCTGCAAGCGCAAGCTCCCATATTTCCGTAGTGCGTGTTACTGCCGTTGCTGTCGGCTTTGCAGACGGTGTGCCTTTCAGCACCGCAATATACATATCTCTTTGCGGCAAATCCCAGCGAACTACTACCCTGTCCACCCTGTTAAGCGCTCCCTCTGCCGTATCCAGTGTTACGCTAAGCGTTGCAGGATTTCTAAAGGCGTAGCCGTTTATAAAGGCATAGCCTGCATTTACTCTTATTTCCATGCCGCTGTAAGCTACTACCTGTAGCCCGTCGCTCGGCTTTGGAAAAATGCCGTTTGCAATGAAAGTAGCAAAGTACCACGCCCAATCCTCGGCTTTATATACCCTGTCGTACTCTCCGTCTACTGCCACGGCATTAAACGGTAAGCTGTTTGCCATTTCTGCTACCTCACTTTCCTAATCTGGTCTACCAGCGTCGGCAGGCTGTCGCCAAAAGTCGCCTCTATGGTTTCCTCGCCTTTCTGGTATGTTTCTGTTACTTCTGTAATGCGTGCATCTATCTGTATGCCCCACTTAGTTTCTTTGCAAGTAATACGGTCGCCTAAATCAAAATCAGCCTTAAATTTTAAGTTTGAATTTGTATTTATGGTACTTACAAAATTTATGTTCTTGCCGTAGTTTTCCAACTCTGCGCCGCCTCTCGTTTTCAGCATTGCAATATAGGTATTCAGCGGTATTGTTACCTCTGTTTCCCCCTGCTGGTACTTTCTGGCAATGTCCGTAGCGTCGCAGAATACCTCTACTAAATCCAGCCCCGTTGCGCCCTCGCCGTCCACTGTGGTTACTGGCTGGCTGCCGTCGTCGTCAGCTGCTCCCTGCACATAAATAAAGTTGCCGCAGTTCTCTATACTGGCTGTGTATTCCTGCTCGTTGACATTATCAAAATCTCTTGAAAATATGCAGGGTGTGTTACCCTCGGTATTTGTGGCTGTAAGGTCATTGCCCTTATACAGATAAAAGCCAAACAGTCTCTCTCTTTCGTTAAGCAGAATGTCATAGCCCAGCTTTCCAGCCTGCGCCCTTGCCTTTACTTCCTGCCCCAGTTGTGCGTATACCTCGTTTGCATATTCAACCGCCACGCCGTCTATGGTTTCCTGCGCCAGAAATGTAAGCAATGGAAAACGCCGCTTTGTTCCTGCTGCGCTGCCGCAGTTGTTCTTTACCATAAGGTTTATAAGATACTGGTTTGTACCTGTCGCCACAATCTGCGGATAAATGCAGCGCTTATTAAGCCACCAGCTAAGCATATAGCCTTGTGCCTCTAACTGCTCTAAGCCGTTCTCGTCTTTGGTAATGTGTACGTAGGTTATCTGCGCTGCCCTGCGCCATACGCCGCCGTCGGCGGTCTTTACTTCCTTTTTTCCGTCGTGCTTGGTTATTAAGTTACCCTCTACCAGCAAACGGCTGTTATTGTCCGTAATCGGCGCAAGCAGGCTAAAAGTTCCTACGTCAAAATACTTTGTATGCCATAGCAGGCTTGCCAGCTCGTCTATAGCTCCCAGCGGCTGTACTGTCTTGTCGAATACTCTAAGCTCCATACCGTCACACTCCTAAAAATTCCTTGCTGTAGAATATGGATACTTCCAGAGAATTTACGCCGCTGGCTGCATCATATCTAAACATATTGTCGCCTATGGCAAGCTGCATAAATGTACTGTCTACATCAATGTAGCGGAAATAGTCGGTTTCTACGCCGTCCCTTATCAGCTTAGCGCCCTTGCTGCCGTACTTCGTGTTAATCTCTATCACGTCGCCCGTTTTCATAGTGGCGTTAATCTGTATAAATTCCTCGGTATCCACATTAAGCAGTATCGGGTTTGAAACTGTCCCCAGTGCTGTAAACCTTATCCTCATTCCTGTTGATACGTCGCCCTCGTTGTAGCAGTCCACTATTACGCTTTCCGCTCGGTATCCGTATATCATGCTCTTTGTGCTGTCCTTTTCGATAACGCAAGGGAAATGCCACGCAGCCACCCAGCTTGCTATATCCTCTTTTGTTTCTTCCTCTTCCCGCCAGAACGGGTTAAGGCACTCTATTTGTAAATCAAACTCATAAAGTACCTCTTTCTTTAGTATCTTAGGCTCTCCATACGCCCTGCAATCAATCACACGCTTAAAGCCGCCGTACTCATACACCAGCGTAGCGCTAAGCTCTGGGTTAAATATCTTAAGCATACGGCGGCGCAGTTCCAATGCCTGCGCCTTGTCCCGTGTGTTGATATGTCCCACTACGTCTATGTCCCTCGCCTCGATACGCTGCCCTACGTAGGTGTCGCCGTGCTGTCCCATACTGTTTGTGCTGTAAATGACGCTCGTAACGCCGGAAATGCCCTCTACGTCTTTACTTATATTGCAATGGTATACGCTGTCTACTCCCAGCTCTAACCGCTCGCCCCTTGAATTTATGTAAGTCAGTTTTTCATTTTCCATGTGTTACACCGTCCTTGCTATCATTCTGAACTGTCGGGCTGCCTCTTTCTGCTGTTTTGCATAGTCCGTGGTATTCGCATAAATATACTGATTGACAACTACGCCGCCTGCTGCACTGCCGCCGCCTCTCGGCTTTGGCTTTTTGTCGTCGTTATCATACTTAAATTCATTGCCTACATTTACCTTTGCGTCTACATCAAACTCCTGCGGTACGCTGTCCTCAATCATTTTCTTAACGCCGCCGATTTCATTAGAAAAGCCAACGCCGATACCCTGCGCCAGATATACGCCGATTTCGTCACGCATCAGCTTAGACGGGCTGGCAATTCCAAATAAATCCTTAAGGAAGTCGGTAACATTGCCTACCCAGCCGCTTATTTTGTCTTTTATCCACCTCGTAGCGCCGCTTATGCCGTTCCAGATGCCTTCTACCATGTTTTTACCGAACCCTGCAAACGTACTGCCAATATCCTTAAATACGTCTGCTATTCCAGTAATTACATTTCTCATGCCCTCTACGGCTTTGTTCTTTACTTCTGTACCCCATGTAGCCACTTTGGAAATTGCACCAGAAATGCTGTTATAAATCTTTTGCGGTATTTCCTTAACAATCGTAACAATGCCCGTTACCATGGCATTCATTACCTCTTTGGCTTTCGTAAGCATATTGTTGCCCCACGTAGCCACTTTGGTAACTGCCCCTACTATGCTGTTCCAGATTTTCTGCGGCAGTTCCTTAACAATC
>NZ_WQPQ01000077.1:0-30321 GCF_018785365.1 Clostridium sp. MCC344 | reverse complement strand
GCCCGTTACCATGGCATTCATTACCTCTTTGGCTTTCGTAAGCATATTGTTACCCCACGTAGCCACTCTGGTAACTGCTCCTACTATACTGTTCCAGATTTTCTGCGGCAGTTCCTTAACAATCGTAACAACGCCTGTTACCATGGCGTTCATTACCTCTTTGGCTTTCGTAAGCATATTGTTACCCCACGTAGCCACTCTGGTTACTGCGCTTACTATACTGTTCCAGATTTTAGCAGGCGTTTCTTTCACAATCGTTACAATGTTCGTAAGCATTGTGTTCATTACTTCTTTGGCTTTGGTCTGCATATTTGCGCCCCACGTAGCCACTCTGGTTACTGCGCTTACTATACTGTTCCAGATTTTCTGCGGCAGCTCCTTAACAATATCTATAACTTTCGTTACAAAACCTGTTATAACTGTGCCGCCTTTTTCCTGCATATTTGCGCCCCACTCTGCTATTTTCTCAACGCCCGCAGCGATTGCCTGCGGTATCAGAGTAGGTAGCTCTTTTATTTTATTTATGATTGTCATTACCAGCTTGCCTGCCGCCGTCAAAATCTTAGGCAGCCCCGTAATCAGTCCTGTTACAATGGCTGCTATAATCTGCGGTATGGCTGCGATTAAAAGCGGTATTGCATCTATGATGCCGTCAATCAATGCAACTATAATATCGCCCGCACTTTCGATAATAAGCGGTATGCCCTCAACCAGTGCATTTATGATAGCCGTTATGATTTCCGGCAGTGCCTCAATCAGTACAGGCAGCGCTGCTACCAGCCCCTGTGCCAGCCCCGTAAGCAGCTGTAATGCTGCTGTAATCAGCAACGGTATATTTTCTATCAGCATGGTTACAATGTTCGTAACCACCGTTACGATTGTTGGCAGCAATGTAGGTAACGCTTGTGCGATACCTTGCGCCAATTCCGTAATAATCTGTACGCCTGCCTCTAAAAGCTGCGGTAATATAGTAAGCAGCGTATCTATGATTGTCGGTATAATCTGCCCGATTATGCTTATCATTTCCGGCAGCATTCCAACCAGCGTATTAAGCAAGTCCTGTACGCCGCTCATTAAAGGCGGTAATAACTCCTGTATAACCTGTGGTATATACGTTGCAAGCTGCTCTACGATTTCTCCCAGTCCGCTTACCAGCCTCGGCACTGTTTCTATTACCCTCGGTGCTATATTCCCTACCACTGTTACAATACTGTCTACCAGATTGCTTGTAAGCTGTGAGAAATTCGCCTCGCTGTCTGCCATTCCAGCTACCCAGTTGTCCCACGCTGAACTCATAGAACTAACCGAACCCTCTATTGTTGTACTTGCCTCTTTTGCCGTTGTCCCTGTTATGCCCATTTCCGTCTGTACGACGTGAATAGCGTCTACAACGTCTGAATATGATGAAATATCATACTTAATGCCGGATAGCTTGCTTGCATCATCAAGCAGTCGCTGCATTTCCTCTTTTGTACCGCCATATCCCAGTTTTAAGTTATCCAGCATGGTATAATTCTGCTTTGCAAAACCGTTATAGGCGTTCTGTATAAGCGATATATCAGTACCCATTTTATTTGCATTGTCTGACATATCCGTAATTGCCACGTTTGCCTTTTCTGCTGCCGCTGCCGTGTCATTATTCATACTGGCAAGCAGCGACGCTGAAAAGCTGGTAACTGTTTCCATGTACTCATTTGCAGACATTCCAGCTGTTTTATATGCGTCGTTTGCATAACCAACAACCGTATCAGACGACGTTTTGAAAAGAGTTTCTACACCGCCTACAAGCTGTTCCTGTGCTGCGTATCCCTCTATCGCTTTTGTGGTAAGCGCTCCTATGGCTGTTGCCGCTCCCGCAACTGCTGCCGCCGTCGCCGCTGCTGCTGCTTTAAGCGCTGTACCCATTCCGCTTAGCACGCTTGTAAATCCAGAAAATTTTCCCTTTGCGTCGTCTGCCTGTTCCCCGCTGTCTTTTATTTCCTTTCCCATTTCGTCAGCGGCTTTTTCTGCTTTTTCCATTTCGTCAGTCGTTTTGCCTAATTCCTGCTCTGTCTTTACAAGCGCTGCTTTCTGGTAATTTAACTGGGTTTCAAGTTTTTTACTTTCTTCGCTATTGTCTCCTGTTGCCTTGCGGCATTTTTCTAAAGCCGCCTCGGTTTCTTTTACCTTTTTTGCCTGCTCGTCGTATGTTTTCTGTAGTACCGCCTGCTTTGCTTTCAGCGCATCTACGCTGCTTGCATTGTCCTTATATTCAGCCGTTACAAGTTTCATTTCAGAATTAAGCACTTTAAGGGTGCTGTTAATTTCCTTGCAGGCTGCTTTATACTCTGCCTCTCCGTCAAAACTTAACCTTGTTTTGACGTTCTGCGTCTTATCTGCCATAATTAAAAGCCCCCTAACGCTATGTCTATATCGTCCATGTTTTCTGTAGCTGCTGGTGTTCCCGCCTGTTCCTGTCGGAAAATGTGCGGGTTATATTCCTTGTGATATTTAAACAGTGTCGTTATCTGGTATGGTGTTTTTCTCCATGCCTCACGTTCCCTGTATCTCAAAAGCACTACTGCAATATACAAAAGCCGTGCAGTATCTAATTTTCCTGCACGGCTGCCCTGTTTCCCTCTTCTGTTGTTTCTTCTCCGTCGTTTTCGTTCTCTGTGTCGCTGTTGTCTCCCGCAGTTCCTCTGTAGAACGATTTAAAAATAGCGCTCTGTACTTCCTGCAAATTTCCTGCGTGTATCAGTCTGCCTACCCTCTTCTCTTCAAGCAGCTGGGCGTTTTCGTCCTCTGCTAAAAGTGCCTCGTTAATAAGCAGCGTAAGTAACCACCTTGTATCTTTAAAAAGGTTTGGGTTATCTTTATTGAATACCTCACTTAATTTGTCATAGCCCCCAAACTTTTCCTGTACTTCGTCTAATGCGTTCAGCGAAAAAAGTAAACCATATTCTTTGCCGTTCAGCTCTACGGGAAAAGCCCCGCTCTTTAATGCTCCCATGATATAAAATTAAGGCGCAGCCCATGCTACGCCTCTCTCCTTTCCTGTTTTATACACTTTCCATTGCTGCTGCCTTTTCCGGCACTGCTGTAAACCACGTTTTAGCCGCTGCGCTTTCCTCTGTTCCCACAAAGTCTGCTTTCCACAAGTTATCTTTCTTTCTTGTTGTAAAAGATGCCTCAATGTCCGGCGTGTTAAACTTGATACTCTCGCCCTTTGTTTCGTACTTTTCAGACGGTACTTTAAATTTTGCTTTAAGCAGCCATACGTAACGGTATTTACCACCCGTTTTCTTAGCTCTGAACCCTACAGCAACATACGGCGGCTCGTCCTCTTTTCCCGCCCATACTACGCTGTTCTTATCTACTGCCTGTCCCAGCAGCTCTGCCAGCACTTCCGGCGTAAGGTCTTTAATTCCCAGCTTAAGCGTTCCGCTTGCAAACTCCGTGACGCTCTCGCTTAATGTGTCGTCTGCATACAAGCTGCCGTCTGCTGTCTTTACGGATAAATCGGCGCTCATTGCCTCTGCCATTTTCTTAGGTGTCCCGTAGCTCTCTGCTCCGTCTGCCTCTGTGCATACGGCGTAATATAAATCTTTCAGTCCCAGTGTCATTGTTTAATCACTCCTCTTTCAAAATCTCGACTGTGATAGGCACTAACCAGTACCCCGTTTCTGTTTCGTAGCTTTCTGCGTCTATGCTGTTGATATAAACGCCTGCTGCTTTCAATACCTCTTTTGTCTTATCAAGCTGCGCCTCAAAATCGCCCTTATGGAAAAGCGTAACTCTATACATTTCCCTGCGCTCTTTCTCTTCGTCGTCTGCATTTACCGCAGGCGTACCCAGCAGCCGCAGAAACGTATAATATGCGTCTGGCTTATCCCGTCCAGTGTAAACGCCTCTCTGGGCTGGCAACCCTGCGCTTTCTAAAATCTCCTGTATACTCATTCGCCTGTTTCACTCTCCCATATACTGCGCTGTGCCTCTACTACCTTTTCGTGCGCCTTTTCGTTTGCCACTGTCATATAAGGGCGTGCAGCGTGGCTACTTGTGCCGTACTCTGCCACAAAGCCGATTGTTGCATAGCGCACCTTGCTTTTATCTCCTTTTCTGTCGTTTCCATGCTTTGCCCGTCCCTGTGGGTATATCTCTACGTATTTCTCCGTATCGTCGCCCTTTACGTCCGTAGCTTTTATGGAATTGATAAAACCGCCCGTTTCATTCAGTCCCATTGCCTGTGCCTCTGCTCTCTGTGCCTCTATCAGCACATCAGCACCAGCTTTAAGCATTTTGGGGACTGCCTCAACTGTAGCCGCCTCTCTCCGGCTGAAAGCGTCTATAATATCTTCCAGCCCGACTGTGTTAAACTCTCCCATGCTTACACCTCGTTTCTGTGGCGTAAATCTGTAAGCGTAAGCTCTATGGTGTCTGTTCCTGTATCGTAGGTCTTAAGTACAAAATAGCGCCGCCCGTTTACTTCTACTACGTCCTCGCCGCCATAATCTGCCTTGTGTACCTCGTACTTTGCCTCTACCAGTTTTCCTGTCTGCTGGCTCTTAAAATATTCACTGTATCCTACTGTTTTTTTGTTACAGAATACAGTGCGGGCGCTTTCTTCCGGCTTTACTGCAAAGCCGTTTTTATTTACCCTGTTTTCTGCTGCTGTTTCTGCAATAAGCGTTAATTCGTCCTGCCACTCCACCGCTTATACCTCGCTTTCTGCGCCGTCGGTGTCCGTTTCGGACACTTCCGGCGCTGTGTTGTATTCCACTGATAAAGCTAAGCGCATTTTAAGTGCGTCGTATGACTTTCTGAATTGTTCCGCATTGTTGTTAAAGCCAAATTCTGCCTTACAGTACAGCGTAATTGCTCTTATAATCAGCTCGTCTGTCTCTTTTATTACTTTTACGCCGTCGTTTTTCAAATCAGCTTTGCAGGCGGCTATACAGTCGTTTATTTCCTCTGTGATTTTCTCACTGGTGCTACTGATACGCAGCGCCGCCCGCATCTTCTCGGTTAATGTAGTGGTATATGCTGCCATAGCCCGCACCCTCTTTCTTACTCTGCTACTTCTACTACGCCTGCCTCTTTCAGAACTGCTGCACGTTCTCTGCTTACGGTGTAAACGTCCCCAGTATCCTTAATCTGGTTTAATTCCTTGTCAAGGAAACGACGCTGTGCTTTTACTTTTACCAGCCCTACTGCTTTCTTTTCCTCTTCGGCTTTAGCTGCTGCCTCTGCCGCTGCCTCGGCTGCTACTTTTTTGTCCTCTTCCGTAAGCTCGCTGTTGTCTGGTATATCTACCTCGACGGCTGCGCAGCGTGCAGCAATTTCTTTCTTTGTTCCCTCTGCATCTACGCCCAGTTGCTTTGCCAGTTCCTGCAAATCCTCTTTCTTATAGCTTTCCAGCTCTTTTGCGTCTAAGTATCCTTTCATGCTCTACCTCGCTTTCTTACACTGCTGTTACGCCCTTTTTAACTAAGATAATGCCCGCAGCGTCAGCTACTTTGCCGTCCACTACCATTAAGCACTTATTCTTAATCTTGTTGTTGTCGTGGTCTGTCCACTTCACTACCTGCATTTCCATGTTGGTATTGATAACGTAATCAGAGAAATTCATAAATACTGCGATTACGTCGCCCTCGTTTGCGTCGTCCCAGCTCGGTAAAACGTCGTCCTCTACAGTTTCCACATTCTTACCCATGAAACGGTATGTTTCCTCTCCGTTTACGCCGTAGTTTGTGCGTCCAATAGGCTGCCCGTTCTTATCTTCCATACCGTCAATGCCAGTATCAAAAGTGGACTGGTTCATAACAAAGCTGCCGTTTCTGTACGCCTTTTTCATTTTGCCTTTTACCTTATGCCAGCCGTTCCAGCTTGCGTACTCTTCCGGTGTCAGAGTAATTACAGCTGTTACCCTGCTGTCTTTCAGAACGCCCAGCGGCTGCCCCTCGCCTGTACCGTTGAAAATGGCAATTTCAATAGCCTTTACCATTGCCTCTGTTGCCATAGGTACAAACAAATCAGTAAACATTTTCAGCGTTACTACATTCGCTAAAATGCTCTGGGAAATTTTGCACTCCAAACCGTAATAATTGAAAGTTACGGAATTTTTAGCAGATGCTTTCTGGTCGTCGCTGCTCTTTGCCTCTGTAATCCAGTGTGCAGTAGGCTTTAAGTCTGCAATCGGAATGGAAACGCCGCCCTGTACGTTAATCTTACGCACCTTTGCATAAATGCTGCCGTAGCTTTCCAGTTTCTGGATAATTTCATTCATAATAGTTGTCGGAATTACAGCGCCGCTGTCTGCTGTGGTGGTGGTTTCAGCTGCTCTGTACTCTGCCGGAATAGCAACGCCTCTGCATACATAATTCATAAACGCTTTTCTGTATGCCGTAGTGTCGTATTTGTCCTCTGGTTCTCCTGCTCCTGCGCCGCCTGCTCCCTTGAAATTTCTAAGCAGCGTGGTATCTGCTCCCGCTCCACCTGTCGGCTCTCCTGCTGCAATTCTTTCAAGCAGCTTTTTACGTTTCTCTGCCGCTGCCAGTAAAGCGGTACGCTCTTCCTGTAAGTCTGTTACCTCTGTTTCCAGTTTTGTAATTTCCTCGTCCGTAAGCTCTGCCGCTCTGGTGTTAAGCTCTTCTTTGATTTCGGCTAATCTTGCCTCAATTTCCTTTAATCTCATAGTCTGTGTTCTCCTTTTTTGTTTTGATTTTTATAAGCTCGCCTTAATCTTTAGTATTGCTGCCCGCCTCTTAAGCAACTCCTGCCGCTCCCGCTCATAACTCCTACTCGCAAAAGCACGGGCGCTTATTTCAGTATCGTTATTTGCCGGAATACTCACGGCTGATACGTCATAAACCTTTTTGATTTTCAAAATTGTTCTTGTATGTGTTTCTCTGTCGTAGCTTTCCTCTGCCACTGTAAACGCCCATGACATTTTAGTAATCATTCCTGCGCTTATGTCTTGATACAGCCCACGGGCTAAGTCTGTCCGGCTTAAGTCTGCTGCCACGAAAAGCCCCTTTACGTCCGGCTCTAAAATCAGCGTATTATTTGACTGTCTGGCAAATACTCTGCCCTCATGGTCGTACTGCATGATAACGTCACTCATGTCTGCGCTGTCTAATGCGTGTGCGTCTATTCTTTCGTAAATCTTTGTGCCGTCCTCAAACTCATATAAAAGGTATGGCGCATTAAATGTAGTAGCGTAGCCCTCTACGTAACACTCCGACTGTAAGCGCTTTTCGCCGGAACTCTGCGCAGCCAGAGGCGCTACCAGCGTTCTATATTCCCGCTCTTTCTTAACTGGCATTATTTACACCCTCTTTCTCTTCCTGTCCGTTCTGCGGCTCTTCTCCCGCTGCTGGTTCTGTCTGCTGCGGTACTTGCTGTATGATAACTGGCTGCTCACTTCCTTTGTGCAGTTCGCTTACCTCTGTATATTCCTTTCGGATATAATACTTTTCCCCGTCCTCAACGTGTGCCATGTTCCATATATCCATTACGCCGTTTCTGTTTAGTAGCGCACGGTCAAAAAGCTGTGTGCTTACGCTTAACTTTGTGGCGTTGCTGGCGTATTGCAGGCGGTTTGCAGAAAAGAAAATAGCATTGCCGCAGGCTCTTTCTCTCTCTGTAAAGCTCATATTTGTCATAACAAGCGATAGCTGTATTGCAAACGGCTCTATTTTCCCCTCGTAGTAAGCATTCCACGTATTTTCATCAAATTTATTTTGCAGAATATCCATATTTGTGCCAAAATGCGTGCATACATTTTCCTGTATGTGCTGCATCTGCAATGCGTTTGGCGTATACGGTTTGCTTTCTACCTGTTTCAGCTCACTAAACTTGTTATCATAAATAATCATGCCGCTATCGTTGTCGGCGCTTAAGTTATCCTCTGTAAAGCGTTTCCGCTCTTTCTTTATATCCTCTGGTTTCAGTATATTTGCCACCTTTGCCAGAAAGCGGATATTTGCCGAATTTTTTACAGCGTTTATAATTCCCTCATTCTGCGTATGTATCAACTGCATAGTTGGTGCAAGCGTGCTGTTGTCCTCTCCGAAAAGGTCGTCTTTATATTCAAAGTCTGTCATAATGCCTACACGTTCAAACTCAATAGCTCCATAGCTGCCATTTGCAAACAGATACCGTAAATATAATTGTCTCTCGCTCTCTACCACCTCGCAGCGTTCAGCCCGCAGCGGATACCAGCCACATAAGCGCCCGTATTCGTCCTCGATAGGTATAATAAAAGCGGTGTGTTCCACCGCTACATACGTTGCCAGACGCTTTATAAATTTTGTTGTATCCATAAAGTAGTTGGGTTTATGCTGCAATGTCTTTTCCAGCGACTTAAGGGCGCTGCCCTCTATCTCCGGCTTTAGCTTGCTGCAATGTGTGGCAAAATTATTTATAGCCGTTCTGGTCAAATCCATTTCATACACGCCGCCGCTAAAGCTGGTAAACGTCGGGCTGTATCCGTTCAGCATTTTGAAATAATTACCTATGGCTTTTAATTCTTTGCCATGAAAAAGATAGTCTAAAAATTTCATGCCGTTTACACTCCTTTCTATGCGGCATTTTTAAGCAGCTCGCCGCACTCTTCCCAGTATTTCTGCCGCACGGTCATTGCATCTATGACAGATACAAAGCCGTCGATATGCGCCCGCTGCTCGATTTTTATAGGTCTGAATTTTCTTGTTTCCATGTTGTGCTTAAGCGCAACATTTAAGAAATGCGTCTTTAGTAAATTGTTGTCGGCAATCTTAAAATCGCCGTCTTTTATGATGCCCTCAAACTCCCGTATAACTGGTGTAAGGTTTTCGCCTTGGTAAACGTCGTCCATGTGAAAACCATAATTTGCCATATCGGTAATAAGGTACTGGGCGCTGTATCTGTCGTAGCCGATTTTTAACGGTCGTATGCCGTAATCTTCCAGCAGCATAGTAAACCAGCCGTAAACGTCGTGGTAATCTACGTAATTCTCGCCGCTTAAGGTTATCAGCCCCTTTTTAACGAATATGTCATACGGCACGCCGTCCGTAGCCTGTAAGTATTCCAGCCTGCCCCGTGGCATAAAGAACTGTGTAAACGCATACAGTGTACCGTCTTTCTGAATAACCACACTGGCTGCCGTTAAGTCCGTTGTCTGGCTTAAGTCGATACCGCCCACTGCATAGCAGTCCCTAAAGTCCTCTAAGGTCTTTTCTACTCCGGCGTTCTCTACCGTCTGATATTCCAGCCATGCAATAGAGCTGTTCTGCTTGATATTGCAATACTTTGTAAGGAACTCTGCTTTTTTACTTAAGCTGCCCTCTGCTACTGCTATCTCGTCCATAAAGAAACTTTCTTTTACGGATACGCCCATGTTAGGGTTAGCCTTTTTCAGTTCGTCTATGTCGTTCCACTTCTCCACATCATCAATCATGTAAAGGAATGGTAATAGCCTGCGCTCTTTGCTGTTTCCTTTCAAGAAACTTGTGCTACGTTTCATTAGTTCATCATAAATACTGTCGTTGATATATCCGGCAGTGCTTATGCTCAATATCATAGGTTGAGTACGTGCGCCTAAAGCGGATTTCATAACCTCATACTGCTTTAGTCCAGCGTCCCCGCTCCATGCTGCCATTTCATCACATACCACAAGCTGCGGGTTAAATCCGTCTGACTTCTTGGCATTAAAAGCAATCGGTTTTATTACCGTGTTGCTCTCCGCAATATAAATATCGCTGCGCCGTTTCTTTGCCAGTTCCGCTAACTCGTCCTCTGCCTGTACCATTTGATAAAATCCGTCATACACCAGCGCCGCTTGGTCTAATTTCGGCGCTAAGCAGTATATTTCTTGTCCATACTCTGGCTCTAAGTACGCCATATATGCAATAATCGCAGATGCAAATAAACTTTTTCCGTTTTTTCTGCCAATTACAATAAAAATTTCACGGAAAATACGTATTTTTTCTGCGTCCTGTATGCCAAAAATAACAGAAACTATGGCTTTCTGCCATAGCTCCAACTTGATTAAATCATTACGTCCCTTGCTGTGGTGGCAAAAGTTCTCTATGAACCGTATAGCCTTATTCGCAGCCTTTGCATTAAAAAAATACTCCTGCTTTTGCAGCCCGTTTATAATGATTTCGTATATTTTCTTTATCCATTTTCCCGCTATGATTTCGCCGCTTGTAATCTTTGCGTGGTACTCATAGATATAATTTCGATAAGGCGGCAATATTGCTTACTCTTCCCGCAAAGCCGCCAGCCTGCTTGTCTTTCGTTTCGCAGCTGGTACTAATTCCGTAAGCTGCTTAATCACTGCTGCATAGTTCTTACTAAGCGCTATGTAGGTTTCTGCCTCTGGGCTTTTCTTTGTTCCCCACTGGTTCTGCCCGTTCTGGTACTCACTCGTCCAGCCGTCTTTTTCAAGTTTCGCCTGCAAGTCGTCCAGCTCAATGCTCATAAATGCAGCCTTTTCTATCAGCGGCGTTACTAATTTTCTTTTGTTTTCGTCTAAGTCCTTAAAAATTCCCTTAAGTCTGGTCTTTTCGGTCTTTATCCTCTGTTCTTTGGTTTTCTCTTTCTTTGTTGCCATTCCTTTACCCCGCTTTCCATTCCTGCGCCGCACCACACCCCCTACACCACCCGTGCGCACGCCCGTAGGGTAATTTTAGGGTATCCCCCTCGGTATTCGCCCCCTTTAATTATTTTTCTGATATGGGGGGAGTATGCCGCCGTTCTCGTCGAACCGATACCGCTTATGCCTCTCCTGTTTGTGGTGTTCCTTGTTGTGGCAGTCTTGGCACAACGCCTCTAAGTTATCCCAGCATAACGTAACGCTTATGTCGTTTATGTTCTCTCTGTTAAGCCAGCGCTTATGATGCACTATCTTTGCGGGCTGCCCGCAGCGTTCACAAATATAATCTTGTGACATTAAATAAGCGGCTCTGGTTTTTTCCCATGCCGCTGATAAATAAAAACTCTTAGCCCATGCTTTCATACTGTCCCCTCTCTTTCTTCATTCCCCAGCGCCCTAAGTTTCATGCGCTGGGTGGAGGCTAAAGAATGAATAGAAAAAGAGTAGGCAACTGCTGCCGCACATGGCTTAAGCTATCGCCTACTCATTTCATGCTACCATTGTATCTCTTTTGTTTTCCCATGTAAACACCACATTTTTACCACGATATTACCCGCTGCTGTACTGTTATCATTTCTCTTACTGGCACGCCTGCTGTTCTTAGCTGCTCGTATATGCTCCTTATCTCATGCCTAAACCAGCCTGCATACTGCATGGGTACTGGCTGATATTGCCGCTCCATAAATGGGTTATCTGCATACGCTGCCACTTGTGAAAACTCATACAGCAGCAGTGGCTTACTCTGGTCTAACAATAGCCGCAATATATATGCTGTCGTTCTTCCGTGCAGTCGTCCCTCTGGCGGCTGCCATATCCCAGTTATTATATATAGCCTCTGCCACTCGTAAAGCTCAAATCCTAACGCCTGCTCTATATGCTTTATCAGCCTGTCTGCTGCCTGCTGTTCCCTCGCTGTTTCCCGCTTTCTTTTTATCCATGCCTTTATTTTTTCAAACACTTACTTTACCCTCTCTTCGTCAATCCCCCACAATAATACTGACAACTCGTTTATGATGCCCGTTACCCAGCGCCTCGGTGTATTCTTTCCTGTGTCCAGCTGCTCTGCAATTTCCGCATAGTCCATACCCTGCATAAAATACATTTCAAAAGCCTTGTATTCTACGCCTCTGCCCGCTGCCTCTCTGCGGCGCTCTATCTCTTCTACCGCTTTGTCTATATGCGCTGTCATTATCAGTGTCTTAAAGCGTGTGCGTCTGATACTCTCTAAGTATGTACGCTGCTGCTCGTCCGTCATGCCCTTAAGCTCTAACTGCTGCCCGTCGCTTATGGCGTTCTCGATATGGAAAACTGCATCACGGTAACATTTCATAAGCGTAAAAGTGTTGTGGTATTTCTCTTTCTTCTGCTCCTGCTTTTCCTGTCTTTTCAGTTCCGTTATTGCAGCCTTTGCCTGTTTCTGCAATAACTCTGTTAATTCGCTTTCGTGCAGCTGTACCCAGCTTTCAACCTCTGGCGGCATTTCTGCCCCTGCCGCCGCCATTGTCTTTGTTTCTTCCTGTTCCATGTTCTGTACCTCGCTTTCTGTTAATTAAACGGCAGCTCTTCGTCTGCTCCCTCTGGTATGTTCATAAACCCGTCACTCTCCGGCAGCTGCTGCCCTCTCGCCTCTGCCTCTGCTTTGCTCTCTCCAAATCCTACGCTATTTGCCACAACCTCTGTGTAATATACCTTGCCGCCCGTGCGCTGGCTCTCGTAGCTGCCCGTTTTAATCTTGCCCGTAACCTCTGCCCTGCTGCCTTTGCTTAACCATTTCTGCACCCATTCCGCAATACGCCCGAAACACTTAATATTTATAAAATCTGTGTCTTTCCCGTCGTCTACTGCAAGCGTAAAGCGGGTAATAGCTGTGCTATTGTCCTGCCCGCCATATCTAAGCTCTGGCTCTCTTGTAAGCCGCCCTGTAAGTGATACATTATTCATGCTTTCTGCTCCCCTCTTCCAGTTTGTCCAGCTTTGAAAATATAGCCAGCAATTCCAATGCTATAATTCCCAGTAAAATATTAGTCATTTTCTACCGCCTCGCTTTCTCTTGCTACTATTCTCTCTTGTAATTCAATCAGCCTCTTTTTTATTGCCATAACTGATGCCTCTAAGCCTTTAGTTATTATTTCAACATTTACTTCCAGACTTGCCGCAATCCGTCTTACCCGTTTTCTTATATACCTACGCCGCTTTTTCCTGTCCAACCATAACGGCGGGTTTACTCCGTGCTTTTTCTTGTAGTTCTTTTTCCACTGTCTGTATTTCACTGCTTACGCCCCTTTCTCCATATCGCATACGGCAATATCCATACTGGCGCTGTTATTATCAACACCGCTTTTGCTGTGCATATCGTCACAAATACTGCTACGTCTACTGCTGCCTGTCCCAATTCTTTCACTGCATCTACTATGCCGTCCATATACTCAAACATTTACTACCCCGTTTTCCTGCTTAATCTCAATATTTCTGCCGCCTCGCTGCTTTATGATTGCCTCTACGTGCAAGTATGCAGGCAGCATAACCACGCTGCCTGTTCGTAACTGATATTCTACGCTTTTCCGCATCTTCTCGTATTGCTCTGCCTTACAAAACGCCGTACAGCCCAGAATAATTGTAAATACCTGTGCTTTCTTCTTTTTCCGCTGCCGTCTATTCATGTTCTGCCCCGCTTTCCGTGTCCGTTTCGGACACCTTACCCGTATAGTCTGTTACTCTGATACCCAAAATACAGTAGCCCTCTGTAAGCCCTGTGTAATCTTCCAGCATATAAATAATATCTGCATCAATCGTGCGCCCCGTGTGCTTGCCGTCCTTGAATTCCAGCATTTTAAGGCTGTCGCCCTGTTTATAGCCTCTGTTATTTTTCCGCAGCTCAAAGCTCTTTTTCCCGCTTACTACGTCCTCGTAATAAGATGCCACTATTTTTACCTCGTGCTGCTTATGTTCTGTATTTCCCTCGCTTGGCAGATGCTCCATTTTTTCTGCGTCTGCCCGCTCCTGCAATTTCTTCTTTGTCTGGCGGTCTATAGCGTCCTGCTCTTCGCTGTATCGCTGTTCGTCTGTCTTTTCAGCCTCTGCCTTATTTATGTACTGGTCGCATTTCTGGCACGTTCCCGTTTTTACGTTGCAGCCCTTGTATTTCTGGCAGGAATAGCACAAAGACGTTATGCTCTCTGGGTGCGGTGTTTCGTAATCGTCCCCCGCCTTTTTCTCTGCTACTTTTTCCGCTATTTCCTTTGCCCTCACATTTTCGCCCGCTGCTGCTTTTTCCGCTATTTCTTTCTGTTCGTCCTCGTCCAGTTTGGCTGCCTCGTATGCAGCAGTGATACCTAAATTGCCCTCTTTCAGCTGCTCTTTAATCTCCGGCGTTGCGTTGTTGTTGATTGCGTCCATTCTGGCTACGTTCGTGCTGCTCTCGTTTATCATAGCCGCCACTAAATCACGCATTTTACCTTGTATTTCTAAGCCGTCCTCTTCCTTGGCTCTGATAAGCGCCGCTTTGGTACGCTCTACTAATCTGGTTTTTTCATAGGCTGTAAGTTCCTGCGTATATCCGTTGCCAGCCAATAAGCGCAGCTCATACATTGCCTCGCTCATATCCATAAAGCGGTAAAGCACTTTCTCATACTCCTTATGCCCCCGCTCTAAGTTCAAAATATTTGCCGCATTACGTCTGTGTCCGTCGATTATACGGTATTCCCCGTTTACTCTCGCCAATACTGTAGGCTGTTCCTGTCCTACGTGCAAAAAGCTATCTGCCAGCTCTTCTATGTTTTCTAATTTCTGGTGCGTGTTCTCCTGTGCTGCCTTTACCTCGTAAGGGCTTAAATAGATTTCTTTGTATCCCTCTGTCTGCGCCTGCTGCCCTGCTGCTTTCGTCTTTGCGTTCAGAATGTCGTTAATGCCAAACTTTGCCATATTCTCTACCTCGCTTTCTCAATCCTTTGTTTTTTCTTACACTGTCCCATTACTCCGTTGCACATTTCGCACGTTCTCCAATACTCGCAAGCGTCGCTTTGCGGGCATTTCTGCCCTGCAAATTTGCCGCCCCAGTTCCAGCACTCCGTACCGCCAGTCCTGCGGCAATGCCAGTAAGCGCATAATCTCTCTTTATGTGCCATGCCCGCTACCTCGCTTTCCCTGTATACGCTGTTACAAATTTCTTATACCCCTGCGCCGCTCCGCAGCATGGGCTATACTCATAAATCGGCTTACGCATGAAAGTATTTTCTGCTACTTTCTTGGAATACCGAATAATACCCAAAATATTAAAATCTGTCTTTTGTTCCAGCCACTCTACGCCTGCTGCCTCGCCGTCTGTGTTCTGGTATGACGTAATCAGCACGCCTGCCAGCTTTAATGCTGGGTTAAATGCCTTTGCGTCCTCTATCTGCTCTGTCACAATATCCAGCCCCTCTAAAGCGTCCTCGTCCACCTTTACGGGTACTATTACCTCGTCTGTAATTGCCAGCGCATTTACAACATTAAGCCCAATATCCGGCGGGTTATCAATGATGCAGTAATCATACTTGCCATATATGGTGCAATCTCCGTAATACTGCACCTTTGCATATACCAGTGCTTTGTATCTCTCTATCTGGTTTCCGCTGTCCTCTTTGGTTAAATTCCACGTAGCCCCAAATAGTGACATGTTCGCCGTTACAATGTCGATACCCTCATACTCTGTATGCTGTATCAGCTCGTCTGCGCTTTCCCAGTCCCCAGCCAGCAGCTTTGTAACTGGTGCTACGTTCTCTGCATCATATCTGCTGTACGCCTTGCTTAAGTTTCCCTGCTTGTCGTTGTCAATCAGCAGCACCTTATAACCTCGCCTGTAAAGCTCATACGCCATGTTTGCTGCTGTAAAGGTCTTGGCTACGCCACCCTTTAAGTTCAAAATGCTTATTGTTTTCATTCTTTGCCTCTCTTTCCTGCGTCGCCCCTAACGCATGGTTACTGTTTCCTGCTCTTTTGTAAGCTCGTCTGAATGTAATAAATACTGCTCTATCAGCTGCGCTGCTGGCTGCCAGCCGTAGCAGACGGCGGTATAATAGCCCTGCTGCCGCAGATACTCTAACCACTCTTTCTGTTTCTTGGTCGTCGTGTTCTCGCCTGCCTTAAGCTCTATGTAAATCCCATGATACCCAGCCCTTGCAGCTGGTAGCATAATATCCGGCACGCCAGCCTTTACGCCCTGCCTCTTAAGCACCGCTGCTGTTGCTTTATCACGTTTGCCGCCGTTTGGCACATGATACATATATTGCAGTTCCGGCATAATCTCTGTTCTGTATGCAGCCCAGCTAAATAATGCCTCTTGATGCCCGCTTTCGTCGTCCAGTCTAAAGTTTCTCATTTTCTCGCCTCGCTCTCTGCTTAAATTCTACATACTGGCAAATTCTGAAAAGCAGCCCGTCCTTATGCGGCTTGCTGTTCTCTATCGCCAAAAGCGTTATTGTTTCCTCGCTTTGTAGTCCTGCATTTCCCAGTACGTCCCAGCGGCATATATCATAATATCTGCACCGCAGGCAGCAGTGCTTACAGTCCTTGCCTTTCTGGAATAACCAGTATTTAATTTTTTCTATCATGTTTTCTGCCCTTTCTGCTGCCGCTGTCTTTCCAGCTCTCCTGCTGCTCAGAAATAGCCGCCGCAATTCTAAACGCCAGATATGTTGCCACAATCAACGCCAGCAGTCCGGCTATTATCAGCACTGCTGCAATGGCAATGCCCTTGATTATCTGCATTTCAGCCCCCCCTATCTGTTATTTTTACTAAGGTGTATCTTAAATACCCGTAGCCGTAATACTCTGGGCTATGTACTCCCATGCTCACGCTGTTCTTATCCACGTAATAGCCCTTTATTGCCTTTGGTTCTTTCTTGAAATACTCACGGTCTGAAATTATGTGGTACTCTGGTTCTGGTCTTACTAAATTCTTGCTACAATTCCAGCGCTTGCCCTGTAATGCTCCGTCAGTACCCTTTTTGTGCGTTCCTGTGTACTTGATTAAATAACTTGCCAGCTCTGCATAGTTGCCGCTATCGTCCAGTGGGAATACCTTAACCCTGTTATGCCCCTCGTATGCCTTATACCAGCAGCGTTGTAAAATCTCTGTGTCAATTTTATTTACTACAAGGTGGTGATGCCTCGCACCTTTCTTGCCTATCTCCATAACGTGTATGTATTTGAACTCTAACCCTGCTTTTCTGTACTCCTTTCTGCACTCCCTCAAAAATACGTCTATGTCCTGCCGCATCTGCTCCGGCGTTCTGTCCGGCTCTCCTTTCCTGCGGATATAGTCAAGCACTAAATGGTAGTCCCCATAGCCATAGTTCGCATTTATGAGTATCCTTAACTTTCTCTCTGCCTGTCTGGTGTTTACTTTCTCCTGCTCTTCTTTTGTTGGCTTTACCTTATCCCCTCTGCTGATACCTTTCTTTTTGTATCTGCTGGTAAAGTACCTCTCTATCTCTATCGTATTCCCCGCTTTTGTTACCCTCTCTACGTATGGCATATATCTACCTCTCTGTCGGTTCGTTAATACTTTTATCAAGTGTTAAAACGGGCTGCCTGCCCGTTAATTTTCTTGACTTTGCGCCATACATAGCTTATAATTTTTATAGTATTTCAAAGCTGTATAGCTTAGCGCCTATGGTGTTTCCCCACCGTAGGCGCTTTTATTTTTTCATGTTTCCTGCCGCTCTCTTATGCGGCTTAAGGCATAGTCATAAGCCTGTCTGTACGGCTCTCTGCAATCGTAGCCCGTGCAGCTATATAATTTGCTGCCCTTGCAAAACTCGCAGCTGTGCAGCTTTGCGTAATCGCTTGCCGCCCGCTCCTGTCGCTTTTCCTCATATTCCAGATGCCGCTTAATCTGGTTTGCATCTATAACCGTAATCCCCAGCATATTTGCTGTATGTATTTCTCTGTCCATTCCCTCTGTTATGCCGTATTTCACGCCAGCAATAACAAAATCGCAGCCTTTCAGCAATGCAAGCCCCGCAGCCATGCCTCTTGCCCGCTCTTCCGGCTTTTTATCGTCCATGCACTGCGTCATATATAAATGCGGCGTAATAGGCGCTAAGCCCGCCTCTAATGCCTGCCGTGTCAGCTGCTGTGCATAATCTATGTTTCTGTCCAGCTCTGCGCCGTCTTTCGCCCTGTACGGGCTGCATATATAAACTTTTTTCATACCTAATTACCCGCTTTCTGTTGTGCCTCTGTCCGTGCCTGTTCATTCCCTGCCAGATATGCCGCTAAGTGCATCAGTTCGTCTGCGTCTTTTTCTTCAATAAAATCACAATCAACGCAGCATTTGCAGTACCCCGTAATTTGTAAATATCCGTCATATACTTCCTGCGGTGTCTTGCACTGCTTTAAATCATTTATCAAAGCTGTAAGCAGCATTACTGCCTTTATGCCTGTCTCGCCGCCTTTTCCGTGTATCCCTACTGTAATCTGCCGCATTTTTGTTGTACCGTCTGCTCCTAAAATTGTTTTACTTTTCATTCTGTGCCTCACTCTCTTCCTTGAACCCTGCCAAAAGCATTGTCATTGCGTCTATCGCTGTATCAAAATGTTTTCCCAACTCCGCTGCGTCAATAAGCCCCTGCTCTGTGTTTCTCCCGTTCCCTTTCATTACTTGCGCTTGCAAAACAGGTTTTAACTGGCTAAGCCCAGCTATGCTGTTCTCTAACTCTTCCTCACTCACGCATATTTTTACATAACCCTTGCCGATATGTTCAACACTCATTTTCTGCCTCTTCCTTTCTTCTAATCAGCCGTACTGATACCTCGTAAGCTGTGCGCTGTTCTCTTTCTCCTGTGGCTGTGTCAAGCACCTTTTCATACTGGCGGCTCTGATACCGTCCCAGCAGCTCTACAGTGTCGCCCTGCTGCCACTGCGCCGCCTCGTCTGCCTGTTCCTGCCAGCAGATGCACGGTAAATAGCAGTTGCCGCCTGTAAGCTCATTTCTTACCTTTACCGTAATATCAGTAATGCGCTTACCTCTCGGTGTTTCTCTGTACGTTGGCTTATTCGCTATAACGCCTCTTACTGCTGCCTCGTCCTGCTCTAATGCCTTTTCCGATACCGCCACAAAATCTGCCAGAATATATACCAGCAGCCTACCGCTCTGGAAGTCCTTAAGCGTCTGCGCCTTACCTGTCAGTAAAAGCCTGCTGCCCTCTACAAATTCCTGCATAACGTCAAATTCTATGCCGTTGCAAGCCCTGTATGGTACGTCCTCTGCAAATACTACCGTTACCTCGTCCGGCACGCCGCTTGGTCTTACCGTTTCCAGCTTTGCCATATAACCACAAAACGGCAGCCCGCATAGCTGCTTAATTTCCTTAATCTGTGTAAGCGTTCCTACCAGTCCCGCTGCATTTCCCTTGATACCGCCGCCTGTAAGCTCGTCCATGATTGCAGTATCTAAATCCCGTAAAAAATCTGGCTTTTTCTTTGTCATACTTCCTGCCCTTTCCTTTCTTATATGTAAATGGTGTAGTAAAGCGACATCTGCAAATCACTAAACTTATACTGTGCTGTCTGGTCTGGCTCTAATGGTTTCATAAGCCCCAGCTCTTTCCAGCGTCTGTGCGTTATCTCTGGCACTGCCCTAAACTTCTTTACCTCATGCTCGCTGTATTTTCGGTATTCCTCGCTTATCTCATGGTCTGCAAACGGTTTGAACGCTGCCAGATACCCTACGTAAACGTCTGCCCCGCCCTCGATAATGCGCAGGCGGTCTGAACTCTCCAGCGTGCCTATAAATTCCTTTACTGTCACTGTCTGCCTCTCCTATTTCTCCGGCATTTCGTACAGCCTCGGTATTACTGCTGCAAACGGCTGTACGTCCATGCCGCCCCTTACTATGGCTGCACCGCCAGCCGTAAGCAGATAGCTTACGCACGCTTTCTGTATCTCGTCCAGAACCTCTAAGCAGCGCTCTTTTGTGGCATACTCTCCGATTTCCTCTAAACACCCGTCACTTATGCAAATTACGTGGCGCTTTTTGTCTGCCTCTGCGCCGCCTCTCTTTTTCTTTATGTCCTCGTACTCTCCATACTCTACGCTGGCGTAATTACCGCCCAGTCTATACAGCTTTTCTTTATTCTGGCTGCGTATATATACCTCGCTCATTGCTTTTATCTCCTTGCCTCTATGTTTTCCATTTCAGAAATGCAGTTTGACGGTATCAGCTCATAAGCTGCCGCCTCTATTTCTGTAAGCGCCTCTTTATACTCAATGTATCCCCACGCCTGCCGTGCTATCTCTGGTACGTTCTGCCGTTCCTCAAAATTTTCTATATGTAAAATCTCGTTTCCCTGCGGCTTTGGAAATGTTCCCAGTGATAACGGGCGTAAAGGGCTGTAATATCTGTGGCTCATTCTCCCGCCCCGCTTTCCTCTTTATGTTCTTGGTAGCCCTCTAAGTATCCTATTGCCTCTACGTCAATGTCCTTGCCGTCCTTACCGTCGTTGTTTATCTGAATTTTGCCGTAGTAGGCATAAATACAGCAGCCGTCATAGTCGTATACTCTTATGCTGCCCTCTGCGGCTGCCTCTGGTGTTTCAATAACCAGCGGCTCTGCCTGCTGCATCTGCGCTGCTACCTGTTCGTCTGTTACTGGCTCGCTGTTCTTTCCTCTGTACCAGATAGCCAGCATAAACAAAATGATTGCCAGCACGCCTGCCGCTATAATGGCTACGCACTGTATCAGTTTCTTAACTGTTTGTCGTTTTCGTTTTCTCATTTCCCGCCTCGCTTTCCTCTATCATTGCAGCCCTGCTACGCCGTTCTATCCCAGTAGCCATAAACGCTATTTTCATATCTCTTTCGTTAAATTCGTCGTAGTCTCCTGTTGGTGCATCTTCTGGGAAAATCTGCTGTGCTTGTATGAAAGCGTCCATAAATGTGCTTAATTCCTCATAAAATACATTTCTATAAAATTCAAACTCTAACTCTATTTCGATTTTCTGCGCTTTCGTGCAATATATGCCGATTTTCTGCCGCCGTCCGTATGGCTTGTATGCTGTTCTGTCAGATTTAGCACCCATGACCTTATACATACACTGCCGCAGCAGTTTTATTTCGTGCTTTCCGTTGTAGGAAAATATCGTATATTCATACTCTTCCTTTTGCAGTTCGTCTAAGGAATTTATACCGTTATCCTTAAGCAGCTTTGCAAGTTTCTTTTGCGCTGTCGTTTTCTCGCCGCCTACGCCCCGCTCTGCCAGTGCTTGCAGCTTTTTAATACGCTGTATTGTTTTTTCGTCCATGTATTGCCCTCTCTTCTGTAGCAAAATAGTAGTCGTCTACTATCATCATTTTTTTACTGAAAAGGCACATAAGCCCCAGCGGTACGGTAATAACCGCTATTGTTATGTCGCCCTCTGTCGCCCATACCGCCAGCACGGTAACTGCCAGCATTGCAAGCCCGTAGGCTTTCTGCTTAATGAAATATCGGCGGCGGGCTTTCTTTGCCTGCTCCCGCTGCCGCCTCTGTTCTTTTTTTCTTTCGCATATCTGCTATGGCATCTGCATAGCCTCTCTGGTATGCGTCCTCTACTATCAATGCCTCTGCTGCCATTCTCTGCCTCTCTTCCTTTCGGCGGCGCTCTCTGTCTTTCCATGTGTGCCGCTCTCCTGTTCTGGCGTTTGGTTTTACCGTGCGGGCTGCTTTTCGCATTAAAAAGCAACTGAAAACCTGTTGACTGTCCACATACTTTCTGGCTGGTATGACCGCCGCTATTTTTCCACGGTATACAGATTGCAGCTATTAGCCTGCTGCCCTCTGCCGCAGGCTCGCCATGCCTGCTACGCAATGTGCCGTGTGGGACTTGAACCCACGACTTGCCGCTTATGAGGCGGCTGCTCTAACCAACTGAACTAACGGCACTCGTGGCGGCTGCTGCCGCCTACTCATTAAATAAAAAGCCTTTTTCTATCAAAAACCTTATCCAATCGCAGCCCGTTACGTCGTCCCGCTCAATGAATTTGTAAAAGCTCTCTGCGTCCTCTATTCCGTATTTCTTCAAAATGTTTCTTGCGTTCTTTGCTGCTGGCGTAGTAAAAACATTCTCTGCGTAAAATGTAGCCTCTATAGTCCCGTAGCTGTTCTTTCCCGCTGGTGTTCTCATTTCCACTACGACTACATTCCTTTTGCTTTTTCTTCCTACTCCCTTTCTTATTACTACTGCCTCACTGAATAACCAGCCATTCCAGCCGCTACGCATAGGTGCAAACTGTGTGCGTGGTACTTCTACTAAGTCGCCTGCCTGCAATTTGTTAAAATCTACTTTTTTCATGCGTCTTACCTCTCTTTTGTTTCTCTGGTTTATAGTGCCTGCTGCCCTGCTGCCGCCGTGTAGGTTTTCAGTGTGGCGTTGCAGCGTTTGAACTCTCTATAAATTGTGTCCCTATGTGTTCCCAGCACCTCTGCAATATCGCTTACACTGCTGCCCTGCTTACTCATAGCCTCTATGGTCTGCCTGTCCTCGTAATGCAGACGCTTGTACTTTCGTTTTGCCATGTTCTATGCTCCTTTCCGTCCTCATTCGCTTTTATGGTAAAAAAATAAGCGTGCCAGAGTTTTTACGCTCTGCACGCTCTTCTTTTCTGCTGTTTCCTATAAAAAAAGAAAATCGGCAGAGGCTTTATAACCTCTTGTCGATTTTCATTCTAAAACTTATCGCAATTTTTTACATTTTTATTTTCTGTCTCCGGGGGCTCTCTCTTCATATCTGAAATCCAGCTCTCCCAGTGAATATCTTCATTCAGAGCGAAGTTTTTTTCCGTTCACCAACTGTTATCTTCTTTCTGTCTACACCCGCACCTGCTCATGCAGCGGCCGCCGGATCTTCTTTCTCGTGAGCTCCACAAGGCCTAACGGCGTCATGTCCACGAGGACTGTCTTTACGGGATCGGCAGCAACCGCCCGCCGCATCGCCGCCAGAAGCGCTTTCCGGCTCTCCTCCTCTTTCATGTCGATAAAATCAACGATGATGATCCCGGAGAAATTCCGGAGTCTCAGCTGGACAGCGATCGCCTCCGCCGCCTCCAGATTCGTCTTCAGATACGTCTCCTCCGAAGTTTTCTTTGAGACACTCTTTGCCGTATTGACGTCGATCACCGTGAGCGCCTCCGTCGGCTCGATCACAAGATTTCCGCCGGATTTCAGCCAGACCGTCTTCGCGAGCGCCTGCGACAGGATCGTCTCCAGGTGATAGAGCGCGGTGAGTGGAAATTCATCCTCATAAAACCGGATCACCGGTCTCCCTGCGCCCATGCCTGCGGCGTGCTCTCCGGAGCCAGCCGCATTGGGAGATGCACCGGAAATCGCATCCGGAAGAACCGCCGTTCCCAGTGCATCCTGAAGTTCCTTATAAACTTCCGGCAGGTCCGTAACAACCTCAAGATCTTCCGAAATCTTCAGATCCCGAACCGTGCGGACTGCAAAGCTCTCCGGCCGGTACAGCACGCTGCAGCATGTCCGGCTCGCCGCTATCCTGCAGATCTCCCGGTAACGCTCAAACAGCGACTCAAACTCCGCAAACACCGCGTCGAGCCCGGCTGTCTCCCCGTTTGTGCGGATGACGAGACCGCAGTTTCCGTGGGAAGTCTCTTCCCAGCGGCGTTTTGCCGCCTCCCGCCATTCCTTGTCGCGGATCTTTGCGGAGATCCCGAGGGAACTCTTCCCCGCAGTGAGCACTGCCGTCTGCCCGGTCAGTGTGAGATTCGAGGTGAGGACTGCGTCCTTCGTCTTCACGGCGGACCGCTCCACCTGGACAAGGATCTCATCCCCCGCTTTTAACGGGCCATGATCCGGCTTCCCGTCCGCATACAGCGGGCAACTGTTCTCCTTCAAGCTGTAAAACCCGTTGACTCCCGGCCGGTACTCCACGAACGCCGCGTTGATGTTCTTTGCGATATTCTTTACTTTTCCGACGAAGATGACCCCCGTCTCTTCCTCCGCTGCCTCCGGCTCAAAATCGATCCGGACGGCACGTCCATTTTCAAAAAGCACTGCGGCGGTCTTCCCGCGCAGTGCCGTAATGATCAGCTTATCCAATCTTTTCTCCAATTTCTTCCCCGAAGGATTCCAGAGTCACAAAATCATGGTCTCCTGCATCCGCGTAAACTTCCTCACGGTTGATGCGGAATGCAAACTGCGGATACTCTTTTCCGATGGACTTGCAGTACGCCTCAAGAACGAGCTCCGGCTTTACGTTGGCGGCACTTCCGGAGGATAACTGAAGGAACAGTCCGTCTCCGTTCTCCGCGCGGTGTGCCTTGTAGATCAGAGGCTTTAAGTCCATTTCCTTCTCGCCTTTTTTCGTCTTTTTCACGATGTTCAGGTTCCCGTTTTCGATGAAATCAAGGATTCCTGTATAGAACTCCTCCGCCGTCATGGAGAGTCCGTTCTCGTAATCATCCCTCAGGACGATCGTGTAGTCACAGGCTGCGACGATACTCATCGCATTCTCCGCATTGTCCGGGAGCAGACGGTAGCTTAAGACCTCCACGCCCTCGACCATCGTCTCATTTAAACGTTTTACCATCTCCACAGAGGAATCCGTGGACAACACTTCAATATCGAGGTACTCTCCGCTTCCCGTGAGGCCGACACCGAGCGGAGCCGCAAAGGACATGATCTGGTGCGGGGAGAAACCTTCCGAATAGCGGATATCCACATCCGCGCGGCGCATCACCTTCTGAAAATAGCGCATCGTATCAAGGTGTCCGATGAACTTCATCGCTCCCTGCTTGGAAAACTTAATTCTGATTTTCATAACAGACACCTCCTCCAAATCTTCTCACGCCGCATCCCGAGCATCTCATCCGGCAGTTCGGGGTAACGGTCTCTTTCGTCGCATTGATCCATTCTCTCTTTAAAAATTCCTTCGTCACACCGGTATCGATGAAATCCCACGGGAATACTTCATCGAGGGAACGTGCTCTCGTCGTGTAGAAATCAATATCCACGCCGCATGTCTCAAATGCGTTCATCCAGACATCATTCTTAAAAGTCTCAGACCACGCATCATAGAGTGCACCCTGTCGGTAAGCCTCCTCGATGACAGCGGCAACCTTCCTGTCTCCTCGGGCCAGAACGCCCTCGAGGACGGTCACATCCGCCTCATGCCAGTTGTACTTTAAGCTCTTGTGGTTTAACATCTCATGCATCTTGTGGTTTACGACGCGCGCTTTTCCGAGGAATTCTTCCTTCGTGCTCATCTGCGCCCACTGGAACGGGGTAAATGGCTTCGGAACAAAGAAGGAGGTACTTGCAACGACCTGCACCTTTCCGTTTCTCTGGTCCTTCGGGATCTCGTAATACTTCTCCGCGATCTTCTCGGAGAGCAGGGCGATCCCTTCCATATCTTCGACCGTCTCCGTCGGAAGTCCGAGCATGAAATAGAGCTTTACACGGTTCCATCCGCCCTGGAAGGCCAGTGCGGATCCGTTTAAGATATCTTCCTCTGTCAGTCCTTTATTGATAACATTTCTCAATCTCTGGGAACCCGCCTCCGGCGCGAAGGTCAGGCTGCTCTTCTTGACATCCTGCACCTTGCTCATAACGTCGAGGGAGAAGGCGTCGATACGCAGGGACGGAAGGGAAACATTCACGCCTTTGCCGTGGAAGGTATCAATCAGGAATGTTACAAGCTCTTCCAGACTTCTGTAGTCACTGGAACTTAAGGAGCTTAAGGAGATCTCCTCGTGTCCCGTGCTCTTTAACATCTTATAAGCCAGCTCTTTTAAATGCTCTACATTCTTCTCGCGGACCGGACGGTAGATCATTCCCGCCTGACAGAAACGACAGCCGCGGATGCAGCCGCGCATGATCTCGAGAACCACGCGGTCCTGGGTCGCCTTGATAAACGGAACCAACGGTTTCTCCGGGTAGACAGACTCTGTCATTTCCATAACAAGCTGCTTTTCCACCTTCTCCGGCACCCCCGTCGCTGTCGGCAGAAAGCTCCTGATCGTGCCGTCTTCCTCATATATCACTTCGTATAAGGACGGAACATAGATTCCCGGAATTCCCGCTGCCTTTCTCAAGAACTCCTGTCTGGAATCCCCGTTCTTTCTGGACTCCTTGTAGACATCAAGAAGCTTCCGGTAGGAGACTTCTCCCTCTCCGATATAAAACATATCAAAGAACACCGCGATCGGCTCCGGGTTGTAGGAACACGGACCGCCACCGATGACGATCGGATCATCCCAGGTACGATCCTCCGCGTGAAGCGGAATGCCGGAAAGCTCCAGCACCTGTAAAATATTCGTGTAGCACATCTCGTACTGAAGCGTGATTCCAAGGAAATCGAATTCCTTCACCGGGTCCTGGGACTCAAGGGCAAATAATGGGATATGCTTCTCCCTCATGATCTTATCAAGATCCGTCCACGGGGAGTATACGCGCTCACAGTACACGTCCTCGTACTTGTTAAACATATCATAAAGAATCTGGATTCCCAGATGGGACATTCCGATATCGTATACATCCGGGAAACACATGGCAAACCGAATGTCCACAGCGGACGGATCTTTCATGACACAGTTCACTTCCCCGCCGATGTATCTGGCGGGTTGCTGAACGGTTAATAAAATTTCATCACTTAACGCTAACTTTCTCATAAAGCCTTATTTTACCTACATTTCTCACGTTTTTTCGCGATGTGTTCATCGCTGTTTTATGTTCTTTTTAGTTCTTTTTCTCTGTTCTTCTCCGGAAGCGTAAAAACACAAATTCTTGTCAAGTGTTTTTACCTCGCGGACAGTTTACATAATATTTTTCGCTCTTACGACAAAAAAAGTTTTTTCTGAAATACGCACAATTCGGATTTTCCATCATTTTACGGATAAATCCGCTCTAAATGTACAGATCAGACCGCATTATTATACGGTATTTCCAGCGTTTCCGCAACATATTCTTTCCCGAAAGCGATTTTTTGAGCTCCTATCGTCGAACTTTTTATCAAATTTTCCGAATATTCGTCAAATCCAGGAACCTCAAAAATCAGGGTTTCCTTCAGAACGATCTCATCATTTTCCAGTTTTACCGGCATGGCATTCAGGAAAATTTCCTCAAACTCCGGAACCTCTTCACAAACTTTTTGGCTCGGAACAACATAGTGTTGCATCGTGAAAATTCCGCTGGAATGTCCGAGTACGACGGCCAGTTCTTTGATATTGACCTGGTACTGGACCATTAATGTTGCGTATACATGACGCAAATCGTGCCAGTGAAAATCATCCGGGAGGCCGTAAAGTTTTTTCAGGGAATTGAAATCATCCTTATAGGAACGGCGGTTATAGGCAGTGCCATCCGCCCGATGCCAGATTGTCACCTCGCCTGCATCCTTCCCTTCTGCCTCCGGCGACTGGGTCCACCTTTTGTAGCTTGCGGCTATTTCGTCCAATACAAAATCAGGCACCGGGAGATCTCGAATTCCGTTCCTGCTTTTTGTGTCGAGACGTTGTTTTGTCCTGCTGCCTTTTTCAAGCCCGGATATATCTATAGGCCGTCCCGCCTGCGCAGTAACATGGAGCACCTTTTTATTATAATCCACATCCCGATAACGCAGAGCGATCAATTCGCTGATTCGGCATCCGGTTGTACAGGCGATAAGGAGCGGGAGGTACAGACCAGGGTATTTGTTTTTTGCTATCAAAAGCATCTGGCCTGCCTGCTCTGATGTAAGTGCGTATTTTCTTTTTTTGCTTTTATGACCGCAGCCATCTTGTTCATTCGCAGCTGCGGCTCTTTCATTCGCTTCTTTTTTGGATACCTGCTTGCGCTTTATGGAAATTGCGCTTGTAGCAGGATTTTTGTTAATCAGAACGTGTTTTTTGGCATACTTGAAAGAAGAGCCAAAGACTCCGTAAGCCGGCGATAAAAGCCCTGGCGTCATGGAATCCAGAATCTTTAAGAGGTCATCACTGGTTACTGCATCCATCGTCTTACCGTTTATTATGGGCAGAATATAATTTTGTATGATGTTCCGGTAACACACAAAGGTGCCGTATTTAATCTTCCGTACCTTTACCATATGCTCATTCAGCCAGTAATCATAAAAATTTTCGGCCAGAATCTGGCTTGCGATGTATTCCTTTCTCGCCAGTTGTCCTATGATTTCATTCTTTTTGTCCTGGGCGTCTCTTTGTGTCTCGAAGCCGCCAATCTGCTTTGGGAGAATGGTACCGTCAGAGAATGTAAGGGAGAAACGGATGGCATATTTCTCATGATCCGGTGTTACGCCATCGCGAAACTTCCATTCCACAATAGGTCCTCTTGCGATAATATCCTCCATGTTGGCTTTCAATGATATCTGTTTACTCATACCAAAGCCCCCCTCTCTTTCTTTGCATAGAGAATTGGGTCAATATGGTGTTCCAGTTCACTGCGGATTCTGGATTCCGCTTCCATATAAGCAGTATAGACATCAAATGTAGTTCCAATATTGGCATGTCCAAGATATTCTGAAACATGCAGCAGGATTTCTTCCGGATGATCCTGGTTACGCGTACCGTATTCAAACATCATCGTTGCCGCAATATGCCGCAGATTGTGCGTCGTGACGATTGGAATGCCGGCATCCGCACAGATTCGTTTTAAAGCGGCATTTAAGGTGGCGTCTGACTTGATCTCTCCCCGATCTGCAATGCAGATATAGCCATCATACTCATCCGACCATTCTTTCTTATTCTTTTTTCTGATTTCTTTTCTGAGTTCCAGCCAGTCTCTGCGTTCTTCCGCTAAGGAAAAGACAATTTCCGGCATTCGTAAAACCCGGTCACTTTCCTCGGTTTTCGTTGCTTTTATTTCAATTCCCGTTCTGGAAATACGCATTTTTTTACCTGCATAATCGACATCTGAGAGGCGCACAGCCTGCCTTCGGACTGTTACCGTCCGCTCTTTCTTATTAAAATCTGTAAAACGGAGGCCCCGGATTTCCCCATACCGAAGCCCGTGCAGCATCAGACAGATTTCGAGAAAATGGATGGTCTTCCAGCTTGCGCGTAACAGTTTTTTTACCTCATCTTCTGTGTAAACCACAAAGTTTTTTAACGGCTGCTGAAATTTCCGTGGTGTAACGTTTTCCATTGGATTTTCAAGGATACGCTCTGTAAGCCGCATGTCATTGTAAAAAATCCGGAAGAACTTATATGTCTGTGCCTGCGCAGTGCAGCAGATATCGCTTGTCATGGCAATTAACTTATCGATATCCATCCAGGTTACTTTGTTTAACGGTTTTTCTCCGGTTTTACCAAGGTTCGGAAGCAGAAAGTGGTACAGCACATATCCCATACAAATGCTATATGAATTGCTCGCTGTAAGCAGGAATACGTTATGATACCAGTTTTTTAATTCTTCCGCAAAAGTCGGAATTTTTGCTTCCTGCATCTTCATCTGGTCCATCTTCTCAGAAAATCCCTTTGACGCTTCCAGGTAAGCCTGCATTGCCTCATCCGGCGTTTCAAACGTATGTGGGTTTGTGACGTATGTAATCTGGAATTCTGAATCCAGGCACTTCTCCGTAAAATGCCATTTCCCGTCATTTTCATCCCAAAATACAGGTGTAATGTTCTGATTTGTATTTTCCTTGTTCTTTTTATTGTCCATATGTGATTTCCTTTAGCGCATAAATCACAATAGCCAGTCCTATTATACCACAGGATGGCTATTTGTTGATACTCAGTTTAGCAATTGTCTCCTGGTTCTCCTATTTGCCGGAGAGCCACATATCGAATTTTTCCTTCGGAATTCGATACATGCTTCCAACCCTTAACACCGGGAACGGATTTCCTTCCTTATATACTTTTGCGATAAAATCGTAGGAAGCAGTGCGTCCGATCTTAAGCATTCTCTGAATGTCTGCAAGGTCATATACCATGCTGTCCCGGTTTTCGTTCTTTTCTTTCATGCAAATTATTCCTTTCTTTGGTGTCATGATCATCGTATCGTTTTCTTCTTTTGCGGTTCTTTTGTGCTGTGGTCAGTATGCCGACAGAAAAATAAATTTTGCGTCGTTTTTCTTCCCGCACACAAAAAGAGCCTCTATCCCGCATGGATAAAGGCTTTTTGCAATTGTGGAGTCGAAGCCAATGGTTACACGAGGTACAATGACTTTTTTGCGGATAACAATTTTTGGTCACTTTTGGTAATAATTTGCATATCAGCCGCATTTATGGTCTATTTATTGTTTCTACTACGTGTTATATTTTCTCCAATGTCCATTTATATGCCATGACAAATAATATTTAATGTCTATTTATGCATATAAACCAAATCTTCAAACTTATACAATGCCGTACTTTCTATTTTTAGACAATATTTCAGATGCACTAGTCATGCGATTTTAGAGTGTCACTTTCTCTTATATTTTTTTGCGGATAAGGATTTTTGGTCACTTTTGGACTTAATACGCACTTTCACCGTATATATGGTCTATATATTGTTTCTAATACGCGCCATATTCTCCATGTTATCCGTTTATATTTCATATTAAATATTATTTCACATCTTAATGTGTGTAGAAATCTAAACGTCTAACTTACATAATGCCGTATTCGTTATTTTCAGACATTATTTCAGTCACCCTTAAGGATGCCACTTTATCTTATCCGCAAGGGGTACCGGAGGACGTCTTTTTGCGTCACCCTTAAGGGTGCCACTTTATCTTATCCG
>NZ_WQPQ01000076.1:0-1544 GCF_018785365.1 Clostridium sp. MCC344 | reverse complement strand
ATCGTGGAGCCCCGCCCTTCGGGCCATCGTGGCCCGAAGTCTTAAATGGACGCCCGGGAGCTGACCCGTGACGAGAAGAAAAAAATCCGCACTCTGGTCACGGGGATGTGCGCCAACTATGACCGGGAAAGCGGCCTGTGCCTTCCTCTTGACTGTGCCTGCTATATGCTGCACAAGTGCTGGACAGGGGCGTACTGCCGTTATTTCCGTGAGGCTGTCCTGCCCCTTAACCCGGAGCTTCAAGCGGCGCTGACAACGGAAGGCATCTCCCCGGAGCTGCGGGCCTGTGCGGTCTGCGGAAAGGCGTTTTTGCCCGAGGGGCGTCAAGCCTACTGTTCCGACGCCTGCAAGGCCGAAGGGAACCGCCGGAAAAGCCGGGAACGCATGAGGAAAATGCGGGAGAAAAGGCCGGGCGGCTGTTACGATTTGCCGCCTCCAAAGGCTTGACATTCCGGGCTTTTTTGAGGGTGTTTCCGGGGTGGGAATATCTTATTACATTCCTCCCCGGTCTGCCCTCTTATTTCGTAACATCCAGCACTTCGGGGCATGTTGGCCCGAGGCACAGAAAGGAGGTATCTCTTGGAGACAGTACAAGGATATGTGATTTTGAAAGCTGCCACCTTTGAAACCGGACACGGCTTTGCGCTGGGGCATAATCCGGGAGCGCCGAGCCCCTTTGTGACCTGGCAGTTTACCGAGGGGGAAAACGGCCATCGGGATTACTACTGGGGTCGCTATGGAACCAGTCAGGCGTGGGCGCAGAGGGACTTTGACCGCCGGGTGGACAACTATCAGCAGCTTTACCATGCGGCGGTCAAGCATACCGAGCTCGGACCGGAAGGCGTTTACCGCTATTATTCCACCCAGCGGCTCGTGGACATAGGAACTTACCCGAAGCTGCCGGATAACCAGCCTCTTTCCATCGTCAACTACGACGATGACAGGCGGCGTCCTGTGGCAGACGGCAGTCTGATGGCATGGGGCGAACTGACCTACGCAAAGCCGCTGACCGAAAAGCAGATGGAGGATTATGAACTGAAACCAGCACCGGGCAATCCTGACCGGGTGCGCCCATCCATTACCGCCCGGCTCAAAGAAGGAACCAGAGGGCAGGAACCCCCGAAGGAGCCCGGCCAGAAGCGGAGCCATAAAAACCATGAGGAACGATAAAGGAGGAACGCCATGCACGAAAAAGACAACTATCTGAAAACCGCCGAGCTCTCCACGGAGCAGAACTGCAACATGATCGACGGCGTACCCAATAATACGCCCATCCCACCCACGCCCCCGGAGCTGGACGCAAAGCCGCTGGACAAGGTAAAGGAGCCCAAAGAGCGCCGGAAAGGCCGGGAGCTGGAACGCTGATGGAGAACCGCAAGCGGAATGTCCATCTGCACGTTATGGTAACGCCGGACGAGCTGGCGGCCATCCATGAGCGGATGGCCGAGGCGGGCATTTCCAACGCCGGGGCTTATGTACGGAAAATGGCTCTGAACGGGTATATCCTGCACATCGACCTTACGCCCGTAAAAGAGCTGATCTCT
>NZ_WQPQ01000075.1:0-299 GCF_018785365.1 Clostridium sp. MCC344 | reverse complement strand
TGCCCTGGGTAAGTCGGGGCCTAAGGCAAGGCTGAGAAGCGTAGCTGATGGACAACAGGTTTAGATTCCTGTACCACATGGTATCAGAACTGTGGGGACGCAGAGGGATAAGATGACCGGGGGACAGATTCCCGGGCAAGCGCAGGAGGTGTCAGGCAGGCAAAACCGTCTGACAAGCCAAAGGCGTGACGCGGACCGAACTAAAGTAGGGAAGCATCTGATTCCAGCTGCCGAGAAAAGCCGCTATTGTGTATCATGTGCCCGTACCGTAAACCGACACAGGTGGATGAGGAGAGAAT
>NZ_WQPQ01000074.1:0-694 GCF_018785365.1 Clostridium sp. MCC344 | reverse complement strand
CTTTACCGGCTTGCTAAAGCCGGGTTCCCAAAATGCCCGCACACCGCCTTTGGATGAAAAGCGGCGCTTCTGGACGCGCAATAAATTTCAATCATACGGCCATATACGATAACGAAGATCACGATGTTTAAGGCAATCATGGTAAGCTGGATCAGGAAGGACTGGAGCCAGAGTCCGAACAGAGGGCCTAACTCCATCGCCTCAAGCTCTGTCCGCAAACTGTCCAGCACATCCGGCGTGATCTCTGTCCCGTTCTGGATAATGCCCGCTGACTGCTGTATCACATGCTGGCTCACATCAAAGACCGCCAGCACGATATTGAAGGTGTTCGTCAGGATCATCACAGCCACAAAGGTTTTGAACACCCACTTAAAAAACATCCATGTGTCAACTTCATGGAGGTTGTTGCGTTCTATGAGCATCTGTATCAGCTCATAAGTCATTACAAAAGTGAGGATGACCCCGGCGATTGGCAGGATGGCAGTTTCAGAGATCTGTCGTATCATGGAAAAGACCCCGGCGTTCCAGTCCGCCGGGGTCGTGCCTACCTGTGTGGCGATCTCGCCAACGCTCTGATTGACGTTATCGAAAAGACCATCCAGATTTCCCATGATACCATCGACGAGCAGACCTTTCAGCCATTCAACGATTGCGTCGATGATAAAGTCCATACATCAGCTCCTTTTCTGGAAAA
>NZ_WQPQ01000073.1:0-306 GCF_018785365.1 Clostridium sp. MCC344 | reverse complement strand
CAGCCGGAAGCTGATACCGCCGCCCCGAACCGTCTTGACCTCATACCCGGCCCGCTTCATCAAATTGAGAAATTCGTCCAGATCAGCGGGGCGTTCCGCCAGCGCAGTATCAATGGCAAGGCGCAGCCTGTCCTGATAGGAAAGCGGCCCTTTCCGGTCTTTCTGCCACTCCCCATAGTTCCGATACTTGCTCTTGCTCCGGGGCTTCGGGTTCTCCACGATGGACAGCCCGTTTTCAAGGCACAGCCTGTCAGAGAGCCGCCGAAGGGCGAAGCTGGAGCCCCAAAAATTTCGGAATTTCCGGGT
>NZ_WQPQ01000072.1:0-252 GCF_018785365.1 Clostridium sp. MCC344 | reverse complement strand
TTACGATGCTGCCGGATCCGGATCCAGCCTGCCTTTGGGAGCTTCAGCTTCCCATCTTTTAACAGGATATTTCCATTGACGCTGTTTGTGGTATAGCTTTTAACAGGATTCTTTTTTGACTTGAATCTCGGAAAACCAAACGATGGATCCCTGAAAAAGTTTTTATAAGCAGTCTGTAGGTGCAGCTGGGCATTGCACAGAGCAAGGCTGTCCACTTCTTTTAGCCATGGAAATTCTTCCTTATATTTTGCC
>NZ_WQPQ01000071.1:0-276 GCF_018785365.1 Clostridium sp. MCC344 | reverse complement strand
GAAATATCCTGTTAAAAGATGGGAAGCTGAAGCTCCCAAAGGCAGGCTGGATCCGGATCCGGCAGCATCGTAAGATCCGGAAAGATGCCTGCCTGAAAGGTGCATCCGTCTGTCTGGAAGCTGATGGGCGGTATTATGTTTCTCTTCTGTATTTTTGTGAAGAAAAGCCAGTGGAAATAAGGAACATAAGGCAGGTCGTCGGACTCGATTTTTCCATGAAAGAACTATATGTAGATTCCAATGGAAAACATGCAGGTTATCCGCACTATTTCAGAA
>NZ_WQPQ01000070.1:0-476 GCF_018785365.1 Clostridium sp. MCC344 | reverse complement strand
TTCGGCGGCGGCCCGCCCGCCCTCTCCGCAAGGCGGAGGAAGTGGGAGCATTGGACGGGGCTTAAATAGTATGTCTGCGGCACGTCTGCCTCCAAAATCCGCCACGACGAAAATCCGCTGCCTTCGTGCCAGCCTTCGGGAGCCTGCCCAATACTGGGCGTCCATGAGTCGCCAGCACACATCAGGCGTTCCCCCTCGCACCATTCCGGCGTTTCCCCATCTTCCCGAAGGAGGCATTGGAACTTCGGTGTCCGAGAAGGCGGATAAGACGGCTCTAAAGTCCATCCGGTCATTTGTAGAAAACGCTCCCATGACGTTTTCCCAAACAGCGATAGCTGGATATAGGTTATCAGTAGCATCCCTCATTTCCTGTATGATACGAAACGCCTGATAGAACAGGCTTGATTTTGCCCCGGCAAGGCCGGAGCGGTTGCCGATCAGAGAAAGGTTCTGACAGGGGGAACCGAAGGTAATTA